>NZ_JBLUPW010000029.1:0-61381 GCF_048068175.1 Pseudomonas sp. NY15356 | reverse complement strand
TACGACCGATTTGTATGGTGGCGCGCTCTTCAACGCTGAGTTCGGTATAAGACATAGGGGCAGCACCGTACCGGAAAGGTCAGGTGTTGCACTCAGTTTTTGCCGCCGCCCCATATAAATAAAGATCACCAAAAGCTCCACGCGCAATTACATGGTAAGTGTCATGCTTGGCCAAGGGCGTACCGTCAATCCAGGATGCAACGGCACCCTCATACTCATGAGGGTCGACGGTCCAGAAAATACCATGACCATATCCGCACCAGCCATGTTCGGCCCAATACGCCAAAAGCTGTCTTGGTAGTTTGTTCTCATAATAATCAATGGTGGAAGTTGGCGCCTCTTGCTTAAAGGTTGGCTCGCCCAGTGTTTTAATGAAAATCGAGAATATTTCGTCCATCTTGAACCTCTCGACAAGTTGGCGTTTATGCAGTCTAGCATTAAGCTAAAAGTCTGAAAGTGTGTATTGCCGCAGCACATCAAGCTGAGAAAGGAACATGAGGTGCTCAATGGTCTTAACCTTTTCTATGATTTCAGTGCTGGCGGGGCCTCCGAGTTGGAGTGCTGGAACGAAGCCATACATTTCGTCAGGCCTGAGAACGCCCAGCTTTTCCTTGGCCGAGTCGAATAGCTCATTGAAGTCAAGATACGCTTGGTCAAATGACAGGAGGAACGACCGAAAGGCTCTATTCATAGCGTGTGGCGATCTCTCGGCGGGATCATAAGTGTATCGAGAGACATTGCAGAAAATACAAAGTGATGGCCCCGATTTTTCGCCCCATAAGTACAAGTCGCCAAATGCGCTACGAGCGATGACATGATAGGTATCTGTCATTTCGAGCGCTGAGCTTTGCATCCAGCTGGCGAGTACGTTTTCGTACTCTTGAGGGTTGACCATCCAGAGGATCCCTTCTCCGTAGCCACACCACCCATGCTCTGCCCAGAACTGAAGTAGTTGGTCGGGTAATATACCGTCATACCGGCTTATGCTAGAAGGCGGAACCTCCTGTCGAAGCATCGGTTCGCCAATAGCTTCAAGTAATAATGAATATACCTCGTCCATAGTGGTTCTCCGTCAACACTTATGCAGCTTTACATTCAGGAACGTTGGTTTTCCAACGGTTTTTGGTGCGTTTTCAACGGCACGTTTCAGCTTTTCTACTTTTGATCTCCACTGCGGGCCGATCGTAGAGTTGACTTGTTTATCACCAAAGTCGGAAATTACATCCTTTCCTCCAGCTATCAAGTCCGGGTTGTGGAGTGCTGCCAGCGTGCTCATCGTTTCTTTCGCTCTTTGGGCTGCAATTATTTTGGCTTCACGGGGACTCATTATTTCCAGCAATTCCTCGCGGTTTCTTAGCTCAAGATCACGGAGCAATCGCTTACGGGCCTGTTTGGCTTGCGCCGGGTTTCGTTTTACGGGATTGGCCACATTCGCCAAAAACTCCTCAACCGTCAGCCGATTCAACCCATCCTGCTGTCCCTTCAACTGCCGTTCAAACTCGCCATGCTTGGATGCTGGCAGTTTGTCCGCCTTGAAGCACGCCACCGTATGCAACGGCATGCTACCGGGCTTCCCTGACGAGGGCTCCTTGTCTTTTCCCGCTGGCCGATTCGGCTGAACGGTTTGTGGCTCAGCTATCGCCCCCTTGCGTCGCTCCGGCACCTGCAGGTCTGGTCGCTTCTTCAACCCCTCCTCATGCTTGAGCATCCATTGCCCCAGCTTCGTACCTTTGCGGCTGGCCGCCATTTCCTGAGCCAGCACCTGGGCATTGCCGCGCCCACGAGTGAGGTAGGAAACGATGGCGCCCAACAACAGCACGATGATTTCCACATGGCCCAGGGCAATGAAGTGCGCGGCCTGGGAAATGGCGAAAGGGTCGTCCTGGCTGAACGCGCTCAGCCCTTCCTCGCCGCGTGTACCCTCCCACGCGATGCCGATGCCGCGCAGGTAGTAATCGGCGATACGCGGCAAACCGTCGACGAAGAACTCAGCGAGCGAGGCGATGCCCAGGATGCCCAGGATCCAGCTGCTGACCTGGAAGCCGATGGCGGTGCCCGCGATGCTGCCGGGAATGGCACCGGCCCCACCGGCGAAAGCACCCACGCCGGCACCGATGGCTGCGCCAGTCAGCACGCTGCCGGCGACGATCATCGCCATCTGCGTGGCGACCGCTATCAGGTCGTCGAGGATGCTGTTGATGTCCAGGTCGGCGAAGCGCCGACGCAGCAGACCGGCGGCCTTCCATTCGGCCTGATGGAAGGCTGAGCGCACGCTGTCCACCCGACGTAGGTTGAGCGCCAGTGATGGCACGTGCTCGTTGAGGTAGGTGCGGAAATGGGCGCCTCCTTGATAACCCATTTCATTGATTATGCGACGTTCGATCTGCTGCCATGAGGGCACCCAATGCCACAACCCCATTCGCTGTCTCCCTGACAACCAGCTGTTCAGGGCGACATCACATCACGCATCCAGGGTGACTATTTCCGAGCTGTATGTAGGATGTTTCCGCTTTGAATTGGCGGGGAAATGATTCTTTACAGGCTGCGCTGGTCGCCGGCCTGAATGGGCATGGGCCTATCCTGTCGCCCGTTGCATAATCGTCTCTTAATCCACCCAGGGTGCAATGTCCGCCTCACCTACCGGGAGCCTCCCCAATGCACGTATTGCTCTGCGAGGACGACGACCTGATCGCCAGCGGCATCTGCGCCGGCCTCACTGCCCAGGGCCTGACCGTGGACCGGGTGGCCAGCGCCTCGGCTGCCCAGGCCTTGCTGCAGGCCGCGCAGTTCGACGTGATGATCCTCGACCTCGGCCTGCCCGATGAAGACGGCCTGAAGCTGTTGCGCCGCCTGCGCCAGCAGGGCGTGACGCTGCCGGTGCTGGTGCTCACCGCTCGCGATGCGGTCACCGACCGGGTCGATGGGCTGCAGGCCGGGGCCGACGACTACCTGCTCAAGCCCTTCGACCTGCGCGAGCTCGCCGCACGCTTGCACACGCTGCTGCGCCGCGTGGCCGGGCGGGCGGTGAACGTCATCGAGCATGGCCCGCTGCGCTACGACCCGAGCAGTTGCGAGGCCACCCTGGCTGGCCAGGCCGTGGACCTGTCGCGCCGCGAGCAGGCGCTGCTCCAGGCATTGCTGCAGAACCCCGGGCGGGTGCTGTCCAGCGAGCAGCTCAAGGACTGCGTGTACGGCTTCAGCGACGAAGTCGAGAGCAACGCCTTGAACGTTCACATCCATCATTTGCGGCGCAAGCTGGGCAATAGCATCGTCGAGACCGTCCGCGGCCTGGGCTATCGCCTTGGCCCGGCCCAGGCCCCGCAGGGCACCGCACCATGAGCCTGCGTGCGCGCCTGACGCTGATCCTCGGCATCGCCTTCGTCATCATCTGGGCGCTGGCCGCCGCGTGGATGCTGCGCGACCTGCGCCAGCAGATGATGTTTTCCCTCGACCAGCGCCTGGTGGCCTCGGCACGCATGGTTGCCGGGTTGATCGAGCAGTTGCCGCAGCCGCTGGCGAGCAAGGGCCAGGACGCGCATTTTTCCGCCGACCAACTCAGCGTGCCGGACGGCATGGCCTGCCAGGTCAGTTCCCTGCGCGGCGAGATCCTGGCCAGCAATCACAAGCACGACGGTGCCATGGACGACCAGCACAGCGGCTTCCGTGACCAGACCATCGACGGCGCGCTCTGGCGCACCTTCACCTACAACCACGGGGATGTGCGAATCACCACCGCCGACCGCCATCAGGAACGCGAGGCGCTCAACCGCTCGATCCTGCTGGCTGCCTCGGCGCCGGTGTTGATGGCCTTGCTCGGCAGCCTGGGGTTGTTGTGGATCGGCGTGGGCAAGGGCCTGGAGCCGCTCAACCGGATGCGCGATGCCTTGCGCCGGCGCCGTGCCGACAGCGTCGAGCCGTTGCAGGTGGCTGGCATGCCCAGCGAGTTGCAGCCGCTGCTCGAAACCCAGAACCAATTGTTCCTGCGCATCGCCCAGACCATTGAGCGCGAGCGCCGCCTCACCGACGATGCCGCCCACGAACTGCGCAGCCCGCTGACTGCGATCAAGACCCACCTGCAGGTGGCCCGCATGACCGACGGCGCGGTGCGCGAGCAGGCGCTGGAACATGCCGAGCAGGGTACCGACCGCATGCACCGCACCCTGGAGCAATTGCTGATGCTGGCGCGGGTGGAAGGCAGCCTGTCGTTCGACGATGGCGTGCAGTGCAGCGCCGAGCAGGTGGCACGCCAGGCGGTGCAGGATGCCGGCGGTGGCGACAACCGGCGCATCGTGGTGCGCCTGCCGGAGGAGGCTACGCGCGTCTACCTGGGCATGCCAGCGCCGCTGGCGGTGGCGGCGTTGCGCAACCTGCTGGACAACGCCTTGCGCCATGGCGGCGACGCAGCCGTGGAGCTGGAAGTGCAGATGGCTGACGGGCAGGTGGGCTTCATGGTCCGCGACCATGGGCCCGGGATCGCCGAGGAAGACATGCAGCACCTGACCGAACGCTTCTGGCGCCACGACCAGAGCGGCGGCTGCGGCCTGGGGTTGGCGATCGTCCAGGCCATCGTCCAGCGTTGTGCCGGCAGCCTGCGTTTCGAAAACCCTGGCGATGGTTTGCGTGTCTGGCTGCAGGTGCCGGCGCGCCAGGGCAACTGAGCCCTGCCCGCAGCCTGTGGAGGATCACCCCACCCTCTGTGGGAGCGGGTTCACCCGCGAAGGCCCACCCTGCAATCTCAAATCAACCGGTAAATCCTCGCCCCGCTGACGCGTTCTCCAAGCGACAACCACCCGACACACATCCGGTTACAGGGAGCGTGGCGGGACACATTCGCTTGCTTGCGAGGATTTTCCGATGTCGACCGCTTCCAGCCTTGCCCAGACCCTGCCACCCAGCGCCCCACAGGCGTTGTACGAATTCGAGGATTCGCCCCTGTTGCTGCGCCAGCAACGACAGGAGTCCAACGCCCGCAGCTACCCGCGGCGCATCCCCTTGGCGCTCAAGCGTGCCCGTGGGATTCATGTGGAAGACGTCGAGGGCCGCCAGTTCATCGATTGCCTGGCGGGCGCGGGCACCCTGGCCCTGGGCCACAACCACCCGGTGGTGATCGAGGCGATCCAGCAAGTACTGGCCGATGAGCTGCCCCTGCATACCTTGGACTTGACCACCCCAGTCAAGGACCGCTTCGTCCAGGACCTGTTCGGCCTGCTGCCCGAGGCCCTGCGCCGCGACGCGAAAATCCAGTTCTGCGGGCCGACCGGCACCGATGCGGTGGAGGCTGCGCTGAAACTGGTGCGCACGGCCACCGGGCGCAGCACGGTGCTGGCGTTCCAGGGGGCCTACCACGGCATGTCCCAGGGCGCGTTGAGCCTGATGGGCAGCCTGGGGCCGAAGCAACCCTTGGCGGCTCTGCTGGGCAATGGCGTGCAGTTCATGCCATACCCCTACGACTACCGCTGCCCCTTCGGCCTGGGCGGTGAGGCGGGCGTACGGGCGAACCTGCAATACCTGGAGAACCTGTTGTGCGACCCGGAAGCCGGTGTGGCGCTACCGGCGGCGGTGATCGTCGAGGTGGTGCAAGGCGAAGGCGGCGTGATCCCGGCGGACATCCAATGGCTGCGCGGCCTGCGAGCCATCACCGAGCGGGCGGGCGTGGCGCTGATCGTCGATGAGATCCAGAGCGGCTTCGCCCGTACCGGGCGGATGTTCGCCTTCGAGCACGCCGGTATCGTGCCGGACGTGGTGACGCTGTCCAAGGCCATCGGTGGCAGCCTCCCCCTGGCCGTGGTGGTCTACCGTGCCTGGCTGGACACCTGGCAGCCAGGCGCCCATGCCGGAACCTTCCGTGGCAACCAGATGGCCATGGCGGCTGGCTCTGCGGTGATGGCCTACCTGGTCGAGCATCGCCTGGCCGAACATGCCGAGGCCATGGGCCAGCGCTTGCGCAATCACTTGCTGGGCCTGCAGCAGGACTATCCGCAACTGGGGGATGTCCGTGGGCGTGGCCTGATGCTGGGGGTGGAACTGGTGGACCCGACCGGCGAGCGGGACGCGCTGGGGCATCCACCTGCCAGCCGCGCCCTGGCGCCGAAGGTGCAGCGCGAATGCCTGAGGCGTGGGCTGATCCTCGAGCTGGGCGGGCGTCATGGCGCGGTGGTGCGCTTCCTGCCGCCCTTGATCATCAGTGCCGAACAGGTTGACGAAGTGGCCGGGCGGTTTGCCGAGGCGGTGAGGGCGGCGGTGGCTGCGGGGTGAGCGAAGGGGGCCGCCTTGCGGCCCTTTCGCGGGGCAAGCCCGCTCCTACAAGGGGATTGCGCAGCGCTCTTTCAATCGAACGTCCTGCCGGCGCGCCAATACCCCATCAAGGCCAGGCAGTCGCGCCCGAGCCCTCGCTCCTTGACCAGGTGGCGGCGAATGTCCATGACCGCCGCTGACTCGCCGGCGATCCAGGCGTGGAATTCGCTTCCCTCGCCGCGGCCGTGCTCCCAGAGAAGGCTGCGTTCGATATTCACCTCCTCCAGTTTCACCGCACCTGCCGTGCCGCACGGTAGGCTGGCCAATTCGCGTATCGCGTGGCGCATGGCGTGGCCGTGCTCGCAACGCAGCAGGTCGCGAGGCAACCAATGCACCTGTGCTGTGGGGCTGTGGCGCAACGGCAGGCAGTCGGCCTCCAGCGGTACCTCGATGAAGGCCTGCACCGCCAGCGCCGGGCGGGTGTCGGCCAGTTGCTCGAGGATGCCGGCAAGGGCCGGCAAGGCGGTTTCGTCGCCCATCAGGAGCACGTGCCGGGCGCTGTGTGGTGGTTTCCATTCATAACCGCCGGGGTCGCCTTCATAGGTCAGGTTCGGCGCCACCATCTGCAGCCGATCGCCAATGCGCGCCTGGGTTGCCCAGGTCGAGGCCGGGCCATTGATGCCATGCAGGACGAAATCCACATCGACCTCCAGCGCGTCGCGGCGCAGGGCGCGAATGGTGTAGGTGCGCATCGGTGGGGTGTGCTCGGGCGCCAGTCCCTGGCGCGCCTGTTGCCAATGGCCATCCTTGGGCAACCGGGGCGGCTGCCCGGCGGGCGTGGGGAAGAACAACTTGACGCGTTGGTCGGGGGCCAAGGTCGTCATCTGCGCCACATCGTCACCGGTGAAGACGAACCGGCACAGGGACGGGCTCAACGGCTCGATGCCCTTGAGTTCGATATCGAACAGTCGATAGGCCGTGGCCTTCGGTCGCAGCAGGCGGGAGAGGAGGGATGTCATGGTCGGTGCCTCTGGTAGACGGAGTCCTGGAAGGAACGAGCCGTCCTGGCCCTGAATTAAGGCAGTAAATTTCCCGCCCCAGGTTACGTCCTAGCTTGGATAGAAACCGCAGCGTGGCAGGAACGGATAGAGGCGCAATGACCATTTCCCGACGAGGATTCATCGCAGGCCTGGCAGTCGCGGGGGCGACCGGTACGGCGGCCTACTATGCGCACAAGGAACTGACCCATGACCCCGATGACGACATCGTCACGCCAGGCGAGGCCAGCGTGGAATTGGCCGACTATGCCGGACAGGTGTTGGCCGACCGTCTGCGGGGCATCTGGGATCTCCGTTTCGAAGGCGTCGGGGCGGGCCTTGACGGTTTGCCAGTGGCCGGCGTCGAACTGTTCCTCGATGTTGCCACCAAGGGCCGTGGCCTGCGTGGCTTCGTCGACACCGGCGAGCGCCTGCGCGGTGGAGGGGCGGCCCATTACCGCGTCCTAGGCGACTTGGTGGGGGCGTCCGCTGCCCAGGTGCGCTGGCGCTTGCTGAACCAGCACGGGGGGCCGAGTTATGAATGCGTGGCCAGCCTCGACGAAGTCTGGGGCCGTTTCGCCAATGCCGGCAGCGGCACCCTCAGTGGCCGGCTGCAGCGCTTGGATCGACCTTTGACGCTGCCGATCGCCGACAGCCGCTTCGTGGCGGTCAAGCGCCTGTTTCCTGAAGCGCGCGAGCGCATCGCCTATACGCCACAGATGCAGGCATGGGTAGTCAGCCCCGAGCATCGCCTGTTCCACCAGCTCTGGCATGCGACCCGGGACAAATGGCACCGGCTGTCCGACACACAGCGCGGTGCCTTGCGTGGCCTGGGCTGGCAGCCCGGCCCACGTGACCATGAGCGCGATGCCCGGGGGCCGCACAAGCACCGCAACGGCTCGGGGGTCGATTTCCTGTTCATGCACCGGCACATGCTCGACGCAGCGCGTCGCTTGCAGGACCTGCCGTCCTGGTCGCACTTCCCGCTGCCGCAACCGAGCGTGGAATTCGACCGCGTGGGTTTTGCCCGCTATCACGAGAACCACGACGGCTGCTGCGTGCCACCCAGTTGGCAGGCACCGGGCGATGACGCGTATGGGCAATGGGTCTCGGCGATCAAGGCCAGTGAAACCTTCTGCAGCAATTTCCAGGTCTGGGAGTCGCAGTACCAGGACCCGCAGTACCTGTCGAAACTGAGCCTGGGTGCGCTCGGTTCCGAGATGGAGATGACCCTGCACGACTGGCTGCACATGTGCTGGGCCTCGGTACCGCGCGACCCAATCAATGGTGCCCCGGTGCCGTTCGCCCGTGATCCCGCCGACTTCGCCACGCGCTGGTTCGGCGCCGAGAACGATTTTCTCGGCGACCCGTTCTCGTCCCACGTCAACCCGGTGTTCTGGGGCTTCCACGGTTGGATCGACGACCGTATCGAAGACTGGTACCGCGCCCATGAACGGTACCACCCCGGCCAGGTACGGCGCCTGGAGGTCAATGGCGTGAAATGGTTCGCGCCAGGGCGCTGGGTCGAGGTCGACGACCCCTGGCTGGGGCCGGATACCCATGGTTGCAGCACTTTGCCGGGCACGCGCCCTGGCAAGTCGGTGGAAATGGATGTGGAGACCATGAAGCTGGCGCTGCGCATCACTTTTGGCGAGGACGACAAGCTGGGTGAGCTGGTGCGCCGGGTGCCGCGTCGGCCCTGGTATGCGCGGCACCTGTCGTTGAAGAATATCGTTGCCTGATGGATGAGCGGGGCGAGCCCGCGCCGGCCTTGTATGAGCGGCGGTGCGGCGATCCGACTGGTCCCGCGATGGGCTGCAAGGCAGCCCCTTAGCGAACCTGCCAACCACCCCCCAAAGCTTTGTACAGCGCCACGCTGCCCTGCAGTCGGGCCAAGTGCAGCGCTGCTTGCTGGTCCTGGGCGTCATACAAGGTGCGCTGGGTCTGGAGCACGCTGAGCAGGGACTCGGCACCTGCGCCGTAGCGTTGCCGGGCCAGCTCGAAGGCGATGCGCGCCTGGTGCACTTCCTCGTCCTGCCATTGGCGCTGGCGGTCCACGCCGGCGATGGCATTGAGCGCCCGCTCGACATCCGAGAAGCCGGCCAGGATGCTGCTGCGGTAGTTTTCCAGCAGCTCCTGCCGTTCAGCGCGGGCCAGGTTCCGGGAGGCGCGCAGGCGGCCATTGTCGAAAACTGGTGACAGCAATCCCGCGGTCAAGGTGTAGAAGGGGCTGTCGAGGATATCGGCGAAGGTCCGCGCACCACTGCCCAGGTCGGCACCGAGCGTGAACCTGGGTAGCATGGCGGCCCGGGCAACCTGCACGTTGGCATTGGCGGCCGCCAGGCGCGCCTCGGCGGCGGCGATGTCCGGGCGCCGGCCGAGCAGGTCGCTGGGCACACCACTGCCAATCCGCGGCCATTGCAGGGCGAGGATCGACTCGGCACTGGCCGGCAAGCGCTGCACCGGGTCGCCAAGCAGGGTGGCGAGGGTTACGCGGCTGTCCTGCCACTGCTGCTCGAGCCAGGGCAACTGCCGCGCTTGGGCCGCCACCAGGCTGCGTTGCTGGGCCAGTTCGAGGCGGGTGGCCGATCCTGAACGTTCGCGCGCTTCGACCAGCCGCAGCACATCACGGGCGTTGTCCAGGTTCAGGTGGGCGATGCGCAGCCGCTCCTGCAAGGCCGCGCCAAGCAGGTAGGTGTCGGCCACCGCGCTGGTGAGCGTCAGCTCGACGGTCTGGCGATCGAAGCGGCTGGCGTCGAGCTCATGCAAGGCGCTGTCGCGTGCCGCGCGCAGCCCACCCCAGAAGTCGATCTCGTAGCTGGCGCTAAGGCGCATGCCGAAGGAGGTGCTGGTACGCTCGCGGCTGCTGACGTCGAGCGTGTCGTTGCCATCGCCGCGCAGCAGGTGCTGGCGGCTACCGTCCAGGCGCATCTGCAGTTCCGGCAGCAGCGGCGCGCCCGCCGCTACGGCCCGGGCCTGGGCCTGGCGTACGCGTGCGCTGGCGGCGGCGAGGTCGTGGCTGTTGTGACGGGCTCGCTCGATCAGGCGGTTCAGTTCCGGGCTGGCGAAGGCTTGCCACCAGGCTGCATCCGGCAGGGGCAGGGCGGTGTCGAAGGCCGCGGCCTGCCAGCTCGCCGGTGGGGCGATGCCGGCACTGGGCGGCGGTTGGGTGCTGCAGGCCGCCAGGGTCAGGGCCAGGGTCAACAGGCTGATGCGGGTTGGCAATGTCATGGCTCACACGCTGGTAAGGGCTTTGACCGGGTCGAGGCGGGCAGCCTTGCGGGCCGGCATGAAGCCGAACACCACGCCGGTGATGACGGCGCAGGCGAAGGCGCCGAGGATGGCAGGCAGGGCGAAGGCCACGGCGATCCCGGCGAGCATCAACCCGCCGCCGATGCACAACGCGAGCAGGATGCCGGTCACTCCACCGACCATCGACAGCATCACCGCTTCGCTGAGGAACTGGCGCAGGATGTCTCGCTGGCGTGCGCCGGTGGCCATGCGGATGCCGATCTCGCGGGTGCGCTCGCGCACGGTCATGAGCATGATGTTCATCACGCCGATGCCGCCCACCAGCAGCGAGATGGCGGCGATGGCGCCGAGCATCAGCGACAGGCTGTTCTGCGTGCGTGCCTCGGCCTGGATCAGTGCGGCATCGTTGGTCAGTTCGAAATCCTGCTTGCCCTGGTGGCGCTGGCGCAACAGTCGGTCGATGGCGGCCTCGGTGTCTTTGACCTGCGAGGAGTCCAGGGCGGCGATGGTGACGTATTCAGGCTCGTAGCGGCCGAACAGGCGGATGGCCGCGGCCGAGTAGGGCACCACGATGCGCCCGTCGCTGTCCTGGTCGCCCGAGCTTGCGCCCTTGCCGGCGAGGATGCCGACCACCTGGAACGGCACGTTGCCGATTAGCAAATACTGGCCGAGCGGGTCGCGCTGGCTGTCGAGCATCTTTTCACGCACCTTCTGGCCGATCACGGCCACCGCCGCGCCGCTGGCTTCGTCGGCTTCGCTGAAGAAGCTGCCCTCGACCACCGGCCAGTTGAAGATCTCGGGGAACCAGGTGTTGTTGCCGCCGACGTAGAACTGCTGGCTGTTGTTGCCATGGCGCACCATCAGCTTCTCGCCGATCACCGGCATGATGCGCTTGACCTGCGGCAGTTCGCCGATCGCGGTAACGTCATCGAGGGTGACGACGCCCGCCGGTTCGCCCAGGCTCGCCGGCTTGCCGTTGAGGTAGAGGATGTTCGAGCCGAACGCTGCCATCTGCGCCATGACCTGGCGCTTGCTGCCTTCGCCGACGGCCAGCATCACCACCACCGAGGCGACGCCGATGACGATGCCGAGCAGGGTCAGGGCCGTGCGCAAGCGACTGATCCACATCATCCGCCATGCCGCCTGCAATGCTTCGAACAGTTCGCCCTTCCAGGCGCCACGCTGGGTGGCGCCGCAGTCCAGGCGCTGGCGCAGCGCCTCGGCCTGCAGCCCAGGGCGCGTATCGCCCAGGTTTTGTCCTGAGGCGCAGTCACTGGTCTTGAGGCCATCGCGGATCTCGATCACCCGGTGCGCCCGTGCCGCCACCTCGCGGTCGTGGGTGATGAGGATGATCACATGGCCCTGGCTGGCCAGCTCGTCGAGCAGCGTCATGACCTCGGCACCGCTGTGGCTGTCCAAGGCACCGGTCGGCTCGTCGGCAAGGATGATATGGCCGCCGTTCATCAGGGCCCGGGCAATCGACACCCGCTGCTGCTGGCCGCCGGACAGCTGGTGCGGGCGGTTGCCGGTACGGCTGGCCAGGCCCAGGCGTTGCAGCAATGCCGCGGCGCGCGCATGACGCTGGCCGGCAGGCGTACCGGCATAGATAGCCGGCATCTCGACGTTCTCCTGGGCCGAGCCGGACGGGATCAGGTGGTATCCCTGGAATACGAAGCCGAAGGCCTCGCGGCGCAGCCAGGCCAGCTCGTCGCCGTCGAGCTCGGCGACGTCCTTGCCGGCGAAACGGTAGCAGCCGCTGGACGGGCGATCGAGGCAGCCGAGGATGTTCATCAAGGTCGACTTGCCTGAACCGGAGGCGCCAACGATGGCGACGAAATCGCCCGGGTAGATGCTCAGGCTGATGCCGCGCAGTACCTCGACCTCAGGGGTGTCGATGCCGCCGTAGGTCTTGCGGATGTCGGTCAGTTCGATCAGTGGCGTTGGCATTCAACCTCCGCTGGCCGCTGGCGCGCCGATGACCAGGTGTTCGCCCTCGCGCAGGCCGTCGAGGATCTGCACCCGCAGGCGGTCACTCAGCCCCGTGCGCACCTGGCGCTGTTCGACCTTGCCATCGCTGCCCAATACCTGCGCCAGGCGCAGGCCATCTCCGTCGGTGTCGTCCAGGGCGGCCAGCGGCGCGGTAAGGACCTGCCGGGCCTGGCCTGCGACGAAGAACACCTGGGTGGTCATCTCTGCCATCAGTGCGCCATCGGGGTTGTCGACGTCCAGCAGCACGGTGTACTGGACCACTTTGCTGCCGGTGGTGCCGGCGCCGGCACTGGCCGGGCTGCCGCCGCCTTGGCTGGCTTGGTCCAACGGCTTGGGTGGGATCGGCAGGATCTGCCGGACCGTACTGGTCCAGCGCCGCTTGCCGCCGGCCAGGGTGGTGAAATAGGCGGTCATGCCGGGCTGGACCTTGCCGATGTCGGCTTCCGACACCTGGGCCCAGACAGTCATCGGCGAGAGCTTGGCGATGCGCAGGATCAACGGCGTCTGCTGCTGGGCATTGAGTGTCTGGCCTTCCCGGGCGTCCACCGCCACCACGGTACCGGCCATGGGCGCATAGATGCGCGTGTAGCCCAGCTCGGCCTCGTCGCTGCGCAGGCTGGCCTGGGCCTGGCGGATCTGCGCCTGGTACCTGTCGATGCGGGCCTGGGTCACTTTGAGCTGGGCCTGCGCCGTTTGCAGGTCCTCGGCCCGGGTGGCACCGGCCGCGGCCAGGTCGCGTTGGCGCTTGTACTGCTGGCCGGCCAGCTGGTACTGGGCGCGTTGCTCGGCCAGCTGGGCCTTGAGGTTGTCGATCGAATAGCGCCCGGCGTCGAGCCTGGCCTGCTGGGTGGAAGGGTCGATCTCCACCAGCAACTGGCCCTGGCGCACCGCGTCGCCCACTTCCACGTGCAATTTGCGGATCTGCCCGGAGGCTTGGGCACCCACATCGACATAGCGCCGAGGCTGCAGGGTGCCCAGGGCGGTCACGCTGCTTTCGATGTCGGCGCGGGTGACCGCCACGGTGTTGACCGGCTGTGCGCCGAAGGGCAGGGACTTCCAGGCCAGCAGGCCGCCCAGGCCAAGCAGGCCCAGGCCACCGAACAGGATACGACGGCGGGTGGTGGTCAAACGTCTCATCGGAGCTTCCAGCCAGAAATAATGGCCATGCGCCGTCAATCAGGGAGCGCAAGGAGGTCACCGATAGACGAAGGCCAGATGGCGGGATTTAACCGACCGGCTTGCTGTTGCTGAGAATCATTATAATTTGTAAGATGCCGCGCTGATATCACGCTGTCCCGTGGGCCGGTCTACTAGTGTCGAGCAGGGAAATGCCAGGTACCGTCGTGGAACATTACTATCGTGAGCTGGTGAGTTTCCTTTGCGCGCGCCTGGGCAATCGCCAGGCGGCAGAGGATGTCGCCCATGATGCCTACCTGAGGGTGCTGGAGCGGGCCGATGCCCAGCGCATCGAACACCCGCGCGCTTTTCTCTATCGCACCGCCTTGAACCTGGTGGTCGATCGCCACCGGCGCCATCAGGTGCGCCAGGCCGAGCCGCTGGAAGTGCTCGACACCGATGAGCGCTGGCACGGCCCGGGGTTGTCCCAGCGTATGCAGTTGGACCAGCGCCTGGAATTGATGCAGCGCGCCCTGGGCGAGCTCAGCGGGCCGTGCCGGGACAGCTTCCTGCTGCGCAAGCTCGAAGGCCTGTCGCACCAGCAGATCGCCGAGCGCCTGGGCATTTCCCGCAGCCTGGTGGAAAAGCACATCGTCAACGCCATGAAACACTGCCGCGTGCGCATGCGCCAATGGGAATCCTGAGGGCGCGCCAGCATGCGTATCAGCCCTGTTACACCTTGGGAACGGCCCGAAAATTCCCCCGGCCGGCGACTTGATTTCTCTGCGTTTCACGACAACTATCAAGAAAGACCCCCACCAAGGCACCGCCCTGGCGGTTGCCTGCACTGGCGCAGTAATGGTCAGGGAATGTCCCCCAACACCTTGTTGCCCAGGTCCAGACGATGCCAAACAAGACCCTGCGCATCCTCATCGCCGATGAGCACCCGTGCCAGCGTTTGCAGCTGGAAAAGATGCTCAATGGCTTGGGCTATTACCGCATTGCCCCGGTGGACACCTTCGAGGACCTGCAGCGCCTGGTGCAGAGTGCGCTGCAGCCGTTCCACCTGTTGATCGGCAGCATCGAGCTGGCCAGTCACGCTGGCGTCGACCTGGTGCGCTTCTGTCGTTGCAGCGCGCAGATCCAGCATGCCCTGCTGTACCACTCCCAGCACCCGAAACTGCCCGCGGTGCCCCAGGCGCAGCGCCAGGCGGTCAGCATCAGCCTGCCCCAGGTGCCGGACGACGAAGCCTTGCAATCATTCATGGCGATCATCGATGAGCCGGCCTTGGTGGGGCAGGTGCCCCTGTCGCCAAGGTTGTCCCATGGGACGCTCGGTTCCGGCCGGCGGATGAACTTCGGCCACACGGTATTCAGCCGCTCGACCTGAGTCGCGTGGGGCAGACGGCAGGCATTTGTTATCCTCTTGCCCTTTGCCGATCTGCGGAAACCTTGCCATGACTGCCATCGATACCGCCCGCCCGCCCCGGTTCAGCCGTGGCGACCACAGGACCCTGGGCCTGGCGGCGCTGGGCGGCGCGCTGGAAATCTACGATTTCATCATCTTCGTGTTCTTTGCCCTGACCTTGAGCCAGCTGTTCTTCCCTCCGGAAATGCCCGAGTGGCTGCGGCTGCTGCAGAGCTTCGGGATCTTTGTCACCGGCTACCTGGCCCGCCCCCTGGGCGGTATCCTCATGGCCCACTTCGCCGACCACCTGGGGCGCAAGCGAGTGTTCAGCCTGAGCATCCTGATGATGGCCTTGCCTTGCCTGCTGATCGGGGTGATGCCTACCTATGCCGATATCGGCTATGCCGCGCCGTTGATCCTGCTGGCCTTGCGTATCCTCCAGGGGGCGGCGGTGGGTGGCGAGGTGCCCAGTGCCTGGACCTTCGTCGCCGAGCACGCCCCCCACGGTCGGCGCGGCTATGCCCTGGGCTTCCTGCAGGCCGGGTTGACCTTCGGCTACCTGCTCGGTGCCCTCACCGCGACCTTGCTGGCCCGCGTGTACAGCCCGCAGGAAATACTCGATTACGCCTGGCGCTACCCGTTCCTGCTGGGCGGTGTGTTCGGCGTCATCGGCGTGTGGCTGCGCCGCTGGCTGAGCGAAACCCCGGTATTCCTGGCCCTGCGCGAGCGTCAGGAACAGCCGGTGGCCTTCCCGCTGCGCAGCGTGCTGGGCGAGCATCGCCGGGCATTGGTCCCGGCGGCGCTGCTGACCTGTGTGCTGACCTCTGCGGTGGTGGTGCTGGTGGTCATCACACCGACCGTGATGCAGCAACGCTTCGGCATCGCTGCCGGGCATACCTTCGCCTTGAGCAGCGTGGGTATCGTATTTCTCAATATCGGCTGCGTGCTGGCGGGGATGCTGGTCGATCGCATCGGCGCCTGGCGTGCACTGATGCTCTACAGCCTGTTGCTACCCCTGGGCATCGGAGCGCTGTACGCCAGCCTGGTCGGGCAGGCTGGCTGGATCTGGCTGGCCTATGCGCTGGCCGGTTTGTCTTGTGGCGTGGTAGGGGTGGTGCCGTCGGTGATGGTCGGGTTGTTCCCCGCGCAGATCCGGGTGTCGGGCATCTCGTTCACCTACAACGTGGCCTATGCCCTGTGGGCCAGCACCACCCCGTTGGCATTGATTGCGTTGATGCCGTGGAGCCCCTGGGTGTGTGTCGGCTTCTGTCTGCTGATGGGCCTGGTCGGTGCGCTCACCGCCTGGTATTTCGGGCGCCGTGAACTGCTGGGCTTTGCCGCCGAGCCGGTGCCGATCATGTGTGGTGACAAATGAGTGGCGGGGCCTTGTTAGGCTCTGTACGAAAACCCTGCAGCGATTGCTACAGCCAGTTCGAATGAAAAAGCCCCCGAAACCGGGGGCTTTTTCATTGCTGCGAGGGCAGGGCGCTTACATGTTCGGGTAGTTCGGCCCGCCTGCACCTTCAGGGGTGACCCAGGTGATGTTCTGGGCCGGGTCCTTGATGTCGCAGGTCTTGCAGTGCACGCAGTTCTGCGCGTTGATCTGGAAGCGCTTGCTGCCGTCTTCCTGGGTGACCACCTCGTACACACCCGCCGGGCAGTAGCGCTGGGCTGGCTCGTCGTACAGCGGCAGGTTGCTGGCGATCGGCACGTTCGGGTCGGCCAGCTTCAGGTGGCAGGGTTGTTCCTCTTCATGGTTGGTGCTGGAGAGGAACACCGAGCTGAGCTTGTCGAAGCTGAGCTTGCCGTCCGGTTTCGGGTAGTCGATCTTTTTCGAATCCGCCGCGAGCTTGAGGCAGGCGTAGTCCGGTTTGGTGTCGTGCAGGGTGAATGGCAGCTTGCCGCCGAACCAGTTCTGGTCGACATAGTTGAAGGCCGCGCCGAAGATCGGGCCGAACTTGTGCATGGCCGGGCCGAAGTTGCGGCTGGCGTACAGCTCTTCGTACAGCCAGCTGGCCTTGAAGGCGCTGACATAGCTGTTGAGCGTATCGCCACCTTCGCCACCGGCGAGCAGGGCGTCGGCCACCGCGTCGGCAGCGAGCATGCCGGACTTCATCGCGGTGTGGCTGCCCTTGATCTTGGCGAAGTTCAGGGTGCCCAGGTCGCAGCCGATCAGCGCGCCGCCATTGAAGACCATCTTCGGCAGCGAGTTCAGGCCGCCCTTGCAGATGGCGCGAGCACCGTAGCTGATGCGCTTGCCGCCTTCGAGGTACTGGCTGATCACCGGGTGATGCTTCAGACGCTGGAACTCGTCGAACGGCGACAGGTATGGGTTGGCGTAGGAAAGGTCGACGATCAGGCCGACCACCACCTGGTTGTTTTCCAGGTGATAGAGGAAGGAGCCGCCCGTGTTCTCGGCGCTCATCACATCCAGTGGCCAGCCGGCGGTATGCACCACCAAGCCTTGCTCGTGCTTGGCCGGGTCGATTTCCCAAATTTCCTTCAGGCCGATGCCGTAGTGCTGCACGTCGGCTTCGCTGTCGAGGTTGAAGCGCTTGATCAACTGTTTGCCGATATGGCCACGGCAGCCTTCGGCGAACAGGGTGTACTTGGCGCGCAGTTCCATGCCCGGCGTGTACAGGCCGTCCTTGGGGTTGCCTTCGCGGTCGACACCCAGGTCGCCGGTGACGATGCCGCGGACCACGCCATTCTCATCGAACAGCGCCTCCTGGGCAGCGAAGCCCGGGTAGATCTCCACGCCCAGGTTCTCGGCCTGCTGGGCCAGCCAGCGGCACAGGTTGCCCAAGGAAATGATGTAGTTGCCCTGGTTGTGCATGGTCTTGGGCACGAACAGGTCTGGGACCTTGGTCGAGCTGGCGGCATCCTTGAGCACATAGATGTCGTCGCGCTTGACCTCGGTGTTCAGCGGCGCGCCGAGCTCCTTCCAGTCGGGGAACAGCTCGTTCAGGGCGCGGGGCTCGAAGACCGCGCCGGAGAGGATGTGGGCGCCCACCTCGGAGCCTTTCTCGACCACGCAGACGCTGATCTCGTTACCGGCTTCGGCGGCCTTCTGCTTCAGGCGGCAGGCGGCGGACAGGCCTGCCGGACCTGCGCCGACGATGACCACGTCGAATTCCATGTATTCGCGTTCCACTGGTTCTCTCCTACTCAAGGCTCATCGCTGTTGCTTGTCTTGTCTTTTTGGGTGATGGAGGGTCATGCACGGCTGTGTAAGCTGTAGCTTCGTGGATGACGGACTACACCGCTTTGTCTTGGCCGCGCATTATATCTACACCACTTGGCGGGTCCAATACAAACGTTTGTTTGAATTTGCCGGAGCCCAGTAAAATCACTGGGACGCAGCTGGAGGCTGGCCGATTTGCCGTATTGACCGGATTGGGTGTTACGGTCAAGATACGAGCGGTTTTACGCTCGCCGTAGGCTGACCGCCGGGCGCAGGCGCACCCCTAAAGACCAGGCGTGGAGCAGGGTTTTCGGGCCGAATCCGGTTTTGTAGTGGAGTCTACACGCCACGACAGGAAATGACCCGTGGGTTTTGCCTGTGGAGTCGATACAAGACTGTTCGGTCATAGGAAATATCTTGCAGCCAGGAACGTTTTTAGAGGTGCCCTTGTACCCACGCGCAATCGCCGGGCCCGCCCCAGGCGACATTCTTTTCACCGGAGAGTAACGAGGAATCCATGAAGGTTCTTGTAGCTGTCAAACGAGTGGTCGACTACAACGTCAAGGTTCGCGTCAAGGCGGACAACTCCGGCGTCGACCTTGCAAACGTCAAGATGTCCATGAACCCCTTCTGCGAGATCGCCGTCGAAGAAGCCGTACGCCTGAAAGAGAAGGGCGTGGCCACCGAGATCGTCGCCGTTGCCGTCGGCCCGACCGCAGCCCAAGAGCAGCTGCGTACCGCCCTGGCCCTGGGTGCCGACCGCGCCATCCTGGTCGAAACCGCCGAAGAGCTGAATTCCCTGGCCGTGGCCAAGGCCCTCAAGGCCCTTGTCGATAAAGAGCAGCCGCAGCTGGTCATCCTCGGCAAGCAGGCCATCGACAGCGACAACAACCAGACCGGCCAGATGCTGGCCGCGCTGACCGGCTACGCGCAAGGCACCTTCGCCTCCAAGGTGGAAGTCGCCGGCGACAAGCTGAACGTGACCCGCGAGATCGATGGCGGCCTGCAGACCGTCGCGCTGAACCTGCCGGCGATCGTCACCACCGACCTGCGCCTGAACGAACCGCGCTACGCGTCGCTGCCGAACATCATGAAGGCCAAGAAGAAGCCGCTGGAGACTGTCACTCCAGAGGCGCTGGGCGTCTCCACCGCTTCTACCACCAAGACCCTGAAAGTCGAAGCCCCGGCTGCTCGCAGCGCAGGCATCAAGGTCAAGTCGGTGGCCGAACTGGTCGAGAAACTGAAGAACGAGGCGAAGGTAATCTAAATGACTATCCTGGTTGTCGCTGAACACGAAAACGGAGCCGTTGCCCCGGCCACCCTGAACACTGTTGCCGCTGCCGCCAAGATCGGTGGTGATATCCACGTGCTGGTCGCAGGCCAGAACGTCGGCGGCGTCGCCGAAGCTGCCGCCAAGATCGCCGGCGTTGCCAAGGTGCTGGTCGCGGACAATGCCGCCTACGCCCACGCCCTGCCGGAAAACGTGGCACCGCTGGTTGCCGAGCTGGGCAAGGGCTACAGCCATGTGCTGGCCCCGGCCACCACCAATGGCAAGAACATCCTGCCGCGCGTTGCCGCGCTGCTGGACGTCGACCAGATCTCCGAGATCATCTCGGTCGAATCGGCCGACACCTTCAAGCGTCCGATCTATGCCGGTAACGCCATTGCGACCGTGCAATCCAGCGCTGCGGTCAAGGTCATCACCGTTCGCGCCACCGGCTTCGACGCCGTGGCCGCCGAAGGTGGCTCGGCTGCCGTCGAGGCTGTCGGTGCCGTTCATGACGCGGGCAAGTCCGCCTTCGTCGGCGAAGAGCTGGCCAAGTCCGACCGTCCGGAACTGACCGCTGCCAAGATCGTCGTGTCCGGCGGCCGCGGCATGGGCAACGGTGACAACTTCAAACACCTGTACGCCCTGGCCGACAAGCTCGGCGCTGCCGTCGGTGCCTCGCGCGCCGCGGTCGATGCAGGCTTCGTGCCCAACGACATGCAGGTCGGCCAGACCGGCAAGATCGTTGCGCCGCAGTTGTACATCGCCGTCGGTATCTCCGGTGCGATCCAGCACCTGGCAGGCATGAAGGACTCCAAGGTGATCGTTGCGATCAACAAGGACGAAGAGGCGCCGATCTTCCAGGTTGCCGACTACGGCCTGGTCGCCGACCTGTTCGAAGCGGTTCCGGAGCTGGAAAAGCTGGTCTGATCCGCCTGCTTCACTTATAAAGAAGCCCGGCCCTTGCAAGGGGGCCGGGCTTTTTTTCTGGTTGCAAGGAGTAACGCATGGAGTTTCGCAAAGCGGGCAGGGCGCTGGCCTGCATGGCGGCGTTGTTGTCGCCCATGGCGATGGCGGCAGGCAAGTGCGAACGCCTGGTGGCGACCGGCAGCCCGGATGCGCCGCCCTATTCCTGGCAAGACCCGAAGGATCCCAAGCACCTGATCGGTGCCAACGTCGACCTGCTGCGCCAGGTTGCCGGCGAGCTTGGCGTGTCGGTGGAGGTGCTGCACGCTGGCAAGCGCGACCAGGCCCTGGAGGAAGTGCGCAGCGGGCGCATGGACCTGTTGATCGACACTCCGATGCAAATCGACCAGCTCAGTGCGTTGGACTATATCCACCCGCCGTTGCAGCTCAACGAGTACCTGGTCTGGACCCGGCACGACGGCAACGTGGTGTTCGATGGCCCTGCGGACCTCGCACAATACCGCGGCAGCCTCTCCGAGCGGGCTCGCCTGACCCCGGCGTTCGAGGCGTTCGCCAAGGCCCAGCTCAAGCTGGAGCCTGCGCAGAACCTGACCCAGGCCTTCCAGAAGCTGGTGCTGGGCCAGGTCGACTACGTGCTGGCCGGGCGTTACGCCGGCATGGGGATGGTCCAGGGCCTGGGCATGGGCAACGAACTGATCGCTCGCGGCCTGCCTGTGGATCGCCCAGGCCTGTACCTGGCCGTGTCGCACAACTCGGCCTGCAATGACGCCTGGCTGCGCGGACAACTGGCGAAAAAACTGACAGAATTGCCGATTTCCGGGGCGTCCCAGATTGTGCTGCAGCGTAATGTCGAACGCTGGAAGGCGCAGATGCAGGCGCCGCTGGACGCCCCCAAACAGTAGGAAGACTGCGTGAGAACCCAACCCCTGATCCTTGCCTTGGCCGTGCTCGGCCTGGCCGGCTGTGCCAATGACCCGGCGCCCAACGAACAGATGCGTCTGTCCGAGCAGGCCCTCGAGCAGGCCCGGGCCGTCGGCGCCACCGAGCAGGTGGCGGAACTGAAGCTGGCCGAAGACAAACTGGCCCGGGCCAAAAGTGACATGCTCACCGAGGACTACCGCGACGCCCGCCTGCGCGCCGAACAGGCCGAGCTGGATGCGCGCCTGGCCGAGGCACGGGTGCTGACCCAGAAAAGCGAAGAGCAACTCGATGTGCTGCAGTCGCGGGTCAAGCGCCTGCGCAAGCAACTGGAGGTGCAGCCATGATGCGCACGTCTTCGATGGCCGCACTGGCACTGCTGGCGCTGGTCGGGTTGCAGGGCTGTGCCAGCCAGCGCAGCGAATCTGCGCTGAACGAGGCCAATGCCGCCTTCCAGAAGGTCAAGGACGATTCCGATGTACTGCGCAGCGCGCCGCGGGACGTGATTCGCGCGGGTGAGTCGCTGGCTCGCGCCGAGCGCCTTTCGAGCTACATCGGCACCGGCTCCGATGTGCGTCACTACGCCTACCTGAGCAAGCGCTACAGCGAGATCGCCAGCGAGCATGCCAAGCTGGCGTTGAACCAGGAGCGCCTGGCCAAGCTGGACCTGGAGCGTCAACGCCTGCAGTTGGCCCTGCGCGAGGCCAAGCTGGCCAGCGTGCAGCAGCAAGGCAAATGGGTCGAGGCGCAGATCGCTGCGTTGACCTCCGAGCAGAGCGACCGTGGCCTGGTCATGACCCTGGGGGACGTGCTGTTCGACACCGGTCGTGCAGAGCTCAAGACATCCGCCAGCCGTACCGTGCTCAAGCTGGTCCAGTTCCTCCAGCTCAACCCGCGCCGGGTGGTGCGGGTCGAAGGCTATACCGACAGCACCGGTGCGCCCCAGGACAACCTCAAGCTGTCCCGTGACCGCGCCCAGGCGGTGGCCGATATGCTGGTGGACCTGGGTGTCGACGACAAGCGCATCCAGGTCGAAGGCTACGGGGACCAGTACCCGATCGACGCCAATGCCTCCGAACGTGGTCGGGCGCAGAACCGCCGGGTGGAAATCGTCTTCTCCGACGACAAGGGCAAGCTCGCGCCTGCGCGTTGATGTCGGCTCACTCCCTGTAGGAGCGGGCTTGCCCCACGAACAAGGGCGCAGCCCTTGCCGTGCAACTGCGATGGCAGGGGCGCCCCAATCGCGGGACAAGCCCGCTCCCACAGGGTCAGCGCTATCCGATGGTTCTATGGGTGGCGCAGGTCCGCAGCACTTCGATCCCCGATGCGTTCGTCGGCGGCTGCTTGGTTCGTTGATTCTGTAGCTATTACTCGGCTGTACGGTTGACTATTCTGCAATCTGTCCCAGTACACTTGGCAACTGTTACGGTATTCTGACTCCGCTTTGAGTCGCACAAGAACAACGAACCCGTCAGCGTTTCGAGAGCTACCATGACCAACCTGCTGCTGTACCAGCGCATTGCCCAGCAACTGGCCGATGATATCCGCCGGGGCGTCTACCAGCCCGGCGAACGCGTACCCTCGGTACGCAAGATGAGCGCCCAGCTCAACGTCAGCCATGCCACGGTACTGCAGGCGTATGCCAACCTCGAGGACCAGGGCCTGATCCGCGCGCGGCCGCAGTCAGGCTACTACGTGCACCAGACCCCCGCACTGACCGCGCAGACCCCGGAGATCGCCAGGGTCGAGCGGCCCGGGCTGGTCACCCGGGCGAGCATCATCCAGCAGGTACTGACCGAGGCGCGGCGGGACGGCGTATTCCCGTTCGGCGCGGCGGTGCCGCATGTGGACTACCTGCCGGTGCGCGCGCTGCATCAGCAATTGGCCAAGGTCACGCGCTTCCACAGCCCGCGGGCCTTCAGCTACATGTTCAGCCCCGGCTTCGAGCCGTTGCGTCGACAGATCGCCATCCGCATGCGGGATGCCGGCGTGTTGGTCGACCCGCGCGAAGTGGTGGTGACCCATGGCTGCGTCGATGCCCTGCAGATGTCGTTGCGGGTACTGACCCGCCCCGGTGATCTGATCGCGGCCGAGTCGCCCACGTATTATGGCCTGCTGCAACTGGCCGACCTGCTGGGTCTGAAGGTGATCGAAATTCCCAGCGACCCTTCCACCGGCATCAGCCTGGAAGCCCTGCAGTTGGCGGCCAACCAATGGTCGATCAAAGCGCTGGTGCTGACCCCGCGCCTGAGCAACCCCTTGGGTGGCACCATCCCGGAAGACCGGCAGAAGCAGTTGCTGCGCCTGGCATCGGACTTCGATATCCAGATCGTCGAGGATGACATCTATGGCGAGCTGATGTTCGAACAGGGGCGGACCAAGGCGCTCAAGGCCTTCGATCGGCTGGATCGGGTGATTTATTGCTCGAGCTTCTCAAAGACCCTGTCGCCTGGGGTGCGTGTGGGTTGGATGATCGCCGGCCGCTACCAGGATGAGATCCAGCGTCTGCAGACCTTCACCACCCATTCGGCCTGCAGCGTGACGCAAATGGGCGTCGCCGCCTATCTGGAGAACGGCGGCTACGACCGCCACCTGCGTTACATCCGCCAGGAATATCGCAAGAACCTCAGTGCGTATCAGCTGGCGGTGCAGCAGCACTTCCCGGAAGGCACGCAGATGACCCGGCCGACCGGCGGCTTCATCCTCTGGGTCAGCCTGCCTGGGCGGGTCAATACCCAGGAATTGCACGTGCGTGCGCTGGAGCAAGGCATCAGCATCGCGCCAGGGTTGATCTTCAGCAATACCGAGCAGTTCAACCACTGCGTGCGTCTCAACTGTGGCATTCCCTGGAACAAGGAATCCGAGCGGGCGGTGATGACCTTGGGGCTGTTGGCCCACCAATTGTGCAAGGCGTCGACCGGGTCACTGCTGTAGGCTTGCCAGCTGTCACCGGAACAGGGAGCATAGGCATCTTTCCACCATGCTCCCGATGTCCATGAAAGCGCTGCGCTCTCTTGTCCTTTTGCTGTGCCTGGCGCCCCTGTGGCTGGCCAGTGGCCTGTCCCATGCCGCCCAGTCGACCGCCCAGCCCTCGGCCCATACGCAGGCCGCTTCGCCCAAGCCGGTGCGCAAGCAGGCGGCGCACACGTCCAAGGCGGCGACCAAGGCGCCTGCCCGCGCCAAGTCGAAGTCCTCGGTCAGGGCGGCGCGCAAGAAACCTCTTGCCAAGTCGGTGGCCCAGCCCCTGCCCAAGCCGAAACTGGACCTGAGCCTGCCGGCTTCGATGGTGGAGAACCTCGAGCCGGAGGTGGGTGATCCGGTCGCGCGGCGCAAACCGTTGCTGCCTTCGATGTTCCCGAGCAAGCCTGTCAGCGATGACAGCCCGTTCCAGCTCAATGGGCGGCTGATCAACAACGAGATGCAGCTGCAACTTCGCAACGACAGCCGTCATGACGTGGAAGGCGCGGCCATCGATTTCGAGTTTCGTCAGTAGCGCGTGCAACTGACTGCCGGGTCACGGCACATTTCATCCGTTTCGCAATTTCAAACGTGTGTTTGAGCGGTTACTATCCAGGGACGTTCGTCCCGTTTTGCTCCTGGGAGTCCTGTTTTCATGAAATGCCGAGAGGGGTGTGGCGCCTGCTGCATTGCACCTTCGATCAGCTCGCCGATGCCGCGTATGCCCCAGGGCAAGCCGGCAGGCGAGCGCTGCCTGCACCTGACCGCGGCCAACCTCTGCGAACTGTTCGGCAAGCCTGAACGCCCGGCGGTCTGCGGTGGTTTCAAGGCCGATGTGGAGGTGTGCGGCAGCGATCGCGACGAGGCGATCAGGATTCTCGGCTGGTTGGAGCAGATGACGGCGGCGTGACAGGTTGGATCTTCGACAACAAGGAACAAGACGATGAGATCGATCAAGCGTATTGCATTGCTGTGTGGCATGGGCGTCCTGCTGTCGCCGGCGGCCTGGGCCGAGAACTGGCAGGTGGCCAAGGACGAGGACGGCATCAAGGTTTCTCTCAGTGAAGTGCCGGGCTCGAAGTACAAGGCCTACCAGGGCGTTACCGTGGTCAAGGCGCCGCTGGCCAAGGTCAAGGCATTGCAGGAGGACGTGGCCGGCGCCTGCAAGTGGATTCACGAATGCAAGACGCAGAAGCTGCTCAAGCAGGAAGGCGACCAGAGCTGGACCTATACCCAGTTCAATACACCTTGGCCGGTCACGCCGCGCGACTCGATCCTGCACGTGACCACCACCCAGCAAGCCGATGGCAGCCTGACCCGCACGCTCGAGGGACAGCCGAAATACCTGCCTGAAGAAAAGGGTTTCGTGCGGGTGGCCCAGGTCCAGGGCTTCTGGAAGCTCGTGCCCAAGGGCGACAGCACCGAAGTGACGTACCAGGTGCATACCGAGCCTGGCGGCAGCGTGCCCTCGTGGCTGGCCAACAAGTTCGTGGTCGATGCGCCGTTCAATACGCTCAAGGGCTTGCGTACCTTGGCCGAGAAGCCTTGACGGCGCGTTGACGGCCTCCCATCGCCTGTTCTGGCCAATGGCCGGCAAGCCGACTCCCGCAAGTATGGCGGTGGCTCTGAAAACAGCGCAGGGCAGGTGGGAGCTGGCTAGCCCTCGCGCAATACTGTCAGTGGGCTGGCATTGAGTGCCCGGCGGGTCCCGACCACGCCGGCGCCACCTACCAGCAACGCACCCGCCAGCGGCAACAGCAGCAGCCAGGGGTGTGGCGTCCAGGCCAGGTCGAAGGCGTACCGGTACAGCACCCCGGTAATCACCTCGCAGCCCAGCGCCGCCAGCAATCCGCTCACCGCCCCGAGCAGGCCGAATTCGATCCGCCTCGCCTTGACCAGCAACGGCCGTGCGGCCCCCAGTGCCCGCAGCAACGCGCCTTGGCGAATGCGTTCGTCGAGCGTCGCCTGGAGCCCCGCGAACAACACCGCCAACCCGGCCGCGAGCACGAACAACAGTACATACTCCACCGCCAGGGTGACTTGGGTCAGGATGCTGCGCAGCTGCGCCAGCAAGGCATCGACCTGAAGAATCGTCACGGCTGGAAACGCCCGCGACAGGGCGACCACTTCGGCGTCATGCCCCGGTGCCAGATAGAAGCTGGTCAGGTACGTGGTGGGTAGGCCCTGCAGGGTGCCGGGCTGGAAGATCATGTAGAAGTTGGGCTGGAAGCTGTCCCAATGTACCGTGCGCAGGCTGCTGACCCGTGCCTGGCGCTGCTGGCCGCCGATATCGAAATCGAGGACATCACCGAGCTTGAGCTTGAGGCTTTCGGCCAGCTGCGCCTCCACCGAAACCCCAGGCAGCCCGTCGTTGTCCGGTGGTGCGTTCCACCAGGCCCCGGCGCTCAGGGCGTTGCCCTGGGGCAGTTCGGCAGCCCAGGTCAGGCTGAGGTCGCGTTGCACGGCGCGCTCGCCGGCGGACTCCTTGCTCACCAGCTGGCGCACTGGCTGCCCGTTGATCTGGGTCAGGCGACCTGGGATCACCGGGTACAAGGGCGCCGAGCTGGCATTGATCGCTTGCAGGCGCTGGGCGAAGGGTTCGCGTTCGCCAGGCAGGATATTCAGGGCGAAATGGTTGGGCGCATCTTTGGGCAGCTGTGCCTGCCAGGTGTCGAGCAACTCGCCGCGCAGCAGGGCGACCACGGCCATGGCCAGCAGGATCAGGCCGAAGGCCAGGGCCTGGCCTGCCGCAGCCAAGGGATGGCGCAACAACTGGCCCAGGCCCAGGCGCCAGGGCAGTGGGGCACCGGCCAGCAGGCGACGCAGGCTGCGCAGGCCGAGCAACAGCAGGCCGCCAAGCAGCAAGGCGGCAAGCAGACCGCCGCCGAGCAACGCGAAGGTCAGCAGCAGGTCGAGGCTCAAACGCCACATGATCAGGCCCAGGGCGAGCAGGGCGGCGCCGTACACCAGCCAACTGCTCGGCGGCATCGGCAACAGGTCGCGGCGCAGCACCCGCAGCGGTGGCACACGCCCAAGGGCGGCCAAGGGGGGCAGGGCGAAACCGGCCAGGGCCACCAGGCCGGTGCCGACCCCGGCCAAGGCGGGCGCGACGCCGCCGGGCGGTACGTCCCCCGGAACCAGGCCATGCAGCAGTGCGAACAGGCCCAGTTGCGCCAGCCAGCCGAGCAGGGCGCCGACCAGGGCTGCCACCAGGCCCAGCATGGCCAGTTGCAGGCAATACAGGCCCAGGGCCTGGTGGCGTGACAGCCCCAGGCAGCGCAACAGTGCGCTGGCGTCCAGGCGACGGGCGGCGTAGCGGCTGGCCGACAGGGCCACGGCAACGCCCGCCAGCAGCACCGCCACCAGGCTGGCCATGTTCAGGTAGCGCTCGGCCTTGCCCAGGGCACCGCCGATCTGCCGGTTGCCGTCGCGGGTGTCGAGCAGGCGCTGGTTGGCTGCCAGGCCTTTTTCCAGCCCTTGCCGGTACTGCATCAACGCTTGCGGTGTACCGCGCCACAGCTCGCGGTAGCTGACCCGGCTGCCGGGCTGTATCACGCCCGTCGCTTCCAGGTCGGCGATGTTCATCAGCACCCGGGGCGTCAGGCTGTAGAAGTTGCCGGCGCGGTCCGGCTCGTAGGTCAGCACCCGGGTCATGCGCAAGGTCTTGCTGCCGACATCGATGCTGTCGCCAATCGACAGCCCCAGCGCCACCAGCAGGCGCGCCTCTACCCAGGCCTCGCCGGGCGCGGGGCCGCCCCCCGGGGTTTGCGCGCCGTAGGGCGTGGCGGCACTGCGCAGTTGGCCGCGCAAGGGGTAGGCCGCGTCGGCGGCCTTGACGCTTGACAGCTCAATACCGGCGTCCGCGCCGACCACGCTGGTGAACTCCACCACCTGTGCATGTTGCAACCCAGCGGCCTTGCCTGCGGCAATCTGGTCTTCGCGCGCCGGGGAGCTGCCTTGCACGACCAGGTCGGCACCGAGGAACTCGCTGGCACGCAGTTGCATGGCGCCGTTCAGGCGCGCCCCGAAATAGCCGATGGCCGTACTGGCCGCCACGGCGACCAGCAGGGCGAAGAACAGCACCCGCACTTCGTTGGAACGGGCATCGCGCAGCAACTGGCGCAGGGCCAGGCCGACCAGGCGGGAAAAGGACAGGCGGGTCATCAGGGCTCCAGGGGCGCCACCAGGCGGCCGGCATCCAGGCGGATCAGGCGACGGCAGCGCTGGGCCAGGCGCTCATCGTGGGTGACCAGTACCAGGGTGGTGCCGCGCTCCTTGTTCAGTTCGAACAACAGGTCGCTGATGCGTTCCCCGGTGTGGCTGTCGAGGTTGCCAGTGGGCTCGTCGGCGAACAGCACGGCCGGCTGGGCAGCGAAGGCCCGGGCGATTGCCACGCGCTGCTGCTCGCCGCCGGACAACTGCCGCGGCGTATGGCTCAGGCGCTTGCCCAGGCCAACCCGCTCCAGCAGGCTGCGGGCGTGCTCGCGGGCATCGCGGCGGCCGTCCAGCTCCAGCGGCAGCATGACATTCTCGAGCGCATTGAGGCTGTCGAGCAACTGGAACGACTGGAACACGAAGCCTACATGCTCGGCCCGTACCCTTGCGCGCTGGTCCTCGTCCAGCGCGCCCAGGTCGTGGCCGGCGAGGATGACCTTGCCGGCGCTGGGCCGGTCGAGGCCGGCGAGCAGGCCGAGCAGGGTCGACTTGCCGGAGCCCGAGGCGCCGACGATGGCCAGGCTGTCGCCTTGCTCGAGGGAGAGGGAAAGCGCGTGCAGGATGGTCAGGTCGCCTTCCGCGCTGGGGACCACTTTGCTAAGGTGCTGCGCAACGAGAATGCTGGGGCCCATGGAGAATCCGATGCGAGTGTGGTGGTTGAGTGCCGGTCTGGCCCTGTATTGCCTGGCCCAGACTGCGGCGGCGGGTACACTGCTGGTCGTCGGGGATAGTATCAGCGCCGGTTTTGGCCTGGATACCCGCCTGGGGTGGGTGGCCCTGTTGCAGCAGAAGCTCAAGGAGGAAGGGTTTGACGATCGGGTGGTCAATGCCTCGATCAGTGGCGACACCAGCGCAGGCGGCCAGGCGCGGCTGCCGGCGCTGCTTGCAGCCCACCAGCCGAGCTTGGTGGTGCTGGAGCTGGGCGGCAACGATGGGCTGCGTGGCCAGCCGCCGCAACAATTGCAACAAAATCTTGCCTCGATGATCGACCAGGCCCGCGAGGCCGGTGCCAAGGTGGTGTTGCTGGGCATGCGCCTGCCGCCCAATTATGGCGTGCGCTACACCCAGGCGTTCGCCCAGGTCTACGAGCAGCTGTCGACCCAGAAACAGGTGCCGCTGGTGCCGTTCTTCCTCGAAGGTGTTGGCGGCGTGCCGCAGATGATGCAGGCCGATGGTATCCATCCGGCCCAGGCTGCGCAGCAGCGTTTGCTGGAAAATGCCTGGCCGGCGATAAAACCGCTGTTGTGACGCTTTTATCGGGAGCGGCTTTCGGCTAATGTTGCGCCCCCCGTTTCGAGAGCCCCCGATGCCACGCCCCGCCTGGTCCTTGTATGCCTATCAACTGATCGAGCCCGATGAGCAGCTCGACCTGTTCGCCTGCCAGGAGGTTCGCGTTCACCTGGTGGCTCGCCAGCTCGAGCTGGGCGTGCCGGCCGACCGCACCTTGTGCGGCGGCCTTCTGCCTGCGCAACCGCGTTGGTCCGGGGTGGAGCGCTCGGTCTATCGCGATGGCCGCCTGTGCCCGTTGTGCCGGGCAATCCTCGATGCCCAGCGGCGCGGCATGCGCCCGGTGTGGCCGGAACTCTGAGCGCCTTCCATCATCTGAAGCGCAGACGCCTCCCGCTTGTACCGGCGCAGGTGTACAATCGATTCTCTTGACCTCTCTTTCGAAGGATTTACCGGATGTTGCCGCGCCTTCCCGCCGTCTCCCGTAGCCTCTCCCTGGCCGCCCTGCTGGTAGCGGGGCCCACCGTTGCGCTGGAGTTGCCGTTGCCACCTCCCGGTGAAGACATCGTCGGCCAGGTCCAGGTGATCAAGGCCAAGTACGAGGACACCTTTGCCGACATCGGCACTGCCAATGACCTTGGCTACACCGAGATGATCGCGGCCAACCCGGGCGTCGACCCGTGGCTGCCGGGCGCCGGCACCGAAATCATCCTGCCGACCCGCTACATCCTGCCGCCGGGCCCTCGTGAAGGTATCGTCATCAACCTGGCCGAGTACCGTCTGTACTACTACCCGAAAGGGCAGAACGTGGTGCACACCTTCCCGCTGGGTATCGGGCGCGAAGGTTGGGGGTCGCCGATCGCCAACACCAAGATCACCGCCAAGACCCCGAACCCGACCTGGACACCGCCGGCCTCGATCCGTGCCGAGCATGCCGCCGATGGTGACATCCTGCCGGCCGTGGTGCCTGCCGGGCCGGACAACCCGCTGGGGCCGTTCAAGTTCACCCTGGGCGTGCCGGGCTACCTGATCCATGGCTCGAACAAGAAGTTCGGTATCGGCATGCGTACCAGCCACGGTTGCTTCCGCATGCTCAACAACAATGTGCTGGAACTGTCCAAGATGGTGCCGGTGGGTACGCCGGTGCGTATCATCAACGAGCCCTACAAGTTCGGCATCAGTGGCGGCAAGGTCTATCTCGAGGCCCACACGCCATTGGACGATCATGGCGATCCGTCGGTGGTGGATAAACACACCGCTGTCATCAATGCCTTGCTCAAGCGTGAAGACTTGGCCAACAACCTGCGCATGAACTGGGACATGGTGCGCGATGTGGTGGCGGCCGAAGATGGCATGCCCGTGGAAATCGCTGTACCGGTCAGCGGGCAAGCGGCGCCGATGGTATCGAGCATTCCGCCGGAGCTGCAGTAACGACATTGTGTTTAACGCGGGGCCGGTCTCCGGTTAAACCCTCTCGAGCGAGGCCTGCCTTAGTGCAGGCCTTGTTCGTTTTTGCGCTGTGCTTTTCACCCGGCAATAAAAAAGCCGACCCACTAGTGGGTCGGCTCCATAACAATCCGTGAGGATTATTACTTACGGCTGGCTTTGTCCAGCATGCGCAGAGCGCGCTCGTTGGCTTCGTCAGCGGTCTGCTGAGCCTTCTGAGCGGCAGCCAGAGCGTCATCAGCCTTACGGTAGGCTTCATCGGCACGGGCTTGAGCGCGAGCTGCTGCGTCTTCGGTAGCAGTCAGGCGAGCTTCGGTTTCTTTGGAGACGCTGCTGCAACCGGTAGCCAGAACTGCGGCCAGGGCCAGAGCAGAGAATTTCAGAACGTTGTTCATCGTGTTCCCCTTCAAGGACTTTCTATTAAATAGCCATCTCTCGGAAAAGAGAAACTGGCCGGCGTACATAGTACCCATTACTTGTAGTAAGTAAACTGACTGAGCGCAAGAACTGCAAAAAAAATGTTGCCGGAGGGGAGAAGGTGACAACCTTTGTATGGGCAGTGTGAAAATTTTGCGCAGCCTTCGCAAATGATTGTGTTGCAGAAACTTTTTGTTGAACTAAAGGTGACTTTAACGGTCGACCGGCGTCTTAGGCCTACAACAAACCGGGGCCGTTGCAAAACGGCTCGAGGCACGCCTTGGGCATTTTTACCCGCTGCCACCTTGAGCAATCCGGCTTGTGGCGCCTACTATTTGTAGGTGCCCATGCTGCAGAACGATTCGGATCGCCTGGCGGTCCAAGGGGGCAGGGGTGGCGTAGAGGTTCCTCCGCCGGAAAAACCATCGGTAAAGGTAAGGGTCTGCCGACAAGACCTGCGAGGAGTAGTGATGAGTGAAGCGTTGACCATCCACCATGACCAGGCCGGTCATCAGTTCGAGACCAATGTGGACGGTCACCGGGCTTACCTGACGTACATGGACCTGGGCAAGCAGACGCTGGATATCTATCGCACCTTCGTGCCCAATGCCCTGCGTGGGCGTGGTATCGCCGCTGCCTTGACCGAAAAGGCCCTGGAATATGCCGAACAGATGGGCTACACGGTGATCCCGTCCTGCTCGTACGTGGAGCGCTACATGGAGCGCCAGCAGCGCCATTCGAGCAAGGCCTGAACCAGGTTGGTTCCACGAACATGAAAACGCCGGGCATTGCCCGGCGTTTTCGTTGCAACTAGGTGTCAGCCGCGCTGACGCTGGGGTAGGACGTCCTTGAGCTTGGCGCGCATGCTGCGCAGGGCCTTCTCGGTGGTGCTCCAGTCGATACAGGCATCGGTGATGGATACGCCGTACTGCAGTTCGCCCAGGTCCTTCGGAATCGCCTGGCAACCCCAGTTCAGGTGGCTTTCGACCATCAGGCCGATGATCGACTGGTTGCCTTCGAGGATCTGGTTGGCGACGTTCTCCATCACCAACGGCTGCAAGGCAGGGTCCTTGTTGGAGTTGGCGTGGCTGCAGTCGACCATGATGTTGGGCTTGATCTTGGCCTTGGCCAGGTCCTGTTCGCACAGGGCGACGCTGACCGAATCATAGTTCGGCTTGCCGTTGCCACCGCGCAGCACCACGTGGCCGTAGGCGTTGCCCTTGGTGGTGACAATGGACACGCCACCTTCCTGGTTGATGCCCAGGAAGCGGTGCGGCTTGGAAACCGATTGCAGGGCGTTGATGGCCACGGTCAGGCCGCCATCGGTGCCGTTCTTGAAGCCGACCGCCGAGGACAGGCCCGAGGCCATTTCCCGGTGGGTCTGGGATTCGGTGGTGCGGGCGCCGATGGCCGACCAGCTGATCAAGTCCTGCAGGTACTGCGGGGAGATCGGGTCGAGGGCTTCGGTGGCGGTCGGCAGGCCCATTTCGGCCAGGTCAAGCAGCAGCTTGCGACCGATGTGCAGGCCATCCTGGATCTTGAAGGAGTCATCCAGGTACGGGTCGTTGATCAGGCCCTTCCAGCCGACGGTGGTGCGCGGCTTCTCGAAGTACACGCGCATCACCAGGTACAAGGTGTCGGACACTTCTTCGGCCAGCACCTTCAGGCGCTCGGCATATTCATGGGCGGCCTTGATGTCATGGATGGAGCAGGGGCCAACCACGACGAACAGTCGATGGTCCTTGCCGTCGAGGATATTGCGCACCACTTCGCGGCCGGCAGTCACGGTCTGCAGGGCCTGGGCGCTGAGGGGGAGCTCCTTCTTGAGCTGATCAGGGGTGATCAAGGTCTCGTTGGAGGCAACGTTAAGGTCGTCGATCGGTAAATCAGCCATCGTGTTACTCGTCAGGTCACGGGTGCCGGCCGCCAGCCCCGTGCGGCCCAGCAGCAAGATTGTTCGCAACGGGGAGCCGAACCTTAGCGCGTTACAAGGTGGCTCGACAATGGGCTGACCCCTGTCGTCACGGGGTTTTTACCGTCAAATCGACTTTTCATCGCCAAGTGGTGCCCGACGGGCCTGCGGCGCCCCCTTCGCATCCCCGGCCCGGGCCCGCCAAGCCCGTGGCGCCAGCGCGCCGGATGGCGCGGGCGGCGTTGCATGGCGCTGCTAAGCTGAACCTTGCTCTGCCGTTGCGGCAGTCGAGGAGGTCGAATGATCCATTCCATGCTGTATGCCACCGACCTCGGGGTATACGCGCCTTTTGTCATGCAGCACGCCTTGGCCCTGGCGCGGACCTTCAACGCAGAGCTGTATGTGATCCATGCGGTCGAGCCCATGGGGCAGTTCGCTGAGTCCCTGCTGCAGAGCTACCTCGACGAGCAGACCTTGGACGCCCTGCACAGCGAAGGCGTGAATACGGTCCTGGCCAACATCGAACAGCGGGTGCTGGAGAATTTTCGCGACGAATTGGGCGAGGAGGCGGACCTGGCCTTGATCCGTGCGGTCAGGGTGCGCCAGGGCGACCCGGCCCAGGTGATCATCGAGCAGACCCGGCGGCTGAATGTCGATCTGCTGATCTTCGGCAGCCACAGCCAGGGGGCGGGGGTAGATGTACCGATTGGTCGGACGGCGGCGCGGTTGCTGCAACTGTCGCCTGTGCCCGTCTACATGGTGCCGCTGGCCCAGCATTTAGGGCGTAGGAAAGGGTGAGGACGGGGGTGGGGCGAATCCGTGGCATGTAACAAAATAGTTCTAGATTTATTTCGAGAACCACTAATATAGTTATATCTCGTCGCTGCCAGCTGCCGGTGACCTACCGCTGATCCGAGGGAAACCTATGAAGCTTCAACAACTGCGCTACATCTGGGAAGTGGCGCACCATGACCTCAACGTCTCCGCGACAGCGCAGAGCCTCTATACCTCCCAGCCCGGGATCAGCAAACAGATCCGCCTGCTCGAGGACGAGCTTGGCGTCGAAGTCTTCGCCCGCAGCGGCAAGCACCTGACCCGCGTCACGCCGGCGGGGGAACGCATCATCAACACCGCAGGCGAGATCCTGCGCAAGGTCGAGAGCATCAAGCAGATTGCCCAGGAATTCTCCAACGAGAAGAAGGGCACCCTGTCCATCGCCACCACCCACACCCAGGCGCGCTATGCGTTGCCGCCGGTGATCAGCAACTTCATCAAGCAATACCCGGAAGTGGCCCTGCACATGCACCAGGGCTCGCCGATGCAGATCGCCGAGATGGCCGCCGACGGTACCGTCGACTTCGCCATCGCCACCGAGGCGTTGGAGTTGTTCGGCGACCTGATCATGATGCCTTGCTATAAATGGAACCGTTGCGTGGTCGTGCCCCAGGGCCACCCCCTGACCAAACTGCCGAAGCTGACCCTCGAGGCGGTCGCCGAATACCCGATCGTCACTTACGTGTTCGGTTTCACCGGCCGCTCGAAGCTTGACGAAGCCTTCAACCATCGTGGCCTGACGCCCAAGGTGGTGTTCACCGCAGCCGATGCCGACGTCATCAAGACCTATGTGCGCCTGGGTCTGGGTGTGGGCATCGTGGCCAAGATGGCCGTGGACACCAAGCTCGACAGCGACCTGGTGGCTTTGGATGCCAGCGAGCTGTTCGAGGCCAGCATCACCAAGATCGGTTTCCGTCGTGGCACCTTCCTGCGCGGCTTCATGTGCGACTTCATCGAGAAGTTCGCTCCGCACCTGACCCGTGAGGTGATGGCCAAGGCGATCCAGTGCCATAACAAGCAGGAGCTTGAAGACCTGTTCGAAGGTGTCGAGCTGCCGGTGCACTGATCCGGAACTTTCGGGGCCGCTACGCGCCCCGGTGTTCATTTCATGCCTTGCTGATCAGGTTGCCCGCGTGCAACCCGCATTCCTTCTGGGTGGACTCTTCCCACCACCAACGCCCTTCGCGCTCGTGCTGGTTCGGCAGCACAGGTCGGGTGCAGGGCTCGCAGCCGATGCTGATGAACCCGCGCTCATGCAGGCTGTTGTAGGGCAGCTCGAGCATGCGGATATAACCCCAGACTTCCTCGCTGGTCATCTGCGCCAGCGGGTTGAACTTGTACAGGGTGCGCTCGGGCGTGGAGAATGCCGAGTCCACTTCCAGCACGGCCACCTGGCTGCGGGTGCCTGGGCTCTGGTCGCGGCGCTGGCCGGTGGCCCAGGCGCTCACGGTGGCCAGCTTGCGACGCAGCGGCTCGATCTTGCGGATACCGCAGCACTCGCCGTGGCCGTCCTTGTAGAAGCTGAACAGGCCCTTTTCCTTGACGAAGGGGTCGAGCTTGTCGCGGTCGGGGCTGAGGATCTCGATCGGCAGGTTGTACTGCTCGCGCACCTGGTCGATGAAGCGGTAGGTCTCCGGGTGCAGCCGGCCGGTATCGAGGCTGAACACCTTGACCTGCTTGTTCAGCTTCCAGGCCATGTCGACCAGCACCACGTCCTCGGCGCCGCTGAACGAGATCCACAGGTCATCGCCGAAGTGTTCGAAGGCGAGCTTGAGGATGTCCTGGGGGGACTTGCTGGCATAGGTCGCGGCCAGGGCGGCGACGTCGAAGGGTTGGCTCATCAGGCGGTTTCCATCGGGTGAGTGGCGCTGCGCGCTCGTAATGGGCTGATGGTAACAAAAAATGGCTTTGGCAGTGTCTGTCCGGGCGCTATCGCCGGCAAGCCGGCTCCCACCGGTCTCGCGATGTTTTCAGAGGCACCGTCGTACCCGTGGGAGCCGGCTTGCCGGCGATTGGACCGGGGGCGTCGAATCACAGGCGCTGCAAGGTTTCCATCAGCACCCGCACCTTGGCGATGGATTCCTCGTACTCGGCTTCCCATTCGGAATCGGCCACCACCGCGCCGCCACCCCAGCAGCTGACTTGCCCATCCTTGACCAGCAGGCTGCGGATGGCGATGGAGCTGTCCATTTCGCCGCGCACGTCCACATACAGCAGCGAACCGCAATACAGCGCGCGGCGCGTGGGCTCCAACTCGTCGATGATTTGCATGGCGCGGATCTTCGGTGCCCCGGTGATCGAGCCGCCGGGGAAGCTGTCGCCGATCAAGTCCAGAGCGTCCTTGCCGGCGGCCAGGCGGCCGGTGATGCTGCTGACCAGATGATGGACATTGGGGTAGCTCTCCAGGCTGAACAGCTCAGGCACCTTCACCGAACCGATTTCGCAGGTGCGCCCCAGGTCGTTGCGCAACAGGTCGACGATCATCAGGTTTTCCGAACGATCCTTGGGGCTTGCCTGCAGTTCGGCGGCGTTGCGCGCGTCTTCCAGCGGGTCGCGGGCCCGGGGGCGGGTGCCCTTGATCGGCCGGGTTTCGACCTGGCCCTGGCTGACCTGGATGAAGCGCTCCGGCGAAAAGCTCAGCAGCGCGCTGCCGTCGGCCAGTTGCTGGTAGCCGGAGAACGGCGTGGGGCAGGCCTTGCGCAAGGCCTGGTAGGCCCGCCACGGGTCGCCCTGGCAGGGGGCGCGAAAGCGCTGGGTCAGGTTGATCTGGTAGCAGTCACCGGCCTGGATGTACTGCTGGACCCTGTCGAACGCGCTGCGGTACTGCGCTGGCAGCAGGTCGCCGCGCATGGGCGCCAGCAAACGGAAGTCGCTGCCTTCCACGGCCTCGGGGGCCTCGAACAGCTGGACCAGGCGCTGGCGCTCGGTGCTGGCAAGGCTTGGGTGGAACACCAGTTGCGTGGTGCCGAGCGCATGATCGCTGATCAGGGCCCAGGCGTACAGGCCCAGCTGGGCGTCGGGCAGGCCGAGGTCGTCGCTGGCCAGGCTCGGCAGTTGTTCCAGGCGCCGACCGAAATCGTAGCTCAGGTAGCCGATCAGGCCGCCCGCGAAGGGCAGCTCGATGCCGCCTGGCAGCTGCGCATGGCCCAGCTGGGCCAGGGCTTCTCGCAGGCGTTGCAGGTAGGCCCGGCCGTCTTCCCTGGGCTGGGCTTGCAGATGTTGCAATGGCCAGGCGCTGAGCAGGTCGAAGCGGCCGCGCTCTGCGCCGGGGCGGGCGCTGTCGAGCAGGATCGCGCCGGGCGCCTGGCGCAGGCGGGCGAAGTAATGGGCGGGATCGGGCTGGTAGGGCAGGGGGTGGAGCGTACAGGTTGGCATCAGAGTGGGCGGCGATGACAAAGCGAGGAGGGGATTGTAGACCTGTGCGGTGGATGCGCCTAGCGCTGGGCATTACATTCAAATAGCGAGATATCCCATCGCCGGCAAGCCGGCTCCCACAGATACGGCGGTGTTTCTGAATGTGGGAGCCGGCTTGCCGGCGACAGGGCCGCGAGGCGGCCCCGGGGGTCACTGCGGATGAACGTGTCCGAACAGCCCTTGGGACACGCGCACGCGCTGCTCGGCGTCTTCCTTCACGCCATCCTTGGCCAGCGCTTCCAGGTGTGCCTCGATGGCATGGGTGCGCTGGGTCAGGCCGCAGTCGTTGGCGATCTGGATGTTCAGGCCGGGGCGGGCGTTGAGCTCGAGGATCAGCGGGCCCTTGTCCTGGTCCAGGACCATGTCCACGCCGATGTAGCCCAGGCCGCACAGTTCATAGCAGCTGGCAGCCAGCTTCATGAAGCCGTCCCAGTTCGGCAACTGCACGCCATCCACCGCATTGGTGGTGTCCGGGTGCTTGCTGATGATCTTGTTCAGCCAGGTGCCGCGCAGGGTCACGCCGGTGGCCAGGTCCACACCCACGCCGATGGCGCCCTGGTGCAGGTTGGCCTTGCCGCCGGACTGGCGCGTCGGCAGGCGCAGCATGGCCATCACCGGGTAGCCCATCAGCACGATGATGCGGATGTCCGGCACGCCTTCGTAGCTGATGCTCTTGAAGATCTGGTCCGGGGTCACCCGGTACTCGATGAGCGCGCGGTCGCGGTGCCCGCCCAACGAGTACAGGCCGGTCAGGATGCTCGAGATCTGGTGCTCGATCTCCTCGTGGCTGATGATCTTGCCCGAGACGGTACGGTAACGGTCCTCGAAGCGGTCGGCGATGACCATGATGCCGTCACCGCCAGCCCCCTGGGCCGGCTTGATGACGAAATCGTTACGCCCGCCGATGATCTGCTCGAGCTTGTCGATTTCCTTCTCGGTCTCGATGATGCCGTACATCTCCGGCACATGGATGCCGGCCTTGAGCGCACGCTCCTTGGTGATGATCTTGTCGTCGACGATCGGGTACAGGTGGCGCTTGTTGTACTTCAGGACGTAGTCCGCATTGCGCCGATTGATACCCATGATGCCCCGGGCCTCCAGGGCTTTCCAGGTCTTGATCAGTCCGAACATCAAGCGTCAGCCTTCACGAAAGCCTTGAAGCGAACGAGCTCGGTCAGGCGGTAGCCGCGGTAGCGACCCATCGCCAGCATGAAGCCCACCAGGATCAGCAGTACGGCAGGGAAGGTGAAGACGAAGTACACCAGTTCCGGCACGCTCATCAGCAGGTGTGCGATGGACGCGGCGAACAGCGTGCCGATGGCCACCTTCATGGCATGGCCGCCGCCACGCTCTTCCCAGGTGATCGACAGACGCTCGATGGTCATGGTCAGGATCACCATCGGGAACAGGGCCACCGACAGGCCGCGCTCCAGGCCCAGCTTGTGGCTGAACAGGCTGATGGCAGCGATCAGTACCACCACGAAGGTCAGCACCACCGACAGGCGCGGCAGCATCTGCAGCTTCAGGTGTTCAAGGTATGAGCGCAGCGACAGGCCCAGGGCCGTGATCACCGTGAACAGCACGATACCGAAGCCCAGCTGGGTTTCACGGAAGGCCAGGGCGACCAGTACCGGGGTGAAGGTGCCGAGGGTCTGCAGCCCGATCAGGTTGCGCAGCACCAGGATGACCAATACGCCGATCGGGATCATCACCATGATCATGAAGGTCTGCTGGGTCTGCAGGGGCAGGCCGTACAGCGAATATTCGAGGAAGTCGGCGTCGGTGTTCTCGTCGGTCAGCTTGGCCAGGCGGATGGCATTCATCTCGCTGTTGTTCATGCTGAAGGTGACATTGGCCTTCTTGCCGCCATCGACGGTGATCAGATTGTCATCGCCGGTCCACCACAGCAGGCGGTCGCTGGGCAGGCCCTGTTCGCCAGTGTCCGGGTTGAAGTACAGCCAGTCGTTGCCGTTGAAGCTGCGCAGCCACAGTTCAGGCGTTTGCGGGGTGTCGGCGACCAGGCGGATGGTGTGGACCTTTTCCATCGGCACGTGGGCGATCGACAGCAGCAGGTCGATGACCTGGGCCTTCTTCATGGACGAGGTGTCGCCGGCCAGCAGCAGCTTGACGTTGTCGTCGTTGAGGTTGTTGACCCGCTTGATGGTCTCGCTGACGAAGGTTTCGACGTCTGCCGAGTGCTGGCGGATCGGGGCCATCAGGGCTTCGGCGGCGATCTTCTCGGGGCCTTCCAGGGCCAGGCTGTCGCGGAAGGTCGGCCCTTTGACCGTGGCCTTCTCGCTGCTGTAGCGCTTGGTCAGCACCAGGCGGTAGTAGAGCGTCTGGTTGCCGCTGGCGCGGCGTGCCGACCAGGTCACCTTGCGGTTGCCGTCGGCGCGGTTGACGCTCACCCCGTAGTTGTTGGAGATGAAGCTCTCGTTGAGGCTCACGTAGTCACGGTTCAGCGGTGGCACGAACATCTGCACCTTGACCGGGTCCTTCGGGTTGGCGACGAATTCGACCTTGGCGTCGATGTTCCACAGGTCGTCGGTCGCATCTTCGGTCACCGGGATGCCGAGGATGAAGATCTGGTAGGCCGTGACCAGCACGCCCAGGAGCACCAGTACGGTGATCAGGACTTTCAGGTGAAGGGTAAGAGAGCGCATCGGGTTTACTCTGCGGTGGGAGCTTTGGTGGCGCAGGCGGGTTTGCCGGCCGCGTATTTAAGGCTTGGATCGACCAGGGCGTCAAAATGCTTGAGCGCCTCGGAGCCGATCAACAGCGGGAACTGGAAGGCGCTGCGGTCGGTGAGGTTGACCTCGATGGTGCGCAGTGCCTGGCCCATGCAGATGTCCAGTTCGATGACCGGGCGGGCCGTGTAGGCCTTGCCCTCGTCAGGATTGTAGTCACCGGCGCGCCGCTTGATCTTGCTGACGCGGGCCAGTGGCCGTTCGATCGGGTGCGAATGGGCGGCGTCGATGGCCAGATAAAAACGTACCCAGCTTTCGCCGTTGCGCTTGAAGCGCTTGATGTCGCGTGCGCTCAGCGACGCGGTCTTGGCACCGGTGTCGAGCTTGGCCGCCACTTCCAGGTCGAGGTCGGAAAGGCGGGCGTATTCGTTCAGACCGTAGACGGTCTTTTCCGCCGCCTGGCCAAGGGCCGGCAGCAGGGCGAGGCAGAACAGCAATGAAGCGGGTGTAAGTCTCATAAATCCTGGCGCGGTGCTGTGCGGGTTCGGGGCAAGGCGACTGGCAAGTACTGCGCAAGCATCCTCGTTCATCTGTCAACACCCCAGGGGGTGGCAGACACACTATCCATACTCCCTTGGGAAGCGCGGCATTCTATCACGCCAACGTTTCGACGCCAGCGCGCCGCGATCTGACAGCGAGCGGGCTGTTTAAGTTCGTTCTTAGACAATTGTCGACAATATTGATTTTGTCTTTGACTAAGACCCTGCATTTAGCTAGATTTTGCGCTATCGAAACGTAAGGTGTCGACAATCATGCGGGATGCCACTCAGGCAGTACTGCCCACGTCGGATGATTCCGAAACGCTATCGGAGAACGTCTTCCGGCGTATCCAGGCGGCGATCGTCAAGGGTGAGATCGCCCCGGGCAGCAAGATCTCCGAACCGGAGCTGGCCCGTACCTACGGTATCAGCCGTGGTCCGTTGCGCGAGGCCATTCATCGCCTGGAAGGCCAGCGCCTGCTGGTGCGGGTGCCCCATGTCGGTGCTCGGGTGGTGTCGCTCAACCATGCCGAGCTGATCGAGTTGTACGAAATCCGCGAATCCCTCGAAGGCATGGCCTGCCGCCTGGCCGCCGAGCGCATGAGCCTGGCCGACATCGACGAGCTGCGCCGGGTGCTCGAGACCCACGAGCGCGACGCCGCCTTCCAGGCCGGTGTTGGCTACTACCAGCAGGAAGGCGATTTCGACTTCCACTACCGGATCATCCAGGGCAGCGGCAACCAGACCCTGGTCAAGATGCTCTGCGGCGAGCTGTACCAGCTGGTGCGCATGTACCGCATCCAGTTTTCCGCCACGCCCAACCGCCCGCACCAGGCCTTCGCCGAGCATCACCGCATTCTCGACGCCATCGCCGACCGTGACGGCGAGCTGGCCGAACTCCTGATGCGTCGCCACATCGGCGCGTCCAAACGCAACATCGAGCGCCACTACCAAGGCGTCGACAACAATAGCCCACGAGGTGAGTCATGACTTTGAAGAGCACGCCCGGCCAGCGTTTCCGTGACGCGGTTGCCGCCGAACATCCGTTGCAGGTGGTCGGCACCATCAATGCCAACCACGCCCTGCTGGCCAAACGCGCCGGTTTCAAGGCCATCTACCTCTCCGGTGGCGGTGTCGCGGCCGGCTCCCTGGGCCTGCCAGACCTGGGCATCAGCGGCCTGGATGACGTGCTGACCGACGTGCGCCGCATCACTGACGTGTGCGACCTGCCGCTGCTGGTGGACGTGGACACCGGCTTCGGTGCCTCGGCCTTCAACGTGGCGCGTACCGTGCGCTCGATGTGCAAGTTCGGCGCCGCCGCCATCCACATCGAAGACCAGGTCGGCGCCAAGCGCTGCGGCCACCGCCCGAACAAGGAGATCGTCTCCCAGCAGGAGATGGTCGACCGCATCAAGGCTGCGGTGGATGCCCGTACCGACGACAGCTTCGTGATCATGGCGCGCACCGATGCCCTGGCCGTCGAAGGCCTGAATGCTGCTCTGGACCGCGCTGCCGCATGTATCGAAGCGGGTGCCGACATGATCTTCCCGGAAGCGATCACCGAGCTTTCGATGTACAAGACCTTCGCCGATCGGGTGAAGGCACCGATCCTGGCCAACATCACCGAGTTCGGCGCGACCCCGCTGTACACCACCGAAGAGTTGGCCTCGGTCGACGTCTCGCTGGTGCTGTACCCGCTGTCGGCCTTCCGCGCCATGAACAAGGCTGCCGAGAATGTCTACACCGCGCTGCGCCGCGACGGCACCCAGAAGAACGTGATCGATACCATGCAGACCCGCATGGAGCTCTACGATGCCATCGGCTACCACGCCTTCGAGCAGAGCCTCGATGCGTTGTTCGCCCAGAAGAAAGGTTGAGCCTGTGTTGGCCCTGTCGCCGGCAAGCCAGCGATAGGGCCGGACCATCCACCCCGGGTTTAGCCAGCAAGATTCGATAACAAATTCAAGAAAGGAGAACACACCATGGCCGAAGCAAAAGTACTCAGTGGCGCGGGCCTGCGTGGCCAGGTAGCCGGGCAGACCGCGCTGTCGACCGTGGGCCAGGCCGGTGCCGGCCTGACCTATCGTGGCTACGACGTCCGCGACCTGGCGGCCGGTGCCGAATTCGAGGAAGTGGCCTACCTGCTGTTGTACGGCGAGCTGCCGAGCCAGGCCGAGCTGGACGACTACAAGCGCAAGCTCAAGGGCCTGCGCGACCTGCCCCAGGCGCTCAAGGAAGTGCTCGAGCGCATCCCGCGCGACGCCCACCCGATGGATGTGATGCGCACCGGTTGTTCGGTGCTCGGCACCCTGGAGCCGGAGCTGACCTTCGAGCAGCAGCGTGAGAAGACCGACCGCCTGTTGGCCGTGTTCCCGGCGATCATGTGCTACTGGTACCGCTTCACCCACCACGGTGTGCGCATCGACTGCACCAGCGACGAAGACACCCTAGGTGGCCATTTCCTGCACCTGTTGCACGGCAAGAAGCCGAGCGAGCTGCACGTCAAGGTGATGAACGTCTCGCTGATCCTCTACGCCGAGCACGAATTCAACGCCTCGACCTTCACCGCCCGAGTCTGCGCCTCGACCCTGTCGGACCTGTACTCGTGCATCACCGCCGCCATCGGCTCGCTGCGCGGCCCATTGCACGGCGGTGCCAACGAGGCGGCCATGGAATTGATCGAGCGCTTCCAGAGCCCGCAGGAGGCCGTGGCCGAGCTGCTGCGCATGCTTGAGCGCAAGGACAAGATCATGGGCTTCGGCCACGCGATCTACAAGGAGTCCGACCCGCGCAACGAGGTGATCAAGGGCTGGTCCAAGCAGTTGGCCGACCAAGTGGGCGACAAGGTCCTGTACCCGGTCTCCGAGGCCATCGACAAGACCATGTGGGAGCAGAAGCGCCTGTTCCCCAACGCCGACTTCTACCATGCCTCGGCGTACCACTTCATGGGCATCCCGACCAAGCTGTTCACCCCGATCTTCGTCTGCTCGCGCCTGACCGGCTGGGCCGCGCATGTCTTCGAGCAGCGTGCCAACAACCGCATCATCCGCCCGAGCGCCGAATATGTCGGCGTCGAGCAGCGCAAGTTCGTGCCGATCGAGCAGCGCTGAGCTGAAACCGCAGGGGCTGCCTTGCAGCCCTTTCGCGGCACAAGGCCGCTCCTACAAGGACGGCGCAATACCTGTAGGAGCGGCCTTGTGCCGCGAAAGGGGCGCGTAGCGTCCCCGTGGCCAGACCTGCATATCGAACACCGTGACCGAGCCTGATAACGATATGAACACTGCATTCCGCAAGCCCCTGCCAGGCACCGGCCTGGACTACTTCGATGCCCGCGCGGCGGTCGAGGCGATCAAGCCCGGCGCGTACGACGGGTTGCCCTATACGTCCCGCGTGCTGGCCGAGAACCTGGTGCGCCGTTGCGACCCGGCCACCCTCGATGCGTCCCTCGGGCAATTGATCGAGCGCAAGCGCGACCTCGACTTCCCCTGGTTCCCGGCGCGCGTGGTGTGCCATGACATCCTCGGCCAGACCGCCCTGGTGGACCTGGCCGGTCTGCGCGATGCCATCGCCGACAAAGGCGGCGACCCGGCCCAGGTCAACCCGGTGGTGCCGGTCCAGTTGATCGTCGACCACTCTCTGGCCGTGGAATGCGGCGGTTTCGACCCACAGGCCTTCGAGAAGAACCGCGCCATCGAGGACCGTCGCAACGAAGACCGCTTCCACTTCATCAACTGGACCAAGAAGGCGTTCAAGAATGTCGATGTGATCCAGCCGGGCAACGGCATCATGCACCAGATCAACCTGGAGAAGATGTCGCCGGTGGTCCACAGCGACCGTGGCGTGGCCTACCCGGACACCTGCGTCGGCACCGACAGCCACACCCCGCACGTCGATGCGCTGGGCGTGATCGCCATCGGCGTCGGCGGGCTGGAGGCCGAGAACGTCATGCTCGGCCGCGCCTCGTGGATGCGTCTGCCGGAAATCGTCGGCGTCGAGCTGACCGGAAAGCTGCAGCCGAACATCACGGCCACCGACCTGGTTTTGGCCCTGACCGAATTCCTGCGCAAGCAGAAGGTGGTCGGCGCGTACCTCGAGTTCTACGGTGAAGGTGCTCGCGCCTTGACCCTGGGCGACCGCGCCACCATCTCCAACATGGCCCCCGAATACGGCGCCACTGCGGCGATGTTCGCCATCGACCAGCAGACCATCGACTACCTCAAGCTGACCGGCCGCGAAGAGCAGCAGGTCAAGCTGGTGGAAACCTATGCCAAAGCCACGGGCCTGTGGGCCGACAGCCTGGGCCAGGCCGAGTACGAGCGCGTGCTGCGCTTCGACCTCTCCAGTGTGGTGCGCAACATGGCCGGCCCGTCCAACCCGCACGCCCGTGTCGCCACCAGCGACCTGGCTGCCAAGGGCATTGCCGGTGCCTGGGAAGAAGTGCCCGGCCAGATGCCGGACGGCGCGGTGATCATCGCCGCCATCACCAGTTGCACCAACACCAGCAACCCGCGCAACGTGATCGCGGCAGGCCTGCTGGCGCGCAACGCCAACAAGCTGGGCCTGGCGCGCAAGCCTTGGGTGAAATCCTCCCTGGCGCCTGGCTCCAAGGCCGTGCAGCTGTACCTGGAAGAAGCGGGGCTGGAAAAAGAACTGGAGCGACTGGGCTTTGGCATCGTCGCCTTCGCCTGCACCACCTGCAACGGTATGTCCGGCGCGCTCGACCCGAAGATCCAGCAGGAAATCATCGACCGCGACCTGTATGCCACCGCCGTGCTGTCGGGCAACCGCAACTTCGACGGGCGCATCCACCCGTACGCCAAGCAGGCCTTCCTCGCGTCGCCACCACTGGTGGTGGCCTATGCCATTGCCGGCACCATCCGCTTCGACATCGAGAAGGATGTGCTGGGCGTGGTGGATGGCAAGGAAATCCGCCTCAAGGACATCTGGCCGAGCGATGAAGAGATCGACGCGGTGGTGCGTGCGGCGGTCAAGCCCGAGCAGTTCCGCAAGGTCTACATCCCAATGTTCGCCATCGAGGAGGACAAGGGGCCGAAGGTGGCGCCGCTGTACGAATGGCGCCCGATGAGCACCTACATCCGCCGCCCACCCTACTGGGAAGGGGCCCTGGCCGGTGAGCGTACCCTGCGCGGCATGCGCCCGCTGGCGGTACTGCCGGACAATATCACCACCGACCACCTGTCACCTTCGAACGCGATCATGGCCAACAGTGCCGCAGGGGAATACTTGGCGAAGATGGGCCTGCCGGAGGAGGACTTCAACTCCTATGCGACCCACCGTGGCGACCACCTGACCGCCCAGCGCGCGACCTTCGCCAACCCCAAGCTGTTCAACGAGATGGTGCGCAACGAAGACGGCAGCGTGAAGCAGGGTTCGCTGGCGCGCATCGAGCCGGAAGGCAAGGTGACGCGCATGTGGGAAGCGATCGAGACCTACATGCAGCGCAAGCAGCCGCTGATCATCGTTGCGGGTGCCGACTACGGCCAGGGTTCGTCCCGTGACTGGGCGGCCAAGGGCGTGCGCCTGGCGGGTGTCGAAGCGATCGTCGCCGAAGGCTTCGAGCGCATCCACCGCACCAACCTGGTGGGCATGGGGGTGTTGCCGCTGGAGTTCCAGCCAGGCACCAACCGCAAGACCCTGGACCTTGACGGCAGCGAGACCTACGACGTGCTGGGTGCGCGCACGCCGCGGGCGACCCTGACGCTGGTCATCACCCGGCGCAATGGCGAGCGGGTCGAGGTGCCGGTGACCTGCCGCCTGGATACTGCCGAAGAAGTGTCGATCTACGAGGCGGGCGGGGTGCTGCAGCGCTTTGCCCAGGATTTCCTCGAAGGCACTGCCTGAGTGAGCGGGGCCGCTTTGCGGCCCTTTCGCGGCACGAGGCCGCTCCTACAGGAAGTGCGCTCGTCTGTAGGAGCGGCCTTGTGCCGCGAAAGGGCTGCGTAGCAGCCCCAGGTTTTCTGCCGGAACGAGACAATCAGGACACTCAACCATGGCACACGTACCACAAGTAAAAATCCCCGCCACCTACATCCGTGGCGGCACCAGCAAAGGCGTATTCTTCCGCCTGCAGGACCTGCCCGAACGCGCCCAGCAGCCCGGCCCGGCCCGTGACGCCCTGTTGCTGCGGGTAATCGGCAGCCCCGATCCCTACGCCAAGCAGATCGACGGCATGGGCGGCGCCACCTCCAGCACCAGCAAGACCGTGATCCTCTCGCGCAGCACCCGTCCGGAGCATGACGTCGACTACCTGTTCGGCCAGGTCGCCATCGACAAGGCCTTCGTCGACTGGAGCGGAAACTGCGGCAACCTGTCAGCCGCCGTTGGTTCCTTCGCCATCAGCGCCGGCTTGGTGGATGCGGCGCGCATCCCGCACAACGGCATCGCCACGGTGCGTATCTGGCAGGCCAACATCGGCAAGACCATCATCGCCCATGTGCCGATCACCGAAGGCGAAGTGCAGGAGACCGGTGACTTCGAGCTGGACGGTGTGACCTTCCCGGCCGCCGAAGTGCAATTGGAATTCCTCGACCCGGCCGCAGACGAAGACGGCGACGGTGGCGCCATGTTCCCCACCGGCAATCTGGTGGACGACCTTCAGGTGCCGGGCGTCGGGACGTTCAAGGCAACGCTGATCAACGCCGGTATCCCGACCATTTTCGTCAATGCGGCCGACATCGGCTATACCGGTACCGAGTTGCAGGAGGCGATCAATGGCGACCCTGCCGCGCTTGCCCGTTTCGAGACCATTCGCGCCCATGGCGCCGTGCGCATGGGCTTGATCGAACACATCGACCAGGCTGCCGGGCGTCAGCACACGCCCAAGGTGGCCTTTGTCGCGCCGCCGACCGCCTACACTGCTTCCAGCGGCAAGGCGGTCGAAGCCGCCGACATCGACCTGCTGGTGCGGGCGCTGTCGATGGGCAAGCTGCACCACGCGATGATGGGCACCGCGGCGGTGGCCATCGGCACGGCGGCAGCGATCCCCGGCACGCTGGTCAACCTCGCTGCCGGCGGGGGCGAGCGCAGCGCCGTGCGCTTCGGCCACCCGTCCGGCACCTTGCGCGTCGGCGCCGAGGCGCGCAAGGTGGACGGTGAATGGACAGTGACCAAGGCAATCATGAGCCGTAGTGCTCGCGTGTTGATGGAGGGCTGGGTACGCGTGCCTGGCGATAGTTTCTAACACGCATCTGGTGCTCGGCTTTTATTGAGAGGGGCCGCTTTGCGGCCCCCACTCCCAGGGAGCCAGACAATGAGCGCCAACGTAGACCTCAATGACCGCCCGGATTACGACCGGGTGCTACAGACCATCGCCGACTATGTGCTCGACTACCGCGTCGAGTCGGTCGAGGCCCTGGACACCGCGCGCAACTGCCTGATGGACACATTGGGTTGCGGCTTACTGGCGCTGCGCTTCCCTGAATGCACCAAGCACCTCGGCCCGCTGGTCGAAGGTACCGTAGTCCCACACGGTGCGCGGGTACCCGGCACCTCCTTCCGCCTGGATCCGGTCAAGGCGGCCTGGGACATCGGCTGTACCGTGCGTTGGCTGGACTACAACGACACGTGGCTCGCAGCTGAATGGGCGCACCCTTCGGATAACCTCGGCGGAATCCTCGCGGTTGCCGATCACCTTTCCCAGAAGCGCGTGGCCGACGGCGAGCCACCCCTGACCATGCGTACCGTGCTCGAGGCTATGGTCATGGCCCACGAGATTCAGGGTGTGCTGGCGCTGGAGAACGCCTTCAACCGCGTCGGCCTCGACCATGTGGTGCTGGTCAAGGTCGCTTCCACCGCAGTGTGTGCACGGCTCATGGGGGCCAATCGCGAACAGATGCTCTCGGCCTTGTCCCATGCCTTCGTCGATGGCCAGGCGCTGCGCACCTACCGTCATGCGCCCAATGCCGGCTCGCGCAAGTCTTGGGCGGCCGGTGATGCTTCCAGCCGGGGTGTGCGTCTGGCCGATATCGCCTTGCGTGGCGAGATGGGCGTACCGGGTGTGCTGACCGCAACGCAGTGGGGCTTCTACGATGTGTCGTTCAGCCACACCAACAAGGACCTGGCGCTAAAGCCCGTCGAGCAACGGGTGTTGCGCCTGCCGCAGCCCTTCGGCAGCTATGTGATGGAGAATGTGCTGTTCAAGATCAGCTTCCCGGCCGAATTCCACGCCCAGACTGCCTGCGAGGCCGCGGTGGCTTTGCACCCCCAGGTGCGCAATCGCCTGCATGAAGTCGACCGCATCGTCATCAGTACCAACGAATCGGCGATACGCATCATTTCCAAGGTCGGCCCGTTGGCCAACGCGGCCGACCGCGATCATTGCCTGCAGTACATGGTTGCTGTGCCGCTGATCTTCGGTGATCTGGTGGCCGAGTACTACGAAGATGCCTTCCACGCGGTGCACCCGAGCATCGACCGGTTGCGCGAGAAGATGGAAGTCGTCGAGGAGCCGCGGTTCAGCCGCGAGTACCTGGAGGCGGACAAGCGTTCCATTGCCAATGGCCTGCAGGTGTTCTTCAAGGACGGCACCCATACCGAGCAGGTGGTGGTGGAGTACCCGATCGGGCATCGGCGTCGACGCGGGGAGGGGATACCGTTGCTGGAGGCCAAGTTCCGGGAAAACCTGGCGACGCGGTTTGCCCGTCAGCGTTGCGATGAAATCTTTGCCTTGTGCAAGGATCAGGCGCGGTTGGAAGGTACGGCGGTGCAGCGGTTCGTCGATCTATTCGTGATTTGAGACTGCCATGCTGGCCAATCGCGGGACAAGTCCGCACACCGGTATGGCACCTGTGGGAGCCGGCTTGCCGGCGATTGGGCCGGTCTGGCCAGCATAAAAAAGCCCCGGCATCGCTGCCGGGGCTTTCGTTTACAGCGTACTGCTCAGCTTACGCCTGGACCACTGGGATCTGGGCGTTGGCTGCCGCTTCGCGGAACTCGGCGATCTGATCGAAGCTCAGGTAGCGGTAGACGTCGGCCGCCATGCTGTCGATGTCCTTGGCGTACTGCAGGTACTCTTCGACGGTCGGCAGTTTGCCGAGGATCGAGGCAACCGCGGCCAGCTCGGCCGAAGCCAGGTAGACATTGGTGGCGTCGCCCAGGCGGTTCGGGAAGTTACGGGTCGAGGTGGAGACTACGGTCGAGCCGGTCTGCACACGTGCCTGGTTACCCATGCACAGCGAGCAGCCTGGCATTTCCATGCGCGCACCGGCCTTGCCGTAGATGCCGTAGTAGCCTTCCTCGGTCAGCTGGTGGGCGTCCATCTTGGTTGGCGGGGCCAGCCACAGACGGGTCGGGATACCGCCCTTGACCTTGTCCAGCAGCTTGCCGGCAGCGCGGAAGTGACCGATGTTGGTCATGCACGAACCGATGAACACTTCGTCGATCTTGTCGCCGGCAACGGTGGACAGCAGGCGGGCGTCGTCCGGGTCGTTCGGCGCGCAGAGCACAGGCTCCTTGACGTCGGCCAGGTCGATCTCGATGACCGCGGCGTACTCGGCATCGGCGTCGGCGGACAGCAGCTGCGGCTTGGCCAGCCAGGCTTCCATCGCCTGGGCGCGGCGCTCCAGGGTACGGGCGTCACCGTAGCCTTCGCTGATCATCCAGCGCAGCAGGGTGATGTTGGACTTCAGGTACTCGGCGATCGACTCTTCCGGCAGCTTGATGGTGCAGCCGGCAGCGGAACGCTCGGCCGAGGCGTCGGACAGCTCGAAGGCTTGTTCGACGGTCAGCTCGTTGAGGCCTTCGATCTCCAGGATGCGACCGGAGAAGATGTTCTTCTTGCCCTTCTTCTCGACAGTCAGCAGGCCCTGCTGGATGGCGTAGTAAGGGATGGCGTGGACCAGGTCACGCAGGGTGATGCCAGGCTGCAGCTTGCCCTTGAAGCGAACCAGTACCGACTCGGGCATGTCCAGCGGCATGACGCCGGTGGCGGCGGCGAAGGCCACCAGGCCGGAACCGGCCGGGAAGGAAATGCCGATCGGGAAGCGGGTGTGCGAGTCGCCGCCGGTGCCGACGGTGTCAGGCAGCAGCATGCGGTTCAGCCAGCTGTGGATGATGCCGTCGCCTGGACGCAGGGACACGCCGCCACGGGTGCGGATGAAATCCGGCAGGGTGTGGTGGGTGGTGACGTCGATCGGCTTCGGATAGGCCGCGGTGTGGCAGAACGACTGCATGACCAGGTCGGCGGAGAAGCCCAGGCACGCCAGGTCCTTCAGCTCGTCGCGGGTCATCGGGCCGGTGGTGTCCTGGGAACCGACGGTGGTCATCTTCGGCTCGCAGTAGGCACCCGGGCGTACGCCCTGGCCTTCCGGCAGACCGCAAGCGCGGCCGACCATCTTCTGGGCCAGGGTGAAGCCCTTGCCGGTGTCGGCAGGCTGCTCTGGCTTCTTGAACAGGTCGGAGGCACCCAGGCCCAGTTCGGCACGGGCCTTCTCGGTCAGGCCACGGCCGACGATCAGCGGGATACGGCCGCCAGCGCGGACTTCGTCGAGCAGGACTTCGGTCTTCAGCTCGAAGGTGGTGACCAGCTCGTCGCTACCATGGCGACGGACTTCGCCCTTGAACGGATAGACGTCGATGACGTCGCCCATGGCCAGGTTGGTGCAGTCGAACTCGATCGGCAGGGCGCCGGCGTCTTCCATGGTGTTGTAGAAGATCGGGGCGATCTTGGTGCCGAAGCAGAAGCCACCGGCGCGCTTGTTCGGCACGTACGGGATGTCGTCGCCGAAGAACCACAGTACCGAGTTGGTGGCCGATTTACGCGAGGAGCCGGTGCCGACCACGTCGCCGACGTAGGCGACCGGGAAGCCCTTGGCCTTGACCGCTTCGATCTGGGCCAGCGGGCCGACCGAGCCTGGCTGCTGGGGTTCGATGCCGTCGCGGGCCATCTTCAGCATGGCCAGGGCGTGCAGCGGGATGTCAGGGCGCGACCAGGCGTCCGGGGCAGGGGACAGGTCGTCGGTGTTGGTTTCGCCAGGCACCTTGAACACGGTCAGGGTGTACTTGTCGGCGATGGCTGGGCGGGCGGTGAACCACTCGCCGGCAGCCCAGGATTCCAGTACGGCCTTGGCGTTGGCGTTGCCGGCCTTGGCTTTTTCGGCCACGTCGTGGAAGGCATCGAACATCAGCAGGGTGTGCTTGAGCTGTTCGGCCGCGACGGCGCCCAGTTCGGCGTCATCCAGCAGCGCAACCAGCGTTTCGATGTTGTAGCCGCCCTGCATGGTACCCAGCAGTTCGGTGGCGTGCTTGCGGTCGATCAGCGGCGACTTGGCTTCGCCCTTGGCGACAGCGGAGAGGAAAGCGGCCTTGACGTAGGCGGCTTCGTCGACCCCTGGGGGAACGCGGTGGGTGATCAGGTCTACGAGGAAGGCTTCTTCGCCGGCCGGCGGGTTCTTCAGCAGCTCGACCAGGCCTGCAGTTTGTTCGGCGTTCAGCGGCTGGGGCACGATGCCCAGGGCGGCACGCTCTTCGATGTGTTTGCGGTAGGCTTCAAGCACAGTTATTACCCTCATCAGTGGTCCCTAAAGGGAGTCCGGGACGCTCATCCAGCATTCCCCGCACCCATGCGCAATCACGGCTTTTTGGGCCGCCCAGCCAGGGTCGCGGAGAATCCTTACAGAAGCTGCTTTCAAAGTTTTACGCCTGTAGAACGGTGAGCTGATGAGGGCTGGCGCGGGCCATGCACGGTGGCATGCCCCGGCCAACGCCGTTCTACCGGATGAACTGTGCTCGTGACGCTTTGAAAACAGCTTCCAACGGACATTGGTGCCTTGAAAAGGCGGTGTGATTCTACGGTAAAAACGGGACGAAAGTAAGGCGGCATATGTGACTTTAACGAGTGACCCTGGTTAGACAAAGGGCTAACATGGGCCGGTGTTCCGCCGTAAAGCCATCGCTCCTACATGTCCAACCAATCCATCAAGACGCCTTGCGTCGGCCTCTGCTCCACGGTCTATGGCGACCTGGTATGCCGCGGCTGCAAGCGCTTCCACCATGAAGTGATCCACTGGAACAGCTACGACGAGGACGAGAAGCGCGCCGTCTGGCTGCGCCTGGAACATCTGTTGGTGCAGGTGATGATGGCCAAGCTGGAGGTGTTCGACAAAGCGCGCCTGCGCCAGCAACTGGAGCAGCGCTCCATCCGCTTTCTGGCGCACCAGTCCGAGTATTGCTGGGCCTACCAGCTGATCGCACGCGGCGCCCGCATGATCCGCGACCTGGAAGCCTACGGCATGGCCTTGTTGCCGGAGTTTCGCGATTGGGAGCTGCCGCAGTTGCGCGATGCCATCGACCGGGAGTTCTTCCTGCTCTCCGAGGCCCATTACCAGCGCTACATCGCGCCGTCGTTCCTCCACAGCGCCCTGGGCTAGGGGCGGCTTGCGCGAAGCCGGTGAGTGGCCTGGCGGAGGTGACGGCGCGGGGCGCGGCTCACTCGCCGCTGTATTCGCAACCGCTGGTGCAGGTCTCGTGGATGCGGACCTTGGACAGCTCAGGCAGCAGCGGCTTGACCTGGTCCCAGATCCATTTGGCGATCACTTCGCTGGTGGGGTTTTCCAGGCCGGGGATGTCGTTCAGGTAGTTGTGATCCAGCTGCTCGTAGATCGGCTTGAAGATCGCCTTGATCTCGGCGAAGTCGCGGATCCAGCCGGTATGCGGGTCGAGCGGGCCGGTCAGGTGCAGGCCGACCTTGAACGAGTGGCCATGCAGGCGACCGCATTTGTGCCCGGCCGGGACGTTGGGCAGGCGGTGGGCCGATTCGAACGTAAATTCCTTGAAGATTTCCACGCTGTAGGACTCTTGAAAACAATGCTGGCCGGCAGTTTACCAGCATGCTCGTTACAAGGCTTGCAGCCGTTCGTGCAACCGCCCGGTGGCATCCGGGGCATGCTGTTCACAAAGTCGTCTGGGTAGGGCTTGGGATGGGTGCTGCCTGTAGGATCGCGCGCCGCCCGCGCGGCGCTCGATCCTACAAGCGCCGAAGCGCTTCAAGGCAAAGGCGAAGCAACTGCAGACTGCGCTATCATCACCCCGGCCTGTTTTCAGGTTCAATTAAGGACCACTGGTTAGTCTTTGCCCGTAGACAACTTGTACATCTCGATGGAGAGAACCCGATGAAAACCTTGACTGCCCTGTTCACTGCCGCCGCGCTCGCCCTGGGTGCCAACGTTGCCCTGGCCAAGGATGTCCAGCCTGACGAAGTGATCAAGCTGGTGAATGCCAAGACCATCAAGTCCTTGGACGAACTCAAGGCCGCCGCCGTGGCCAAGCACCCAGGCGCCACCGTGACCGATTCGGAGCTCGAGGACGAGTACGGCCGCTACATCTACAAGGTCGAGCTGCGTGACAGCCAGAACGTCGAATGGGACGTGGACCTGGACGCCAAGACCGGTGAAGTCCTCAAGGACGAACGAGACAGCTGATGACCGATCTACCGCGAACGGCGCGCTACCTGGCGTTTGCGCTGTTGGCCGCCTGTTCGCTGGCCGCTGCACGTGACCTCGATCAGGATGAAGCCTTGGAGCTGCGGCAAAAGGGCGTCATCCTGCCGCTGGAACAACTGCTCGAATCCGCCTTGGGGCGCTACCCCGGGGCGCGCCTTCTGGAAGCGGAGCTCGAAGAAAAGCACGAGCGCTACGAGTACGAGGTCGAACTGCTGACCCCCGATGGCGTGGTCCGCGAGATCAAGCTGGACGCCCGCAACGGAATGCTGCTCAAAGACGAGGAAGACGACTGAATGCGCCTGCTGCTTGTCGAGGACAATGTGCCCCTGGCCGACGAACTGACCGCCAGCCTGCAGCGCCAGGGCTATGCCGTGGACTGGCTGGCGGATGGCCGCGATGCGGTCTACCAGGGCCAGAGCGAACCCTACGACCTGATCATCCTTGACCTCGGCCTGCCGGGGTTGCCCGGGCTCGACGTGCTGGCCCGATGGCGTGCCGCCAACCTGGCCACGCCGGTGCTGATCCTCACCGCGCGCGGCTCCTGGGCCGAGCGGATCGAAGGGCTCAAGGCCGGGGCCGACGACTACCTGACCAAACCCTTCCACCCCGAGGAGCTGCAGCTGCGCATCCAGGCGTTGTTGCGCCGTGCCCGTGGGCTGGCCAACCAGCCCACCCTCGAAGCGGCCGGCCTGCAGTTGGACGAAGGCCGCCAGTGCGTCAGCCGCGATGGCGTCGATATCCAGCTGACCGCCGCCGAGTTCCGCCTGCTGCGCTATTTCATGCTGCATCCGCAACAGGTGTTGTCCAAGAGCCACCTCGCCGAGCACCTCTATGACGGCGAGACCGAGCGCGATTCCAACGTCCTGGAGGTGCACGTCAACCACCTGCGACGCAAGCTGGGCCGCAGCGTGATCGAAACGCGACGCGGCCAGGGCTACGTGTATGCCGGGAGCGCCGCGTGAAGTCGATCCAGGCGCGCCTGAGCCTTGGCCTGGTGGCGGTGCTGGTGGTGGTCGGGCTGGTCCTGGCCCAGCTGACCCTGTGGCTGTTCGAGGTCGGCCTGCAGCGCTACCTGGAGGCTGGCCTGCGCAAGGAAAGCGAGAACCTGCTGGTGGCGCTGGTACGCGGGCCTGCGGGGTTGCAACTGGACGAGCGGAGGATTTCCGCGGCCTACCAGCGCCCGTTTTCCGGTTATTACTTTCGCATCGACTTCGATCAGGGCACCTGGCGTTCCCGTTCGCTGTGGGACCTGGACATGCCCAAACCGGCGGCGCCGGGCCTGGAGGACAGCCATGAGCTGGGGCCAGAAGGCCAGCAGCTGCTGGCCCTGCGCGCCGACTATCGGCGGCTGGGCCAGGACATTTCGATCAGCGTGGCCCAGGACTATTCGCCGATACGCGACGGCTTCCGGCGCATGCAGCAGATCGGCCTGGGCATGGGCTTGGTAGCCCTCGTGCTGGTGCTGGTATTGCAGCGCATCACCGTGACCCGGTCGTTGCGCCCGCTGGAGCGCGCCCGCCAGCAGATCGCCCAGTTGCAGCAAGGCCAGCGTTCGCAGCTCGACGCCCAGGTACCCAGCGAGCTGCAACCCTTGGTGGACCAGATCAACCACTTGCTGGCCCATACCGAGGACAGCCTGCGCCGTTCGCGCAATGCCCTGGGCAACCTCGGCCATGCCCTGAAGACCCCTTTGGCGGTGCTGCTCAGCCTGGCCGCCAGCGAACGGTTGAAAGACCTGCCGGACGTTCGCGAGCAATTGCGTGAACAACTGCAGCAGATCCAGCAGCGCCTGTCCCGTGAACTCAACCGCGCACGCCTGGCCGGCGATGCACTGCCAGGCGCCCAGTTCGACTGCGACGCCGAATTGCCCGGGCTGCTGGCCACGCTCGGGATGATCCACGGCGAAGGCCTGCAGCTTGCGCGCGACGTGCCGCCCGGGCTGTTGCTGCCGTGGGATCGCGAAGACCTGCTGGAGCTGCTCGGCAACCTGCTGGACAACGCCTGCAAGTGGGCCGACAGCGAGGTTCACTTGGGCATAGCGCCGAGCGCCGATGGCTACCAGCTGTGGGTGGACGACGATGGCCCCGGCATTCCCGAGCAGGCACGCCTGCAAGTGCTCGAGCGCGGCTCTCGGCTGGACGAACAGGTCGACGGGCATGGCCTGGGGCTTGGCATCGTGCGCGATATCGTCGAGGCCTGGGGCGGCACCCTGGCGCTGCTGGAAAGCCCCATGGGCGGCCTGCGGGTCAGCATCGACCTGCCGCGCAAGGGGCGTTGACCCGTCATCTCTCTTGGTCCAATCGCCGGCAAGCCGACGCCCCCAGGTATGGCGATGTCTTTGAAAACAGCGCAGGACAGGTGGGAGCCGGCTTGCCGGCGATTGGCGCCTGCGCAGGTACCAGCACAGCACTACAAAAAAATTGCAGCGCAAGCGCATTTTTTTGAATTGGCTCCTTGCCAGCCCACCCGGCACAATCGCCGCCATGAAACTTCCCCGTTTCCATCTCCATGGACGGAATCATTGAGCTATTGCATGCGCAATACCGGGCCCAGGCCGATTTGGCTGGGCTTTCTTTTTAACCAGAAGAACACGATCGATCGCCTTGATGTCTGCCTCGCGTCCTGAAAGCCGTTTGCAGCGCCTGCTGCCTGCTCCCTTGAACATCCCCCCCAAAGAATGGCTGCGTGCCGGTGTCGGTGCACTGCTCGGCCTGTTCCTGGCCGGTACTCTATGCAGCATGGTCTTCGGCCCCTCGGTCGCCTTGCATCTGCTCGGCCCGCTGGCCGCCTCGGCGGTGCTGGTGTTCGCCGTGCATTCCGGCCCGCTGGCCCAGCCCTGGCCGGTACTGGGCAGCTATGCCGTGGCCGGTGCGGTGGGCCTGGCCATGCGTCATGGCTTCGGCGCCGAGCTGTGGGTGGCTGCGGCCGCCCTGGGCGTGTCGATCCTGTTGATGTGCCTGCTGCGCTGCCTGCACCCGCCCGGTGGCGCGGTGGCGGCTGGCGCGGTGCTGGCCGACCCAGGCCTGGTGGCGCTGGGCAACCATCTGCTCGAGCCGATCCTGTTGCACGCGCTGATCCTGGTCACGGTGGGGGTGTGCTACAACCGCCTGACCGGCGTGCGCTACCCCAAGGGGCCGTTGCCACGCAAGGACCTGCACCACACCCACGACCCGCTGCCCAGCGAGCGGGTAGGGGTGAACAGCGAAGACCTGGATGTGGCTCTGGAAGAGCTGGGCGAGTTCGTCGACGTCACCCGCGATGAACTCGAACGTATCATCCTGGCCACCGAGCAGCATGCCTTGCAACGCAGCCTGGGCGGCATCACCGCGGCCTCGGTGATGTCCCGCGACGTGCAGTTCGCCTCGCCGGCCACCACCCTGGAACAGGCCTGGAAGATGCTTTCGAGCCATCACCTCAAGACCCTGCCGGTGCTCGAAGGCGGCCGTCTGGTGGGCATCGTCAGCTTGAGCGACCTGGTGGGCCCGGCCATGGCCCGTGCGCGCTTCAGCTGGCGAGGGATGTTCCGCCGCCATACGGTGCGCATGGAGCAGGTGATGAGCCGACGGGTGATCAGCGTCAGCAGCCAGCACCCGCTGGATCGCTTGTTGCCGCTGCTCAGCGATCACGGCCTGCACTGCCTGCCGGTACTGGAGGATGATCACCTAGTGGGGGTGATCACCCAGACCGACCTGATCGCAGGCCTCAAGCGGCATCTGCTCAATGCCGCCGCGCAACGTTCAGATAACCGGGTCCCAGCGCTGTGACCAATCGCTGTCGCCGGCTGCCACCAGCCGGCGCAGCACGCTTAAGGCCTGTTGCAGGGCTTCGCTGTCACGCTTGCGGGCATAGACCAGGAAGGTCGGGTAGGTGAACTCCGGCGCCTGCGGCACCCGCTCGACCACCCCGCGCTCCAGGTAGGCCTGCACCACCCGGGTGCGGAAGTAGCCGCTGCCGCCCTGGTCGAGGATGAACTGCAGCGCCAGCGGGCCGAGGTTGAAACTCAGCGCCGGGCGCGCACAGTCGGGCAGGGCCGCGTCGTGCTGGCGGCGGAAGGCTTCGCCCCAGTCGATGTAGATGTAAGGGTCGGGGTGGCCGACCCGGCGCACGCGGATCAGCTTTTCCTCCATCAATTGCTCCACCTGCAAACCAGGCCCGTAGGTCGGCTGGTACACCAACGCGGCATCGAGCAGGCCCATCTCCACCTTGCGCAGCAACGACTCGCCGTCGCTCACTTCGCTGCGGATGGCATGGCTGGGCAGTTCATGGTGCAGCGCGCTGACCCAGTCGAGCATCATCGGGTTGGCCAGGCTCACTTCGCCGCCTACATGCAACACCTGCTGGCAACCCTGGGGCAACGGCAGGTCGCGGCGCGCCGCTTCCCAGGTCTGCACCATCTGGTTGGCGTAGATCACGAAGGCCTCGCCGTCGCTGGTCAAGCTGGCGCCGTTGCGGCTGCGCACGAACAGCTGGCAGCCCAGTTGCTGCTCCAGGCGCTGCACCCTCGCGGTGATCGCCGTCTGCGACACGAACAGGCGTTCGGCGGCGGCGACCAGGCTGCCGCAGCGCACGATTTCCAGGAAGGTACGGGCCTGATCGATATCCATTGAAGCGGCTCAGTGGCTGACGGAAGGCGTATTCTAGGCGTTTGCACCGCAATGGTGCGACTGCCTGTGCAATCTTGCATATCGGTTGCGACTTAAGTCCGATGGCGAGGGTGGGGTAGGGGTCCATACTCCAGGTTCGCCCTTCAATAACAACAAGTATCGGGTTGCAGACCGCCATGACCTACCAGCACAGCTACGCCCATTCCATTGCCGACCCCGCCGCCTTCTGGGCCGAACAGGCCGACCGCCTGGCCTGGCACCGCAAGCCCACGCTGACCCTGCAGGACAACCCCGACGGTACCCACCGCTGGTTCGCCGACGGCCGTCTGAACAGTTGCTACCTGGCCCTGGACCACCAGATCGAGCAAGGCAGGGGCGAGCAGTTGGCGCTGATCTACGACTCGCCCGTGACCGGCGTGCAACAGACGTTCACCTACAACCAGTTGCGCGACGAAGTGGCACGCCTGGCAGGGCTGCTGCGACAGCTGGGCGTGAGCAAGGGTGATGGCGTGATCATCTACATGCCCATGGTGCCTCAGGCGGCCATGGCCATGCTGGCCTGTGCGCGGATCGGTGCGGTGCATTCGGTGGTGTTCGGCGGCTTTGCTGCCAACGAGCTGGCCTTGCGTATCGACGATGCCCGGCCCGCGCTGCTGCTCACCGCGTCGTGCGGGCTGGAGTTCGACCGGGTGATCGAATACAAACCGCTGGTCGACCGTGCCCTGCAACTGGCCGGGCACCAGCCGCGCCATGTGCTGGTGCTGCAGCGCCCTCAGGCCCACGCCGGCTTGCAGCCAGGGCGCGACCTCGACTGGCAGGCGGCATTGACCGGTGTCGAGCCAATACCGCCGGTGCAGCTGGATGCCGGCGACCCGCTGTACATCATGTACACCTCCGGCACCACCGGCAAACCCAAGGGCATCGTGCGCGAGAACGGCGGCAATGCCGTCGCGCTGTGCTATGCCATGCGTCATGTGTACGGGATGCAGGCCGGTGACGTGTGGTGGGGGATTTCCGACGTGGGCTGGGTGGTCGGCCATTCGCTGATCGTCTACGGGCCGCTGATGAGCGGCTGCACCACGGTCTTCTACGAAGGCAAGCCGATCCGCACGCCGGACGCATCGGCCTACTGGCGCGTGGTGGAGCAGTACAAGGTCAACGGCCTGTTCTGTGCGCCCACCGCCATGCGCGCGATCCGCAAGGAAGACCCAGAAGGTGAGCTCATCCGCCGCCACGACCTGAGCTCGCTGCGCCAGCTGTTCCTGGCCGGTGAGAAGCTCGACTCCAGTACCCATCAATGGCTGGAGCGTGTCAGCGGCAAGGCGGTGCACGACCATTGGTGGCAGACCGAGACCGGGTGGCCGGTCACCGCACCTTGCGCAGGCCTGGAAGGCAGCGCGGCGCGGCCGGGGTCGAGCAACCGCGCGGTGCCGGGTTACCACGTGCAGGTGCTCGATGACGAAGGCCGGCCACTGGGGCCGAACCAGCAGGGCGCCATCGTCATTGCGCTGCCCTTGCCGCCAGGTTGCAGCCAGACCTTATGGGGCGACCACGCACGCTATCTACAGGCCTATCTGCAGAGCTATCCGGGTTACTACCACACCGGCGACGGCGGCTACCTGGACGAGGATGGCTTCGTCTACATCATGGGACGCACGGACGATGTGATCAACGTCTCCGGCCATCGTCTGTCCACCGGCGAGATGGAGGACCTGGTGGCGCGTCATCCGGCGGTGGCCGAGTGCGCGGTGATCGGCGTGCATGACGAGATCAAGGGCCAGGTGCCGTTGGCGCTGGTGGTGCTCAAGGATGGCGAGGGTGTCACCGAGCAGCAGTTGCAGGCCGAGCTGGTGGCCAACGTGCGTGAGCAGATCGGCGCGCTGGCTTGCTTCAACCGGGTGCGCCTCGTTAAACGCCTGCCCAAGACCCGCTCGGGCAAGATCCTGCGCGCCGTATTGCGCAAGATTGCCGACGGGCAGGACTACGTGCCGCCGTCGACCCTGGACGACCCGGCGGTGCTGGAGGAGATCGAAGGCGTGTTGGCGGACCTGCCGCGGGCAGGGTGATGAAGGGCAATACCACTTCCTGTGGGCGCGGGCTTGCCCGCGATTGCCTTTATAAGCTGAGCTTGTTTTTGAAATACGATAAATCGATTTTCCTTATTTCTTCCAACTTGCTTCCATGCATGCCAAGGATCACTCCTAAAACAACGGATAAAAATCAGGAGCCACACCATGCGTTACGCACATCCGGGTACCGAAGGCGCGAAAATCACCTTCAAGAGCCGCTATGGCAACTACATCGGCGGTGAGTTCGTTCCTCCGGTCAAGGGTGAATAC
>NZ_JBLUPW010000028.1:0-62289 GCF_048068175.1 Pseudomonas sp. NY15356 | reverse complement strand
ACGCCGCCCCCCCCTGGTGCGGGGGGGCACACACCCGCCGGGCTGCCCTGGGGGGCGCGGGCGCCCCGGCGATGGGGCCTTAACTGACAGGCCTTCGGTCTCGACCTGCGTTTTTTATTGCCTGAGGAATGGTTCGTCAGCCCAATCGCGGCGCAAAGCAACACGGTGCCTGTGCCGCCAATCAAAGGTCTTGCACCACTTCCAATACGCGAATCTCGTCAGGCTGTGGGTAGTGCCAGCGTACCTGCACGTCCCAGAACTTCACCCCATACATCCGCTCCGCCGGCGGCACCTGGTACGCCGGTCGCGGGTCCTGCGCCAGGCACTGCTCGATCAGCTCTACCAAGGGCTCTCCCAGACGCACGGCATGGGCATGGGCCTGGGGCAGGGCGCTTTCACTCCAGCCTACGGCAATCGCCTCAGGTGCATCGCTGGCCATCTGGTTGATGGCGCCGTCGATACTGTCGGCGTACGGCACATAGGGCTTGATGTCCAGCACCGGCGTGCCATCGAGCAGGTCGATGCCCGACAGCAGCAGGCGCCCCGGTTCCACGCCTTCCAGGCGCACCACCGACTGGCCGATGCCATTGGGCCTATGGGTCGCACGGGTGGCGAACACGCCCATGCTCTTGTTGCCGCCCAGGCGCGGCGGGCGGACCTTAAGGCGCGGTTTGTCTTCCAGGGCTTGGTGGAACAGGAACAGCAGCCAGACATGGCTGACCTGCTCGAGCCCGGCCACCGCATCGCCCTGGTCGAACGGCGGCAACAGTTCCAGCACGCCGCGCGCCGCTGGCGCCAACTGCGGTTGACGCGGGATGGCGAATTTCTCCTTGAAGCAGGAGTGGACGATACCGACCGGTGAAACCGTATGCTGCATGGTCACTCAGCCACGCACGCGCAGGGTCAGGCCCTTGAGGAAGTTGCGCAGCAACTGGTCGCCGCAAGGGCGGTAGTTGTCGTGCCCGACCTTACGGAACAGGGCGCTCAGCTCTGGCTTGGACACCGGGAAGTTCACCGACTTGAGAATCACGTGCAGGTCTTCTTCCTTGAGCTCGAAGGCTACGCGCAGTTTCTTGAGGATGGTGTTGTTGCTCACCGGCACTTCGATCGGTTGCGGTGCACGGCTGTCGTCGCGGCCGCGGCGATGGATCACCAGGCCATCGAGAAAGTGCGCCATGACTCGTTCAGGGCAGCGCACGAAGCCGGCTTCGTCCTCTTTCTTCAGGTAGGTGGCCAGTACCAGCGGGTGTACCTCGAGGCCGGACAGCCCGATGATCTCGGCCATTTTGGCGTCGTTCACCTTGAGCATGTAGCGCAGGCTACGCAGGACATCGTTGTGGTTCATGTGACAGATCCTGTTCAAGCGCCACGCAGACCATGGCGTGGCGGTAATGCTAGAAGCGTTCGTTGACAGCCAGGTAGCGCCATTGGCCGGTAGGCAGCTTGCCCATGGACACGCCGCCCAGGCGGATACGGCGCATGCCCAGCACCTTCAGGCCGAGGCTGGCGCAGAGGGCGCCGATCTGCCCGGGGCGTGGGTTCTTCAGGGCCAGGCGCAGGTGGTTTTCGTTCTGCCAGCTGGCCTTGGCCTTGGGCAGCTCCTGACCGCTACGGGTGATGCCCCGGGCCAGGCGTTGCAAGGCTTCTGCAGGCGCCTGGCCTTCGACCTGGACGATATATTCCTGCTCCAGGCGATGCAGGTCCGCCTCGACCTTGCGCGTTACCCGCCAATCCTGGGTATAGAGCTGCAGCCCGCTGGCGCCGGGCTCCAGGGGCGCGATGCAGGACAGCCTGGCGAAATGCCCGTGCAGCGGGCGCACCGCTGGTGGGTGGGCTTCGCTGAGGGTGGCCATGGTCATGCTGGTCCGGCCCGTCTCGGCGTCCTGGCCGGCCAGATGGTTGAGCAGCAGGGTGACAGGCGGCAATTGCTCGGCACGGGCACCGGGCAGCAGGGCGACCTGTTCGGCTGAGACTTTGTACTGGGGTTGTTCGACCACCACGCCATCCACCGTGACCCAGCCGCCCTCGATAAACAGCTCGGCCTCCCGGCGGGAGCAGCCGAGTTGCTCGATGAGGCGTTTGGACAGGCGCACGGGTTCAGACATGAAAGCGATTCGCATAAGGGCAGGGGAAGCCGACATTGTACCTGCCCAGGCGACATTGGGGCTGGGAATCTACGCCATTTACGCCATTTCAGGGGAGGTGTACGGCATCCTTCGCCCCAATCTCAAGGTTTCGTAGGAATCAGCCTCATGTGCAGCAGGGGGTAGGGTTGGCCCAGGCCATCGGTTTCCGAGCGGCCACTGACTTCGAAGCCCTCATGCAGGTAGAAGCCCAGGGCCTTGGGGTTTTGTTCGTTGACGTCCAGGCGCTCGGCGTTCAGTTCATCGACGGCATAGCGCAGCAGGCGTTTGCCGATACCCTGGCCGATGAACTCAGGGTCCACGAACAGCATGTCCAGCCGCCCGTTGGCCACGCCCGCGAAGCCGCGGATGCGCTTGGCGGTGTCTTTGCAGCAGACCAGCATGACGGCGTCGAGGTACTGGCGCAGCACGTATTCGCGCAGCAGCACGATATAGGCGTCCGGCAGGAAATCATGGGTGGCACGCACCGACGCTTCCCAGATCCGGACCAGCTCCGGGTAGTCGCTTACGTGTGGGGTTTGTAGCGTCAGGGACGATGACATTGGGCTTTCCTCGTGGGGCATAGAGGAAAACATAGATGCTAAAAAATACCCTGCCAGTGAGAGCGGTTTCGCCTGCCTGGGGCTGCTGCGCAGCCCATCGTGGCACAAGGCCGCTCAGGTTCGCGCAAACCCTGGAGCGGCCTTGTGCCGCGAAAGGGCCGCAAAGCGGCCCCGACGATCTTAAATGGCTGGCAGAAAACCTCAGACAGGCTCGGCCCACATGTCGTACTCGTCGGCATCGACGATGCGGCAGCGTACCTTGTCGCCCGGCTTGAAGCCGTGGTCGCCGTCGATGAACACGCTACCGTCGATTTCCGGCGCGTCGAAGAAGCTGCGGCCGACCGAGCCCTGTTCCTCGACTTCGTCGATCAGCACGTCGATCTCCTTGCCGATACGCAGCTGCAAGCGTGCGGCACTGATCGCCTGCTGGTGCGCCATGAAGCGGTCCCAGCGCGACTGCTTGACGTCGTCCGGTACCTCTTCCAAGCCCAGGTCGTTGGCCGGGGCGCCTTCGACAGGCGAATACTGGAAGCAGCCGACGCGGTCGAGCTGGGCTTCGGTCAGCCAGTCGAGCAGGTACTGGAAATCTTCTTCGGTCTCGCCCGGGAAGCCGACGATGAAGGTCGAACGGATGACCAGCTCAGGGCACTGCTCGCGCCAGCGCTTGATGCGAGCCAGGGTGCGGTCTTCGAAGGCCGGGCGCTTCATGGCCTTGAGCACCTTGGGGCTGGCGTGTTGGAAGGGGATGTCCAGGTACGGCAGGATCTTGCCGGCAGCCATCAGCGGGATCACGTCGTCGACGTTCGGGTACGGGTAGACGTAGTGCAGACGCACCCAGGCACCCAGGCTGCTCAGGGCTTCGCACAACTCGAGCATGCGGGTCTTGACCGGGCGACCGTTCCAGAAGTCGGTCTTGTACTTGACGTCCACGCCGTAGGCGCTGGTGTCCTGGGAGATCACCAGGATTTCCTTGACCCCGGCCTTGACCAGGCGCTCGGCCTCGCTCAGTACCTCGCCCACCGGGCGGCTGACCAGCTTGCCGCGCATGGACGGGATGATGCAGAAGCTGCAGCTATGGTTGCAGCCTTCGGAAATCTTCAGATAGGCGTAGTGGCGTGGGGTCAGCTTGACGCCCTGGGGCGGTACCAGGTCGATCAGTGGGTTGTGGTCCTGGCGCGGAGGCACCACCTCATGCACGGCGTTGACCACCTGCTCGTACTGCTGCGGGCCGCTGACCGAAAGCACGCTCGGGTGCACGTCGCGGATGTTGCCTTCCTCGACGCCCATGCAACCGGTGACGATGACCTTGCCGTTTTCCTTGATCGCCTCGCCGATCACTTCCAGCGACTCGGCCTTGGCGCTGTCGATGAAGCCGCAGGTATTGACCACCACTACGTCGGCGTCCTCGTAGGTGGGCACGACTTCGTAGCCTTCCATGCGCAGCTGGGTCAGGATGCGCTCGGAATCGACCAGAGCTTTCGGACAGCCCAGGGAAACAAAGCCGACCTTCGGCGTGGCGGGAGTGGTGGACATGACTAACCTCGGTATTGAATACGGCTCGCCCGGCCGGAATTGAAGGGGGCGATCCTGACGGGCGCTTTTGGCGCCTCTGATCAAAAAGTGCGCAATTCTAGCGAGCACAAGGACGCTTGACCAGCAGAAAAGCGACGAACGCTGAGCTATGCTTCGCGCCATTGTGCCGGGGCAGGCGTGACACCTTGGCGCGGGTGTGAATTCTATCGGCCTGCAAGGCCGTCTGCGGGAGTGGTCGATGGTTCAGGCAAGCAGTCACGCCGAAAGTGGGCAGGGAGCGGCCCGGCCGCTGAGCCTGCTGGTGGCAGCGGTAGGGGTGGTGTATGGCGACATCGGCACCAGCCCGTTGTATACCCTCAAGGAAGTGTTCACGGGCGGGTATGGCGTCACGGTCAACCATGATGGCGTGCTGGGGATCCTGGCGCTGATCTTCTGGTCGTTGGTGTGGGTGGTGTCGGTCAAGTACGTGATCTTCATCTTGCGTGCAGACAACCAGGGCGAGGGCGGCACCATGGCGCTGACCGCCCTGGCCCGGCGCGCCGTGGCGCCTTATCCGAGGCTGCGCATGGTCATGGTCGGCTGCGGGTTGATCGGTGCCTCGTTGTTCTATGGCGACAGCATGATCACCCCGGCGGTGTCGGTGCTGTCCGCGGTGGAGGGCATGGGGCTGGCCTTCGACGGCATCGACCACTGGGTAGTGCCCATTGCCGTGGTGATCCTGGTGGCCTTGTTCCTGGTGCAAAAGCACGGCACGGCGAAGATCGGAATCCTGTTCGGGCCGGTGATGGTCGCCTGGTTCCTGGTGCTGGCGGCGTTGGGCGTGCATGGCATCCTGCAGAGTCCCGAGGTGCTCAAGGCACTCAACCCGGCGTGGGCGGTGCGTTTCTTCATCGTCCACCCGGGCGTGGGGGTGGCGATCCTGGGCGCGGTGGTATTGGCCCTGACCGGGGCCGAGGCGCTGTATGCGGACATGGGCCACTTCGGTCGCAAGCCCATTGCTCGGGCCTGGTTCGCCCTGGTGCTGCCAGCGCTGGTGCTCAACTACTTCGGCCAGGGCGCCATGTTGCTGCAGGACCCGGCTGCGGCACGCAACCCGTTCTACCTGCTGGCGCCCAGCTGGGCCTTGCTGCCCTTGGTAGGCCTGGCCACACTGGCCACGGTGATCGCATCCCAGGCAGTGATTTCCGGTGCCTTCTCCTTGACCCGGCAGGCCATCCAGCTGGGCTATGTGCCGCGCATGCAGATCCAGCACACCTCCAGCGACGAGCAGGGGCAAATCTACATCGGTGCGGTGAACTGGGCCTTGATGGTCGGCGTGGTGCTGCTGGTGATCGGTTTCGAGTCTTCCAGCGCGTTGGCGGCAGCCTATGGTGTGGCGGTGACCGGTACCATGCTGATGACCACAGTGCTGGTGTCGGTGGTGATGTTACTGCTATGGAAGTGGCCACCGGTGCTGGCGGTGCCGGTGCTGCTGGGCTTCTTGCTGGTCGACGGGCTGTTCTTCGCGGCCAACCTGCCCAAAGTCGTGCAGGGTGGCGCGTTCCCGGTGCTTGCGGCGATCGTGCTGTTCGTGCTGATGAGCACCTGGAAGCGTGGCAAGCAGATCCTCGTGGAGCGCATCGATGACGCGGCGCTGCCGTTGCCGCTGTTCATCAGCAGTATCCGCGCGCAGCCGCCGCACCGGGTGGAGGGCACCGCGGTATTTCTGACCGCGCGCTCGGATGCCGTGCCCCATGCGCTATTGCACAACCTGTTGCACAACCAAGTGCTGCACAGTCAGGTCGTGCTGCTGACAGTGGTCAGTGAAGACCGCCCGCGGGTGCCGGAGCATGAACGCTTCGAGGTGGAGGCCTATGGCGACGGGTTTTTCCGGGTGCTGCTGCACTTCGGCTTCATGGACGAGCCTGACGTGCCGGCGGCATTGCGTTTGTGTCACCTGGATGCGCTGGATTTCAGCCCGATGCGCACCACCTATTTCCTCAGCCGCGAGACGGTGATCGCTTCGCGGCTCGAAGGCATGGCGCGCTGGCGTGGCAACCTGTTCGCCTTCCTGCTCAAGAATGCCAACGGCAACCTGCGGTTCTTCAACCTGCCGTTGAACCGCGTGATCGAGCTGGGGACGCAGGTGGAGATCTGAACCGTTGTCTTGAGCAGTAGCCTTGCGCGGCCGATTATCGAGGCCGCTGTGCGGCCCAATCGCGGCACAAGGCCTACCTCGCTATAGCGCCCGACGCGGTCGTGTAGGAGCGGCCTTGCGCCGCGAAAGGGCTGCCAAGCGGCCCCCCGCAAGGCCATTCCTGCGTTTCAGTTCTGCTCCGCCACGCTGGCCTTGCCCTGGCGGGTCTCGATCTCGCCGATGAGGCGCTTGGCCAGGGCCGGGTAGTTCTCGTCGAAGTGGTGGCCGCCTGGAAGTTTCATATGTTCGCCGACGGCGGTCTTGTCCGTGCAACCACTCTCGTCGGCTTCCTCGACGCCATACACACACACCACCTTGGAAGCCGGCAGCCTGGCCATCTCCGGCCCGGTTGGCGCTTCCTGGCCTTCCTTGCCCAGCCAGCCCTCGACCTCGATCTCGAAACTGCCACTGCGGGCGAACGCCAGCAGGATCACCGCATCGACCCGTCGCTTGTCTTCGTCCGGCAAGCGGTTGTAGATCGCCGGAAGAACATCGGCACCGAAGGAATAGCCGGTGAGCACGAAGCGTTTGGTCCCCCACTTCTGGCGGTAGTGCTGCATCAGCTCCGAAAGGTCCGCGGCACTCTGTTCCGGGCTCTTGTGCTGCCAGTAGTAGCGCAGGGTATCGATACCGACCACCGGGTAGCCGAGCTTGGCCATTTCCCCGGCCACGTCGCGGTCCAGGTCACGCCAACCGCCGTCGCCGGAGAGGAACAGGGTCACCGTGTCGGTGGTCTGCCCGGCCGGAACCTCGACCACCGGGATGTTCAGGCCATTGCCATTGTTGCCCACCAGGGCCTGGGTCAGTTGCGCCTTGAGTACCTGCGGCAGGTGGATGTCATAGTCGCTGATGCTGGTTTCGGCGTTGGCCTGGTTGCGCACGAAGGCTGCGCTGGCATCGTCGGGGTTGTCGTTCCAGGCCACGTTCCAGTGCCCGTGGGCGGCCGCTTGGGGCAAGGGCTGGCAGCCGGGTTGCTCCAGGGTGAAACCTATCGAGATGGCGCGGGCCTTGTCATCGTCTTGGGCAGCGAGCCAACGCCAGGCCTGGGCGGCACCAGGGCCGATACCGGCGACCAGGTTCGAAGGTGCGGACAAGGCCTTCATGGCTTCGTCCAGTACCTGTTGCTGCCGGGTGCAATCGCTTGGCGGCAAGACGACCTGCACCAGTTGTGCCTCGCCCGCCTGGCTCAGGTCAAGCAGCTGCCTGTCGCTCAACGCCTGCCCTGCAGGGACGGCGATGGCGACATGGCTGCGGGCATGCACGCCGGGTGTGGCACGCAGAAGGGGGCTGCCGTCGGCCAGGGCCAGGTGTTCCAAGTGGGCCTCGGGGGCGGGGCGGGTCCATAGCCAGAACGTCGCGGCGCCTGCCAGCAAGGCCAGGAAAAATGCGCTGCATACGTACAACCAATAGCGTCGGATCATCAACGTTTCACCAAACCAGTCAGGCCGCCTGCGATCAGGGCGGCGGTATCGGCCAGCGCCACCAGCGGGTCGAGCCCGGCCGGCACGGCCATGTAGCGGGGTTCCCAGTCCGGTTGGAACTTGTCCTTGAAGCGTCGCAGCCCCTGGAAGTTGTAGAGCTGCTCGCCGCGCTGGAATACCATCGAGCCCAGGCGTTGGGTCAGGGGCGCGCCACGCCTTGGCTGCAGGCCGGAAAGCGGTACCATGCCCAGGCTGAAGTGGGCGTAGCCCTGGCTTTTGTAGTGCTGGATTAGGCCGATCATCAAGAATTCCATGGTCAGCTTGGGCGCCTCGGGGTGGGCACGCATCAGGTCCAGGCTGGCCAGCTCGTTGCCATGGGTTTCAAGGAGGTTGGCGAAGGCCACCGGGCGCCCCTGGAAGCGGATCAGGGCGATGCGAAAATGGCGCAGGTAGTCCTGGCTGAAGCGGCCCAGGGAAAAACCTTTCTCGCGTACGTTCTTGCCGCCGAGCCAGGCGTCAGAAATCTCCTTGAGCGCCGCCAGCGGTGCCTGGCCGGGTTCATGGATCTCCAGAGCCAGGCCATCGCGCCCGCCTCGGTTCCAGGTGTAGCGCAGGTCTTTCATTTCCTTGCCTTGGGCCTGCAGATCGAAGCGCTGCAGGTCGACCCGGGCTTCCTCGCCGAGCTTGAGCGCAGTCAGGCCGATGTCCATGTAGTAGGGCAGGTTCTGCGCACGCACTTGGTAGAACACCGGCCGGGCATGGTGCAGGTCGCACAGGTCGCGGAACTGCCAGATCATCTCGGCACGCGCCTCGGCGGGGCCGATCGGGTCGTACAGGGCGACCAGGCTACGGCCTCGGCGGGCGTACATGAGGAAGGCTTCGTCGTTGGGGTGGAAAAGCAGCGCCTTGTCGCCGGTCAGGGCCAGGCCGCCATCGGGTTGGTCGGAGTCCAGCAGAATGCGCTTGGCCCGTTGCAGTTCTTCTTCGGTGGGCAGGTGGATGACTGGCCGCGCGGTACGCAGCAACCAGGTGAGGGCGACGATCACCAGCAGCATGGCACTGCCCATGGCGGCGCGCAGGCCGCGGGGTGCGTCGGCATCCAGGGTGAACTGCCACCACAGTTCGTGGCTGTAGGGCACGTCCTGATAGGCGAATAACAGCAGCCACAATGAGGCACCGAGCACGCAGACACTGGCCACCAGGTAGACCGGTGAGAATGGCAGCTCCAGCAGTCGGCTGGGCCGGTAGAAGGAACGGCGGAACAGGGCCAGCAGCGCTGCGGTGACACTCAGTATGCAGGCTTCCTCCCAGTCGAAGCCTTTGAGCAGGGACAACACGGCGCCCACCAGCAACAGCACGGTGGTCAGCAGCCAGGCCGCTGACAGCCGTCGCCTCAGGCCCTGGGCCAGCAGCAGGCACAGCACGCCGACCAGGCTGGCGCCGAAGTGTGAGGCGTCGATCAGGCGATGGGGGATAAGAAAGCCCATGTGTTCCAGGCGCGTGTCGATCTCGGGCGTGGCGCCGGAAAACAGCAGCACGACGCCTGATAGGAACACCAGAATCGCCAGCACCGGTGCGGCCAGCCCGGCCGCGGCATTGATCGCCTGGCGGGCGAACAGCAGGCGGCGCGCTTCGCTGGCCAGCAGCAATACGCAGGCCACCAGCAGGGGCAGCACCACATAGATGAGGCGGTACAGCAGCAAGGCGGCGGCCAGCGGTGCGGCGCCCAGTTGCTCGGCGAACGCTGCAAGCAGCACGGCCTCGAACACCCCGACCCCGCCCGGTACGTGGCTGAGCACGCCTGCTGCCAGGGCCAGCAGGTAGACCAGGACAAAGGCGCCGAACGGCGGGGCGTCGGGCAGCAGTAGGTACAGCACCGTGGCTGCGGCGATGACATCCAGGCCCGTGACCAGCAGTTGCAAGGCCGCCAGGCGTAGGCCAGGCAGGCGCAAGGTCCGTCGCCCGAACCGCACCAGCACGTTATCGGCCAAGGGTTGTTCGGGCAGGCGCCGGCGATAGAGGCTGGCCACCAGTACAGCGGTGATCGCCAGCACCGCCACGGCGATACCGGCCAGCACGGGGGCGGGCAGGCGTAGCGCAGCGGCGGCAGCCGGCAGGTCACCGAGCGTTGCCAGTGCCGCCAGGGGTGGCAGGGCACAGCCCAGTGACAAGCTGGCGAACACGGTCATGCGGGCGATTTCTGCTGCGCCCAAGCCATGGCGTGCATACAGGCGATAACGCACCGAGCCGCCAGAGAGGATCGACAGGCCGACGGCATTGCCAATAGCGAAGGCACTGAACCCTCCCAGGGCGAGGGTGCGCGCGGGGAGGGGCACCGCGGCGTAGCGGCTGGCCGACCATTCATAGCCGAGCAGGGCCGTGAAACCCAGCGCGGTGGCCAGCAGTGCCCCAGCCAGGGACGGGCCCGGCACGCTGAGCATGGCGTCATGCAGGGCATGGATGTCCAGTTCGCTCAGCAGGTGGCGACAGGCGACCAGGGCCAGGCTGAACAGCAGCAGGGTCAAGGCTAGGCCAAGGGGCTGGCGGTATCGGCTCAGCCGTTCCAGCCAAGGTAGGCGTCGGGCGGCGTTGGGCAGCGTGCCGGCAAGAGGCACCGGGTTTTGGGCGTCATGCGCATTCATAGGTAACCCCGGGCAGGCTGCGCGAGGTTGGGCAGAGGTGCGGCCAAGTGAAAGTCTCTTCGGAAAACGTATCCAGATATTACTCCTGGCCGGCGCGCTTTCAGCGCTCTGGCAGGGTTAAAGATAGTTCATCCGAAGGTGTGACTTTGCGGCACGCTGCCATGCCCTCCTTCAGGGGGACGTATTTTTCGGGGGTGGAAACAACAAACCCCGCACTGCTTTCACAGTGCGGGGTTTGTTCTGACGAATATGGTTGCGGGAGCCGGATTTGAACCGACGACCTTCGGGTTATGAGCCCGACGAGCTACCAGGCTGCTCCATCCCGCGTCAGTGGGGCGCATTCTACGGATTTCTGAGTGGCTGTCAAGCATTACTCTTTGATTTTCCGTCGATTTTTTTCAGGGCAAGAAAAAAGGCCACTGCATAGACAGTGGCCTTCTTCTGAATCTGGTTGCGGGAGCCGGATTTGAACCGACGACCTTCGGGTTATGAGCCCGACGAGCTACCAGGCTGCTCCATCCCGCGCCTGTGAGATCGAATTCTACGGAAATCCTGCCCCATGTCAAGGCTTATTTTGAAAAATCCTTTTTTGTTCAATCCCTTAGCGTCGATCGCGTGGCTGCAGCTCAGTCATGGCGGGGCTTGCAAGGAATTTGGCGGTTTTACTGGAAGGCTGCTGACGCCGTTTCGTCCCATGGAGTAGTATCTGTATGAATTTACAGTGCTGACGGTCATCCATGTCCCTGCGCAAGATCATCCATATCGACTGCGATTGTTTCTATGCCGCGATCGAGATGCGCGACGACCCGCGGCTGGCTGGCCGGCCCATGGCCGTGGGCGGGGCGCCGGAGCAGCGTGGGGTCATCGCTACCTGCAATTATGAGGCGCGTGCCTATGGAGTGCGCTCGGCCATGTCGTCGCGGCATGCCTTGAAATTGTGTCCGGACCTGTTGATCGTCAAGCCGCGTTTCGAGGCCTACCGCGAAGCCTCCCGGGAGATCCATGCGATCTTTCGCGACTACACCGACCTGATCGAGCCGCTGTCGCTGGACGAGGCCTACCTGGATGTGAGTGACAGCCAGTGGTACGCCGGCAGTGCCACGCGCATTGCCGAGGATATACGCAGGCGGGTCGCCAAGACCTTGCACATCACGGTGTCTGCCGGTGTGGCGCCGAACAAGTTCCTGGCCAAGATCGCCAGCGACTGGCGCAAGCCCAATGGCCTGTTCGTCATCACGCCACCTGAAGTCGAGGCCTTCGTGGCCGCGTTGCCCGTCGCCAGGCTGCATGGGGTGGGCAAGGTCACGGCCGACAAACTGGCGCGCCTGGGCATCGATACCTGCCTGGAACTGCGCGACTGGTCACGGCTGGCGCTGGTGCGTGAGTTCGGTAGTTTCGGCGAGCGGCTGTGGGGCTTGGCGCGGGGTATCGATGAGCGCAGTGTGCACAATGACAGCCGGCGCCAGTCGGTCAGCGTGGAAAACACCTACGACACCGACCTGCCGGACCTGGCGAGCTGCCTGGCCAAACTACCTGAGCTGCTGCGCAGCCTGAACGAGCGTATCGCGCGGATGGACAGCAGCTATCGGCCCGACAAACCGTTCGTCAAGGTCAAGTTCCATGACTTCAGCCAGACCACGTTGGAGCAGGCGGGCGCGGGGCGAGACCTGGAGAGCTATCGGCAGTTGTTGAGCCAGGCCTTTGCCAGGGGCGGCAAGCCGGTGCGGCTACTGGGGGTGGGGGTACGTTTGCGGGATTTGCGCGGGGCTCATGAGCAGCTGGAGCTTTTTCCACCGCAATAGAGCGGCAAGCGCGTAAAAGGTAATAGGAGCAGCCTTGCGCCGCGAAAGGGCCGCAAAGCGGCCCCATCGATCTCAGCTACCGAACGCCCGGATCAGCCACCAGCCGCCCGGCATCCTTGGTCAAGGCATGCAGGAATTCCTGTTGCAGCTCCGGATCGTTGCGGGTCAGCTCGATCAGGCTCTGCTCCAGTTCGCTGGCTTCCTCTTCCAAGCCCAGTTCTGACAAGCGCTTGACCCGGTGGACCCATTGCCCCACCTCGTCATCCTCGAGGTCGTCGAAGATCAGCTCGTGGGCTTCCTGCAGCTTGCCCCGCAGGGCGCTGCTGACCAGCAGGCTGGCATCGGCCCGAGCCCCGTTGTCCTCGTCGGCCACGTGCAGGTGCAAGGTGCCGACGTGGTTGAGGTTCTGTTCGGAGAACGGGCTGTCCAGCAGGTTCAGGCGCAACACACCGTTGTGGTCGGTGGTGAGCTCGTGGGTCAGCTTGCCGGCCTTGACCTCGACCAGCCGCTCGTTCCACGGCAGGCTGGTGTATTCCTCGCGCTTGTCTTTCTGCACCTCACTGATACCCGCCAGGTTCTGCTGGGCGCGGCCGTTGGACTGCACGTTCATGAACGGGTTGAGCCCGGCCAGGCCGTAGCCGAGCCAGTCACGGGTAACGCTTTGCGGCAGGTTGCCCAGGGCGAACACATTGACCACGTTGGCGCCGATGCCAGCGACCACTGCCACCGCACCCAGGGGGATCTCGTAGATCTCCCGCCAGGCTTGGTACGGCGTGTAGCGGTCATACCGGCGAGTGACTTCGAACTCGGTGACTTCGAAGCGCTTCTGTTCATGAACCCGCACGCGCCGTTGCGGAAGCTCCATGACCTTGGGCTCGCCGACGTCGATCTGCAGGGTATGTTCGAGCAGCTTGCGCTCGGCGCGCTCCTCATGCTCGCTGCGCTGGGACATCTGGTTGGCGCAGCCGCTGACGAGCAGGGCGCCGCACAGTGCGGCGCCCCCCAGGGCAAAGGTACTTCGCTTGGACATGGCTACTCGTATCAGCGGCGAATGCGGGCTTGCAGGAAGGTCAGCACCTCGTTGAGCGGCAAGGTCTGAGCCTCCTGCTCGGTGCGGTGCTTGTATTCCAGGTTGCCTTCGGCCAGGCCGCGGTCGCTGACCACGATGCGGTGCGGAATGCCGATCAGCTCCATGTCGGCGAACTTGATGCCGGGGCTGGTCTTCTTGTCGCGGTCGTCCAGCAGCACTTCGTAGCCGGCGGCGGTCAGTTCGGCGTACAGCTTGTCGGTGGCTTCGCGAACGGCGTCGGTCTCGTAGCGCAGCGGTACCAGGGCGATCTGGAACGGTGCCAGGGCGTCGTTCCAGATGATGCCCTTGTCGTCATAGCTCTGCTCGATGGCGGCGGCGACCACGCGGGACACGCCGATGCCATAGCAACCCATGGCCAGGGTCACCGGCTTGCCGTTCTCGCCCAGTACCTGGCACTTGAGCGCCTCGCTGTACTTGGTGCCGAGCTGGAAGATATGGCCAACCTCGATGCCACGCTTGATCACCAGCGTACCCTGGCCGTCCGGGCTCGGGTCGCCTTCGACCACGTTGCGCAGGTCGGCGACCTGTGGGACTGGCAGGTCGCGTTCCCAGTTGACACCGAAGTAGTGCTTGTCGTCGATGTTGGCGCCGATGCAGAAGTCGCTCATCAGGGCCACGGAGCGGTCGATGATGCATTCCAGCGGCAGGTTCATCGGGCCCAGGGAGCCGGCACCAGCACCGATGGCAGCGCGCAGGTCGGCGTCGGTGGCCATGACCAGCGGGTCGGCGACCTGTTCCAGCTTGGCAGCCTTGATTTCGTTCAATTCGTGGTCGCCACGGACCACCAGGGCGACCAGCTTGCCTTCCTCGGCACCGCGCACGATGAGGGTCTTGACGGTCTTTTCGATCGGCAGGCCGTAGTTTTCGACCAGTTGCGCAATGGTCTTGGCATCGGGCGTGTCGACCAGGCGCAGCTCCTCGGTGGGGGCAGGGCGCACGGTTTCACGCGGGATGGCTTCGGCCTTCTCGATGTTGGCGGCGTAGTCGGAGCTGTCGCTGAAGATCACATCGTCTTCGCCGGACTCGGCCAGGACATGGAACTCATGGGAGTAGCTGCCACCGATGGAGCCGGTGTCGGCCTGCACCGGACGGAAGTCCAGGCCCAGGCGGGTGAAGATATTGGTGTACGCCTGGTGCATGCGGTCGTAGGTTTCCTGCAGGGAAGCCTGGTCGGCATGGAAGGAATAGGCGTCCTTCATGATGAATTCGCGGCCGCGCATCAGGCCGAAGCGCGGACGGATCTCGTCACGGAACTTGGTCTGGATCTGGTACATGTTCAGCGGCAGCTGTTTATAGCTGGACAGCTCGTTGCGCGCGAGGTCGGTGATGACCTCCTCGTGGGTCGGGCCAACGCAGAACTCGCGGTCATGGCGGTCCTTCAGGCGCAGCAGCTCCGGGCCGTACTGTTCCCAGCGGCCGGATTCCTGCCACAGCTCGGCGGGCTGGATGCTCGGCATCAGCACTTCCAGGGCGCCGGCGGCGTTCATTTCCTCGCGGACCACCGCTTCGACCTTGCGCATCACCCGCAGGCCCATCGGCAGCCAGGTGTACAGGCCGGAGGCCAGCTTGCGGATCATGCCGGCGCGCAGCATGAGCTGATGGCTGATGACCACTGCGTCGGCAGGGGTTTCTTTCTGGGTGGCGAGCAAATATTGACTGGTGCGCATGGTGAGCCGTGTCGATTGCCTAAGACGTTGAAATGACCCCGCATTGTACGGGGGCGAAGCGAAGGCGTACAGGATGCCCCAGGGCGGGGCGCTTGTCAGCCAAGAAAAAGCCCGGCGATCGCCGGGCTTTTCCAGTGCGGGGCAAATGCAAGCCAGGGGGCTTACAGGATGCTCAGCGGGTACTCGACGATCAGGCGCAGTTCGTCCAGCGATGGGGAACCGTAGTAAACGCCATCGGAGGAGCGGTAGGTGGCCTGGCGCACGCGGAAGCTCAGGTCTTTGGCCGGGCCTTCCTGCAGCACGTACTTGATGTCGATGTCGCGTTCCCATTCCTTGCCGTTGCTGGTGCCGGCGACGTTGGCGTCGGTACCGCGCACGTAGCGGGTCATGAAGGTCAGGCCTGGGATGCCGTATTCGGCGAAGTTCAGGTCGTAGCGAGCCTGCCAAGACTTCTCGTCTTCGGCGTTGAAGTCGGAACGGGCAACGGAGTTGGCCAGGAAGATGGTGCCGCCACCATCGACGCCATAGGCATAGTCGCCGTCACCGGTGACTTTCTGATAGGCCAGGGTGAAGGTGTGTGCGCCAATGTTGTAAGCGCCCGAGAGGCTGAATGCGCGGTTGTCGAGCTTGTCGCCGTCAAAGGCGCGAGCGCGGTCACCATCGCTCTTGGTGTCATAGATGTTGAAGTCGAACACCAAGCCTTGCTTGTCGGAGATTGGCAGGGCCCAGTTGACGTTGGCGTAATATTTGCGCCAGTAGTCTTCAACCTTGGAGTAATACAGGCTGGTGCTCAGGTTATCGTTAAAGGCATAGGTGCCGCCAACGATGTTGGCTTCTGTCAGGCCAGGGTTTTTGATGCCAGTGTCGCCGTCGCGGCCGCCGATGCTGTCCTTATAGGTCTGGGCCTGAGCGTTAAGGCGTGTGAAATGACCGGCATTCAGTTCGAGGCCTTCGATTTCGTTGCTGGTCAACAGGAAGCCTTCGGCGACTTCTGGCAGCAGGCGGCTATCATCGGTAGCGAAGACCGGCAGGGCGGTGAATTGTCCGCCATACTTCAACACGGTATCGGAGATGCGCAGTTTCACGGCGCCGTGAGCTTCAGAGTAGTCGTCTTGCGCACGACCATCCTCGCCGAGTGGGAACAAGCCTGTGCCCGCGCGGCCGCGACCGCTGTCCAGTTTGACACCCAGGAGTCCGATCGCATCCACACCGACACCTACGGTACCCTGGGTGAATCCGGACTCGAAGGTGCCCACGAAACCTAGGCCGGTCTCTTCCACGCGGCTCTGACGGTCGCCGGTAATGGGATCCCGGTCATTGTTACGGAAGTCACGGCTGAAATACAGCATACGGGTCTTGACGTTCAGCTGGCTGTCTTCGATGAAACCCTTGGATTCATCTTGCGAAGAGGCCAGGGCCAGCTGCGAGGTCCCTGCCGCGACGGCCAGGGCGATCATGCTCCACTTCATCACGCGCATCGTGATTTGCTCCTTTGGTTTTAGGAAGATTACCGCTGCGCCCAGGTTTTTTAGTTATAGGGGCAGCTCTTTCTTTTTATGTCGGCGAAAATGTATATCACGCTGACTGTGCTTGGCGACAAAGAAAAAACAACCTTTTGATAACTTTTTCACAATGTCGCTTTTAGTTAGATCCGTGTCGCAAATCACGCCCTTTTCAGGGTCGTACAACGCCAGCGCCGTTATCACTCTCGTAACAAATGTGTAACAAACATAAGTAAGCGAGCGAAACTCCCTGGAAATCCATACCGCTGTTGTTATTTGTCGCGTACCTGCCGGTTGCAGGCATCGTGCCGACTTGAATGACAGGGAATGCAACAAGCGTGCTCAAAATCACGAGCTCTTCATGAAATTTTCACATTCGCTGCGGACGAGGCGAGAAAACCTCCGCAAACACGGGGCGAAGCATGTCTGATGGTGTGCCAGGAGCCGCATCAAACGCCTGCGATAAAACCTGCCATTGAAGTCAATGTGTTACCGCCACTTGTTAATCCGAGTAGAAAGCAGTGGGGTGTATCGCGCGGGCGGGCCTCCTTTTGGTGCGAAAAGTAGCGCAGTGTTACCGCAGTGAGCACAACAATGCTCCTGCCTGGGTGTTGAAGCAGGGTATCCTTGGCTCATTGGCCCGTAGTGCCCGCTGGGCCGTTTCACGTTGAGGAGGTTTGCCGTGTTTGTCCTGGATTCGCGTCTGCAACAGGATTCCCTGGTATTGGGAGATCTGCCGTTGTGCCGGCTGCTGCTGAGCAAGGATGCCAACTACCCCTGGTTCATCCTGGTGCCGCGGCGTGCCGAGGTCAGCGAGCTGTTCCAGCTGAGCGAGGCCGACCAGCAACAGTTGTGGAAGGAAACCACCTACCTGGCCGAGACCCTCAAGGAGTGCTTCGCGGCCGACAAGATGAACGTGGCCACCCTGGGTAACGTGGTCAGCCAGTTGCACATGCATGTCATCGTGCGCCGCCATGACGATGCCGCCTGGCCGGCGCCGGTGTGGGGGCGCCATCCTGCGGTCGACTACACCCCGGAGCAGGTCGAGGCGATCCGTCAACGCTTGCGCGCGGTATTGAATGAAGACTTCACGGAGGCCTGACGCCATGTCGCTGGAGTCGAGAGTCGTCGAGCTTGAAAGCCGTCAGGCGTTTCAGGATGACACCATCCAGGCGCTTAATGACGTGGTGGTCGAGCAGGCCCGCGTGATCGAGCGCCTGCAGTTGCAGATGGCCGAGTTGATCAAACGCTACGAGGAAATGGTGGGGCAGTACGGCAGCGAGGGAGAGGAGGCGCCACCGCCTCATTATTGAAGTGCGGCCAATGGCGTGGCGGGCAAGCCGCTACGCCACGAACCGCCCAGGGTCAGCGGCGGGAGACCGCGACCACGTCTTCGGCCTGCAGGCCCTTGTCACGGTGCATCACCGAGAACTCCACGCGTTGGCCTTCGACCAGAACGCGATGCCCTTCGCCACGGATGGCGCGAAAGTGCACGAAGATATCGTCACCCGAGTCGCGGGAAATGAAGCCGAAACCTTTGGAGGTGTTGAACCACTTGACCGTGCCGGTATCGCGCTTGCCGCCATCCTGGGTGACGCCCAGGCTGGCGCGGGGCTTGCCGATGCTGCGGGCGAAACCTGCGCCCAGGTGCAGGGCGACGGCGACGACGGCGCAGAGCAGGGCAGGCAGGTCGCCCAGCTCCGGGCGGGCCAGCAGCGTCACGGTCTGCAGGACCACGGCCAGCACCAGCAGGGCGCAGGCCAGGTATTGCAGTTGCTGGCGCAGGCCTTTGTAGTAGTGCGGCAGGGCTGGGGCCAGGAGCAGGTTGAGCAGGCCGAGCAAGGCCAGGTAGACGGCTTCAGGTTGCTGGAGGAAAGGTGTAGCTTCGGTTTTGAGGCTGGGTATGAGCGATAGCAGCAAAGCTGCCACGCCCGTCACCAGATGGACGATCTTGAACATTTGGGTTGGCTCACATTGATAAGGCCGATCACAGGAAGAGCTGCCAGGGTGGTGCGCAGGTGTAAGGCGCGATCACACGGTTGGCAGCCTATGCACCCGGCAATGACAGTCCGCACGGGTGGCACGGTGCCTATTTAACAGCAAAGGCCGGGGGTTCTCAAACCGCGAGGGATGGATTGCCCTGGGTCACAGGCAGGAACGGGTAGGTCTGATACAGTTTGTGATGCCCGCTTGATGACCAAGCCTTGTGAAAAGGAGAGATCCATGGCAATCGATATCGGTATCAGCGAAGAAGACCGCAAGTCCATCGTCGACGGGCTTTCACGCCTGTTGTCGGACACCTACGTGCTGTATCTGAAAACCCACAACTTCCATTGGAACGTCACCGGCCCGTCATTCCGTACCCTGCACTTGATGTTCGAAGAGCAGTACAACGAGCTGGCCCTGGCGGTCGATTCGATCGCCGAGCGGATCCGCGCCCTGGGCTTCCCGGCTCCGGGCTCGTATGCCTTCTATGCGCGCCATTCATCGATCAAGGAAGAAGAGGGCGTGCCGCCGGCGGAAGAGATGATCCGCCAATTGGTCCAGGGCCAGGAGGCGGTGGTGCGTACTGCGCGCAGCATCTTCCCGGTGGTCGACAAGGTCAGCGACGAGCCGACGGCCGACCTGCTGACCCAGCGCATGCAGGTGCATGAGAAAACCGCCTGGATGTTGCGCGTGCTGCTCGACGGCAATTGATCGCCCGGCCGTAGTGCGATGCAAGGCCTGGTTCCGCGACCGGAGCCAGGCTGCTCCATTTCCTTGAGGAAGGTTTTGCCACTGCTCTCCAGGCGCCTGCGGCGCTTTATTGGGCGCGCCCCTCGTGCGCAGCACTTGGGTGTCTTCCCAGGCGATGGAGTGGTGCGGTGGATATAAGGATGCAGCAAGGCAAGCGTGGTGCTTGCCAGGGAAAGTGGCCGGGCAAGCAGTGCATTGACCCGTTCAGGGCTGATTTCGACATGGTGCAGGTCAGGCCGGTCTCGCGTTCGGTCCGGCTCAATGGCTTTGCCACCTGCCTGCGCCTGGAGGTGGTGTACTGGCGGATTCTGGAGCGGATCGCCGAAGCCAATCAGTGTACGGTAAGCGCTGTGTTGTCCTATGTGGACCGGGAAGTGCACCTGCGTCATGGTGGGGTGCGCAACTTCAGCGGCCTGGTCCGGGTCATCTGCGTGGCCTGGTTGCTCGATCCGCCCAGCATGCGCTGATCGCCAGGCGGGCTGCACGGCTGTCCTTAACCATATATAATCCCGCTTTTCACTGCCCCCGGCAGTCAGCGTTGTGGTTGACGAGAGACACCCATGCCCCTTTATGACTATCAATGTGCATCCTGCGACCACCGTATGGAGGTGTTGCAGAAGATCAGCGCCGCGCCGCTGACCGATTGCCCGGCGTGCCAGGCGCCGGCGCTGAAGAAGCTGTTGTCGGTACCCGGTTTCCGCCTGAGCGGCAATGGCTGGTACGAGACCGATTTCAAGACCGGGGCGAAAAAGAATCTGGCAGGCGGCGACAAGGCCGACTGAGTTGAATTGCAGTGACCGGGTCTTGCAGTATTAGCCCCTCAGGGCGGCCAGACCTCCACCGAATACACGAATCACGAGAAGCGAAACCACCATCATGATGCGCAGCCATTATTGCGGCCAACTGAACGAGCGCCTGGACGGCCAGGAAGTCACTCTTTGCGGCTGGGTCCATCGTCGTCGCGACCACGGCGGGGTGATCTTCCTCGACATCCGTGACCGCGAAGGCATGGCCCAGGTCGTTTTCGACCCGGATCGCGCCGAGACTTTCGCCAACGCTGACCGCGTGCGCAGCGAGTACGTCGTGCAGATCACCGGCAAGGTGCGCCTGCGTCCGGAAGGCGCGGTCAACCCGAACATGGCCTCTGGCGCCATCGAAGTGCTGGGCTACGAGCTGACCGTCCTCAACGAGGCCGAGACCCCGCCTTTCCCGCTCAACGAATACTCCGACGTGGGCGAGGAAACCCGCCTGCGCTACCGCTTCATCGACCTGCGTCGCCCGGAGATGGCCGACAAGCTGCGCCTGCGTTCGCGCATCACCAGCAGCATCCGCCGCTACCTGGACGAGAACGGCTTCCTCGACGTCGAGACGCCGATCCTGACCCGCGCCACCCCGGAAGGTGCCCGTGACTACCTGGTGCCGAGCCGCACCCACGCCGGCAGCTTCTTCGCCTTGCCGCAATCGCCACAGCTGTTCAAGCAGCTGCTGATGGTGGCCGGCTTCGACCGCTACTACCAGATCGCCAAGTGCTTCCGCGACGAAGACCTGCGTGCCGACCGTCAGCCGGAATTCACCCAGATCGACATCGAGACCAGCTTCCTCGACGAATCCGAGATCATGGGCCTGACCGAAGGCATGATCCGCAAGCTGTTCAAGGAAGTCCTGGACCTGGAGTTCGGCGAATTCCCGCACATGACCTACGAAGAGGCCATGCGTCGCTACGGCTCCGACAAGCCTGACCTGCGTATCCCGCTGGAACTGGTCGACGTTGCCGACCAGCTCAAGGATGTCGACTTCAAGGTCTTCGCCGGCCCGGCCAACGATCCTAAGTGCCGCGTCACCGCCCTGCGTCTGCCAGGCGGCGCCAGCATGCCGCGCAGCCGTATCGACGAATACACCAAGTTCGTCGGCATCTACGGTGCCAAGGGCCTGGCGTACATCAAGGTCAACGAACGTGCCAAGGGCGTCGAAGGTCTGCAGTCGCCGATCGTCAAGAACATCCCCGAGGCCAACCTCAACGTGATCCTCGATCGCGTGGGTGCAGTCGATGGCGATATCGTGTTCTTCGGCGCCGACAAGGCCAAGATCGTCAGCGAAGCCCTGGGCGCGCTGCGTATCCGCCTGGGCCACGACTTCGAGCTGCTGACCTGCGAGTGGGCGCCGATGTGGGTCGTTGACTTCCCGATGTTCGAAGAGAACGACGATGGCAGCTTCAGCGCGCTGCACCACCCGTTCACCGCGCCCAAGTGCACCCCGCAGGAGCTCGAGGCCAACCCGGCCGGCGCCCTGTCCCGTGCCTACGACATGGTCCTCAACGGCACCGAGCTCGGTGGTGGTTCGATCCGTATCCATCGCAAGGAAATGCAACAGGCCGTGTTCCGTCTGCTGGGCATCGGTGCAGAAGAGCAGCAGGAGAAGTTCGGCTTCCTGCTCGACGCCCTGAAGTTCGGCGCGCCGCCCCACGGTGGCCTGGCCTTCGGCCTGGACCGCCTGGTGATGCTGATGACCGGCGCCCAGTCGATCCGTGAAGTGATCGCCTTCCCGAAAACCCAGAGCGCCGCGTGCGTCATGACCCAGGCCCCTGGCCTGGTGGATGCCAAGGCCCTGCGCGAGCTGCACATCCGTCTGCGCGAGCAGACCAAGGTCGAGTAATCGGCCCGGGCGCTTCCCGGTGGGGGCGCCCACGCGCTTCGGCGCCGTTTTCTCGCGTTCCGCCCTTCGGGGCGGAACCTGTTTCTGTTTGAAGGATTTGGAGACGTTATGGCTGGTCATTCGAAGTGGGCAAACATCAAGCACCGCAAAGAACGCCAGGATGCCAAGAGAGGCAAGATCTTCACCAAGTGGATCCGCGAGCTGACCGTCGCTGCCAAGCAGGGCGGCGCCGACCCGGCCTCCAACCCACGCCTGCGCCTGGCATTGGACAAGGCCTTGGGCGCCAACATGAGCCGCGACATCATCGATCGCGCCGTAGCCCGTGGTGCCGGTACCAACGAAAGCGACAACGTCGAGGAACTCAGCTACGAGGGCTACGGCCCCGGTGGCGTGGCGATCATGGTCGAGGCCATGACCGACAACCGCAACCGTACCGCGGCCGCTGTGCGCCATGCCTTCGCCAAGTGTGGCGGCAACCTCGGCACCGACGGCTCGGTGGCCTACCTGTTCGAGCGCAAGGGGCAGATCAGCTTCGCCGCCGACCTGGGCGTAAACGAAGAGGCCTTGATAGAAGCGGCCATGGAAGCCGATGCCGACGACGTGGTTGGCAACGATGACGGCTCCTTCGACGTCTTCACCTCGTTCAACAGTTTCTATGCGGTGCGCAACGCCTTGGAGGAAGCCGGTTTCAAGGCTTCGGACGCCGAGATCGTGATGCAGCCGACCACCAGTGCCGAGCTGGACCAGGAGGGCGCCGAGAAGGTGCTCAAGCTGATCGACATGCTCGAGGACCTGGATGACGTGCAGAACGTCTACTCCAATGCCGAAATCTCCGACGAGATCATGGAAAAACTCGGCTAAGGTATCTGGTTTATCCTGGCATGGCTCGTTGAGCCTGCGGCCCTTTCGCGGCACAAGGCCGCTCCTACAGGTACAGCGACGTTCCTCAGGTCGGCGCGATGTCTGTAGGAGCGGCCTTGTGCCGCGAAAGGGCTGCAAAGCAGCCCCAGGGGCCGCGCGCGTCGTATTCTTTATCTATTGCAGGCGTTATGACTCTGATTCTTGGTATCGACCCCGGCTCGCGCATCACCGGCTTCGGTGTGGTGCGCCAGACTGCCCGTGGCTGCGAGTACGTGGCGTCTGGCTGTATCCGCACCGGCAGCGGCGAGCTGCATGAGCGCCTGCAGATCGTGTTTCGTGGTGTCAGCGAAATCATTCGCCAGCACGGGCCCGTGACCATGGGCATCGAGCGGGTGTTCATGGCGCGCAATGCCGACTCGGCCCTCAAGCTCGGTCAGGCGCGGGGCGCGGCCATCGTCGCCGCCGCCGAAGCGGGCCTTGAGATCGCCGAGTACAGCGCCAGCCAGGTCAAGCAGGCCGTGGCAGGTACTGGTGGCGCCAACAAGGAGCAGGTGATGCTGATGGTCATGCACCTGTTGAAGCTGACGCAAAAACCGCAGGTCGACGCCTCCGACGCCCTGGCCATCGCCCTGTGCCATGCCCATACCCGCTCCAGCCTGGTGCCCCACGGCCTGGCCACGGCGCGGCGAAGAGGCGGGCGCTTGCGTCTTTGAGCGCTTCATGCGCAGATACAAATTTTGTCCGGGTGAAACGTTCACCCGTTGCATTTGCTGATAGGGTTGAGCGGTCTTCGACCGGCTCCCCGAGAGAAAGGATCGGAACGTGTTTGGACGTTTGCGCGGCACCCTGGCGGAAAAACAGCCGCCGCACCTGATTATCGACGTCAACGGCGTAGGCTACGAGCTGGAAGTGCCGATGACCACCTTGTATCGCCTGCCCAAGGTCGGCGAACCGGTGACCGTGCATACCCATCTGGTGGTGCGTGAAGATGCGCATCTGCTCTATGGCTTCGCCGAAAAGCGCGAGCGCGAGTTGTTTCGCGAACTGATCCGGCTGAACGGGGTTGGGCCGAAGCTGGCGTTGGCGCTGATGTCCGGGCTGGAAGTGGACGAGCTGGTGCGCTGCGTGCAGGCCCAGGACACCTCGGCCCTGGTGCGTGTGCCGGGCGTCGGCAAGAAGACCGCCGAGCGCCTGCTGGTCGAGCTCAAGGACCGCTTCAAGGCCTGGGAAACCTCGCCTGCCATGTTCACCCTGGTGTCCGATGGCCCGCTGCCGGTCAGTAGTGCCTCCACGGCCGAAGCCGATGCGGTCAGCGCCCTGGTCTCCCTGGGCTACAAGCCCCAGGAGGCGAGCAAGGCGGTATCGGCGATCAAGGACAAGGCCGGTCTGAGCAGCGAGGAGCTGATTCGCCGTAGCCTCAAAGGGATGATTACCAAGTGATCGAAGCCGACCGACTGATCGCCGCCAGCGGGCGCGACCGCGAAGACATCCAGGACCGTGCGATCCGCCCGCTGCGCCTGGAGGAATACATCGGCCAGCCGGTGGTGCGCGAGCAGATGGCACTGTTCATCCAGGCAGCCCGTGGGCGCAACGAGTCCCTGGACCACACCTTGATCTTCGGTCCGCCCGGCCTTGGCAAGACCACGCTGGCCAACATCATCGCCCAGGAAATGGGCGTGTCGGTCAAGAGCACCTCGGGCCCGATCCTCGAGCGCCCGGGCGACCTGGCGGCCATGCTGACCAACCTCGAGCCCCACGATGTGCTGTTCATTGACGAGATCCACCGCTTGTCCCCGGTGGTCGAGGAAGTGCTCTACCCGGCGATGGAAGACTTCCAGCTGGACATCATGATCGGCGAGGGGCCGGCGGCCCGCTCGATCAAGCTGGACCTGCCACCTTTCACCCTGGTCGGTGCCACCACCCGTGCCGGCATGCTGACCAACCCGCTGCGCGATCGCTTCGGTATCGTCCAGCGCCTGGAGTTCTATAGCAACAGGGACCTGGCCACCATCGTCAGCCGTTCGGCCAACATCCTGGGCCTCGTGATCGAGGACGAAGGCGCCTATGAGATCGCTCGCCGGGCCCGTGGCACCCCGCGGATCGCCAACCGTCTGCTGCGCCGGGTGCGCGACTACGCCGAGGTGCGTGGCAAGGGCGAGATCACCAAGGCGGTGGCGGACATGGCGCTGAACCTGCTGGATGTCGACGAGCGTGGCTTCGACCATTCCGACCGCCGCCTGCTGCTGACCATGATCGAAAAGTTCGACGGTGGCCCGGTGGGGGTCGACAACCTGGCGGCAGCCATCAGCGAGGAGCGCCATACCATCGAAGACGTGCTCGAGCCATACCTGATCCAGCAGGGCTACATCATGCGTACGCCACGCGGGCGTGTGGTCACCCGTCACGCCTACCTGCATTTCGGCCTGAACATTCCCGGCCGCTTTGCCGAAGGTGGCGAATTTTCCGATCCCGACGATGAATGACAGATCGAATCGGGGTTTTCGTGGTCCTACCGCTGGCACGCCCTCGCGGCGCTGGCAATAAGACATTATCGATGCAAAAACAGTTGCCGGGGCGGATTGGCAAGCTGAGGAGTAAGCACTAGAGTATGCGCGCGCAAAAAGGCCTGGAACCGTTCGCCCACCGCTGTCGCGTCTATTACGAGGACACCGACGCAGGTGGCGTGGTGTATTACGTCAATTACCTGAAATTCATGGAGCGTGCACGCACCGAGCGGCTGCGGCACCTGGGGTTTTCCCAAGCCGAGCTGGCAGGCCAGAACCTGCTGTTCGTGGTCCATTCCAGCGAAGCGCGCTACCACGCGCCGGCGCGGCTGGACGACGCGTTGCGGGTGACCGCGCAAGTACTTGAATTGAATCGCGCCAGCCTGCGCTTCGTGCAGCAGGTCTGGCGGGAAAAGGATGAAACGCTGCTCTGCGAGGGGCAGTTCCTGGTGGCCGCCGTGCGCGCCGACACTTTCAAACCCCGGGCCATACCCCAAGAGCTGCGCGACGCCTTCCTGGCGGACGGCACGGGTACTCAATCGAACGCAGGAGAATAAGCGTGGAAGCTAACGTCGTCGACCATACCTCCATGTGGAGTCTGGTCAGCAATGCCAGCATTGTGGTGCAGCTGGTGATGCTGACCCTGGTGGCAGCCTCGGTCACCTCATGGATCATGATCTTCCAGCGCAGCACCATGCTGCGCGCCGGTCGTCGTGCGCTGGACGCCTTCGAAGAGCGCTTCTGGTCGGGCATCGACCTGTCCAAGCTGTACCGCCAGGCAGGCAGCAACCCAGACCCGGATTCCGGCGTCGAGCAGGTGTTCCGTGCCGGCTTCAAAGAGTTCTCGCGCCTGCGCCAGCAGCCGGGCGTCGACCCGGATGCGGTCATGGAAGGCGTTGGCCGTGCCATGCGCGTAGCGATCTCCCGCGAGGAAGAGAAGCTCGAGCAGAGCCTGCCGTTCCTGGCCACCGTCGGTTCCACCAGCCCGTACATCGGCCTGTTCGGTACCGTCTGGGGCATCATGAACTCCTTCCGCGGCCTGGCCTCTGCCCAGCAGGCGACCCTGGCCACCGTGGCCCCGGGTATTGCCGAGGCGCTGATCGCCACTGCGATCGGCCTGTTCGCCGCGATCCCGGCAGTCATCGCCTACAACCGTTTCTCGGCCCGCAGCGAAGTGCTGATCGGTCGTTACTACACGTTCGCCGACGAGTTCCAGGCGATCCTGCACCGCAAAGTACACACCAGCGAAGAGTGATCAGGTAGAAGCCCATGGCCCGAGTTCGCCACAAACGCAAGCCGGTCGCCGAGATGAACGTGGTGCCCTACATCGACGTGATGCTGGTGCTGCTGGTCATCTTCATGGTGACCGCTCCCATGCTCAACCAGGGCGTGAAGGTCGACCTGCCCAAGGTATCCAGCGAAGCCTTGCCCCAGGACAACAACGTTCAGATCCTGACCATCTCGATCAAGGCCGACAAGACCTACTACTGGAACCTCGGCAGCGAGGTCGACACCGACAAGCAGATGGACAAGGCCATGACCTTGCCGGAAATGACCGACGCGGTGACCAAGATCATTGCCGCCGGTCGTGACCAGGGCAAGCAGACCCAGGTCTTCATCCGTGGCGACAAGGCCGTCGACTACGGCGCGGTCATGGGCGCCATGGGTGGGTTGCAGAAGGCCGGTGTCGGTAACGTTGGCCTGATTACCGAGGCGCCCTGATGCAACAGCGAGAGCCATCCGCCTCGGAAAGCTACTTCTGGCCCAGTATCTGGGCCATCGGTCTGCATGTGCTGGTGTTCGCGATGCTGTTCGTCAGCTTCGCCATGACGCCGGAACTGCCGCCGTCCAAGCCTATCGTCCAGGCCACGCTCTACCAGCTCAAGTCCAAGAGCCAGGCAACCACCCAGACCAACCAGAAGATCGCCGGGGAAGCGAAGAAAACCGCTTCGCGCCAGACCGAAGTCGAGCAGCTGGAACAGAAGAAGGTCGAGCAGGAAGCCATCAAGGCCGCGGAACAAAAGAAAGCTGACGCCGCTCAAAAGGCCGAAGAGGCCCGAGAGGCCGCCGAGGCGAAGAAGGCTGAAGAGGCTGCCAAAGCCGCCGAAGCCAAGAAGGCCGCCGAGGCCAAGAAAGCCGAAGAGGCGAAGAAGGCCGCCGAGAAGCAGCAGGCCGACATCGCCAAGAAAAAGGCCGAGCAAGAGGCGAAGAAGCAGGCCGAGGAAGAAGCCAAGAAGAAGGCCGCCGAGGAGGCGAAGAAAAAAGCCGCCGAGGAGGCCAAGAAGAAAGCAGCCGAGGACGCCAAGAAGAAAGCGGCGGCCGAGCAGGCCAAGAAAAAGGCAGCTGAAGACGCCAAGAAGAAGGCGGCGGCAGATGCCCAGAAGAAAAAGGCCCAGGAAGCGGCCCGCAAGGCAGCGGAGGACAAGAAAGCCCAGGCCCTGGCCGAGCTGTTGTCCGACACCACCGAGCGGCAGCAGGCCCTGGCCGATGAGCGTGGCGATGAAGTGGCCGGCGATTTCGACGACCTGATTCGCATGCGGGCAGCCGAAGGCTGGGCACGTCCGCCGTCCGCACGCAGGGGCATGACGGTAGTCCTGCAGATCAACATGTTGCCCGATGGCACCATCACCAATGTCAGCGTGGCGCGCTCCAGCGGCGACGGCCCGTTCGACGCCTCGGCGGTGGCAGCAGTGAAGAACATTGGTCGTTTGACCGAAATGCAGGGCTTGAAGCCGAACGAGTTCAATCCGTATCGTTCATTCAAGATGACATTTACACCTGAGGATCTTGCGTTGTGATTAAACGTCTGAAAGGACTGCTGGTCATGCTCTGCTGCGTGGCAGGTATGGCCGTGGCAGAGGAAAAGAACATCCTGGTCACCAGCGGCAGCGACCGGGCGACCCCGATCGCGGTGGTGCCGTTCGGTCTGCAGGGTGGCAGCGTGCTGCCGGAAGACATGGCCGAGATCATCGGCAATGACCTGCGCAACTCCGGTTACTACTCGCCCATTCCACGGCAGAACATGATCAGCCAGCCGAGCCAGGCCAGCGAAGTGATCTTCCGTGACTGGAAGGCCTTGGGTGCCCAGTACGTGATGGTCGGCAGCATCGTGCCGGCCGGCGGTCGCCTGCAGGTGCAGTACGCCCTGTTCAACGTCGCCACCGAGCAGCAAGTGCTGACCGGCAGCGTCGCCGGCGGCGTCGACCAGCTGCGCGACATGGCGCACTACATCGCCGACCAGTCGTTCGAGAAGCTCACCGGCATCAAGGGCGCGTTCTCCACCCGCATGCTGTACGTGACCGCCGAGCGCTTCTCTGCCAATAACACCCGCTACACCCTGCAGCGCTCGGACTACGACGGTGCCCGCGCCGTGACCCTGCTGCAGTCCCGCGAGCCGATCCTGTCGCCGCGCTTCGCGCCGGACGGCAAGCGTATCGCCTATGTCTCGTTCGAGCAGAAGCGCCCGCGCATCTTCGTCCAGCACATCGACACCGGTCGCCGTGAGCAGGTCACCAACTTCGAAGGCCTCAACGGTGCTCCGGCCTGGTCGCCGGATGGCTCGCGCCTGGCCTTCGTGTTGTCCAAGGACGGTAACCCGGACATCTACGTGATGAACATGGGCTCGCGCCAGATCACCCGCGTCACCGCCGGCCCTGGCATCAACACCGAGCCGTTCTGGGGCAAGGATGGCAACACCCTGTACTTCACCTCCGACCGTGGCGGCAAGCCGCAGGTCTACAAGACCTCCATCGGTGGTGGTGGTGCCGAGCGCGTGACCTTCGTGGGCAACTACAACGCCAACCCGAAACTGTCGGCCGACGAGAAGACCCTGGTGATGATCCATCGCCAGCAGGGTTTCACCAACTTCAAGGTGGCTGCGCAGGACCTGGAGCGTGGAAGTGTAAAGATTCTTTCGGACACCAGTCTTGATGAGTCTCCCACTGTTGCGCCAAACGGCACCATGCTAATCTACGCCACCCGCCAGCAGGGCCGGGGAGTCTTGATGCTCGTCTCTCTCAACGGACGCGTGAGGCTCCCGCTTCCTACCGCGCAAGGCGAAGTCAGAGAACCGTCCTGGTCCCCTTACCTGAACTGATTGCGGCGTAACACTATTTGCTTAACACACTGGGGTTTCATTAGGAGTTTCACGATGGAAATGCTGAAGTTTGGTAAATTCGCTGCGCTGGCTCTGGCCATGGCCGTAGCTGTAGGTTGCTCCTCCAAGGGCGGTGACAACGCTGGCGAAGGCGCCGCTGTTGACCCGAACGCTGGCTACGGTGCCAACACCGGCGCTGTCGACGGCAGCCTGAGCGAAGAAGCCGCCCTGCGCGCAATCACCACCTTCTACTTCGAATACGACAGCTCGGACCTGAAGCCAGAAGCCATGCGCGCCCTGGACGTTCACGCCAAGGACCTGAAAGCCAACGGCAACCGTGTTGTCCTGGAAGGCCACACCGACGAGCGCGGTACTCGCGAGTACAACATGGCTCTGGGCGAGCGTCGTGCCAAGGCCGTTCAGCGCTACCTGGTTCTGCAGGGCGTTTCCCCTGCTCAGCTGGAACTGGTTTCCTACGGCGAAGAGCGTCCGGTTGCCACTGGTGGCGACGAGCAGTCCTGGGCTCAGAACCGTCGCGTAGAACTGCGTAAGTAAGTTCCTATGCGTATGTGCCGTCGTGCTGTAACCGTCCTCGCACTCAGCCTGCCGCTTGCGGCCTGGGCTGAGGTTCCCGTAGTAGATGACAACGCGAGCGGCTATCCGCCTGCGGGTTATGGCACGAGCGGCGCCTATGCCGGGGCAGGGGCTTCGACCCCTGCCTCTGCACAGGGCCAGCTGTTCATGCAGCTGCAGCAGATGCAGGACCAGATTTCCCGCCAGCAGGGCATCATCGAAGAGCTGCAGAACGATGTGGCCCGCATGAAGCAGGAAAGCCTGGAGCGTTACAAGGATCTGGACAGCCGCATCAACAGTGGTGCCGCGCCTGCCCAGGCTCCCGAGAATTCTTCCACCGGTGGTGCCGCCGCCGGTGCTGCCGCTGGCGCCGCTGCCCAACAGCCGGCCGCCAGCAGCGAACCCGGTGATCCGGCGAAAGAGAAGCTCTATTACGACGCCGCTTTCGACCTGATCAAGCAGAAGGACTTCGACAAGGCCAGCCAGGCCTTCGCCGCCTTCCTGCGCAAGTACCCTAACAGCCAGTACGCCGGCAATGCCCAGTACTGGCTTGGCGAGGTGAACCTGGCCAAGGGCGACCTGCAAGGTGCCAGCCAGGCCTTCGCCAAGGTCGGCCAGTTGTACCCCAAGCACAGCAAGGTGCCTGACTCGCTGTACAAGCTGGCGGATGTCGAGCGTCGCATGGGCCACACCGACAAGGTCAAGGGTATCCTGCAGCAGGTCATCACCCAGTACCCCGGCACCTCCGCCGCGCAACTGGCCCAGCGCGACCTGCAAAAGCTCTGAATATCGCCTGACGAAAGAAACCCGCGCTTGTCGCGGGTTTTTTCGTTAGAATCTTGGCCCTTTTTTCGTAAACACGCTGTTGCGGATAACGCTATGTCGAGTCCGTACCAGTGCCTGACGGAGGCGGACAGCCTGTTTAGCTGTCACGCCCGTGGCGACCATGCAAGACACATTACGCATCACCGAAGTCTTTTACTCGTTGCAGGGTGAAACACGAACGGCGGGGCTGCCCACCGTATTCGTGCGTCTCACCGGCTGCCCTTTGCGCTGCCAATACTGTGACAGTGCCTACGCCTTCAGCGGCGGCACCCTTCGTACCCTTGACGATATCCTCGAGCAGGTGGCGGGCTTCCGGCCGCGCTATGTCTGCGTGACCGGGGGCGAACCCTTGGCCCAGCCCAACGTGCTGGCGCTGTTGCAGCGCCTGTGTGACGCCGGCTACGAGGTGTCCCTGGAAACCAGCGGTGCCCTGGATATCGCCCGCGTCGATACCCGCGTCAGCCGCGTGGTCGACCTCAAGACCCCGGGCTCGGAGGAGTCGCACCGTAACCGCTACGAGAACATCGAGCTGCTGACCCGTAACGACCAGGTCAAGTTCGTGATCTGTTCCCGTGAGGACTACGACTGGGCGGTTTCGAAACTGATCCAGTACAACCTGGCCGAGCGCGCAGGCGAAGTGCTGTTTTCGCCCAGCCACCACCAGGTCAATGCCACCGACCTGGCCGACTGGATCGTCGCCGACAACCTGCCCGTGCGCTTCCAGCTGCAGTTGCACAAACTGCTGTGGAACGACGAGCCTGGCCGCTGATAAAAGGAGTATGAACATGACTGAGAAACGTGCGGTAATCCTGCTGTCCGGTGGCCTGGACTCGGCCACCGTGGTTGCTATGGCCAAGGCCGAGGGCTACAGCTGCTATACCATGAGCTTCGATTACGGCCAGCGCCACCGCGCCGAGCTGAATGCTGCAGCGCGAGTTGCCCGAGACCTGGGCGTGGTCGAGCACAAGGTGATCGGCCTGAACCTGGACGGCATCGGTGGCTCGGCCCTGACCGATACCAGCATCGATGTACCTGAGGCACCTGGCGAGGGCATTCCGGTCACCTACGTGCCCGCCCGAAACACGGTCTTCCTGTCCCTGGCCCTGGGCTGGGCGGAAGTGCTTCAGGCCCGCGACATCTTCATCGGCGTGAACGCCGTGGACTACTCGGGTTACCCGGATTGCCGTCCCGAGTTCGTCGAGGCGTTCGAGCGCATGGCCAACCTGGCCACCAAGGCGGGCGTGGAAGGGCAGGGCTTCCGTATCCAGGCCCCCCTGCAGAACCTGAGCAAGGCGCAGATCGTCCAGGCCGGCATTGCCCGGGGCGTGGACTACAGCCTCACGGTGTCGTGCTACCAGGCGGACGACGACGGCCGTGCCTGCGGCAAGTGCGACAGCTGCCGCCTGCGTGCCGAGGGCTTCAAAGCGGCGGGTGTTGCGGACCCGACTCGATATTTTTAAAAAAAGTTGCGATGGGGTGTTGATTTCCCGTTAGAAATCAGTATTATACGCGCCATCCAACGGGTCGTTAGCTCAGTTGGTAGAGCAGTTGGCTTTTAACCAATTGGTCGTAGGTTCGAATCCTACACGACCCACCATACATGAAGAGCCCGCCTTTCAAGGCGGGCTTTTTCATTTGCGCGTCATTCAGATAGATCCGGCAGCTCCTGCTGTTGCGACTGTAGGTGAGGGCCTGGCCCTTGATCGCGGGGGCATGACCCTTCTGGATGCGCAGGCTCAACCTTCTCCAACCCTGTTCAGCCGATGTGCATCGAAGGCATCGATCGTTTGGTACGCGGTATAGGTCGCCTGCGCCGCCAGCAAACCGGCAACACCAAAGGTACGGGTCAAGCCAAACTGCCCGAACCCTGCCGGTACGGGCAACCTGTGGGCGATGGCATCGGCAAGCACCTCGCCTGCCACCGTGGTGGGCGCCATGCCGTGGCCACCGAAACCTACCGCATGCCAGATGCCGTTGTCGTCCTGGCCGATCTGCGCCATCTGATGGCGTCCGTAGCTCATCAGGCCACCCCATGAATAGTCGATGTCCACGTCCTCGAGCTGAGGGTAGACCGTGACCAGGTCGGCCTTGAGCAGCTTGGCGATGGCTTCGGGGCCGCGATCGAGGATGGAAATACGCCCGCCCCACAGGATGCGACTGTCCTTGAGCGGTCGGTAGTAGTCGAAGGCGAAGCGGGTGTCGTAGATCGCCGACTCGCAGGCGATCGCGTCCTTCAGCCTCTCGCCCAATGGCTGGGTGGCGACCACGTAGGTGGCGATGGGCAATACTGCGCGCTCCACTGGGCGATAGACGCCACGGGCGTAGCCGCCGCCGGAAAACACCACTTCTTCGGCATGTACCTCGCCGCCTTCGGTTCGCACGACATATTTGCCGGCGCGTCGTTCGATGGCCAGCACGGGAGACTGTTCGAACAGGCGCGTGCCGAGGTCGGTAACCGCGCGCGCCACGCCGCAGACGTATTTGAGCGGATGGAAGTGGAAGGCATTGCGCTCGAGCAGCCCACCGTAATAGCGGTCGGTCTTGAGCATTTCTTTCAGTTCGCCGGGTGCGATGTATTCCCACTCGACGCCGTAGGCTTCTTTCATCAGTTGCCGGGGCTTTTCCAGGCGCGACGGGTCATTGAACCAGTTGGCCAGGATCACCCCTTTGTCCACCAGGTCGCAGTCGATGCTGTAGTGGCGGGCACGGCTGCGGATCAGCTCCACCGCGTCGAGCGTCAGGTGGTACAGGCGCCGCGCCTCTTGTGCGCCCAGGGTATCGAGCAGGGCGCCGTTGCCCAGGCTGTAGCCGCCGAAGACGAAACCGCCGTTGCGCCCGGATGCGCCATGCCCCACCCGGTGCGACTCCAGCACCACCACGTCGGTGACGCCACGTTCGGCCAGGCCCAGGGCGGTCGACAGACCTGCCAGGCCGCCCCCCAGGATGCAGACGCGGGTGTCGGTGCGGCCGGCGTGGGCCGGGTAGGACACCCGATCGACGGAGGCTTCGTAGAAGGATTGAAGGAAATCGGTGCTCATCGCAAGGTCCATGCGGTAATGGCGCCGGGCAGAAGGCTGCCGACGCCGTGCCAGAGGGTATCAGGCGGAAGTCTGGGGGCTGGCGATCGCCAGGTCGCTGGCATCGCTTTCGGCGCTGTGGCGCGCCTGCCGCCGGCGAACCTCGATCACGCTGAAGTCCATATCCCGGTAGCGGACGATGCGCGAACGGGTGATCAACTTGTGGCCAAGCCACATCACCGCGAACAGCACCAGGCCGATATAGGTCGCGGTGGCGCCCATCCAGTCGATGCGGTCGCCGATGAAAGCCTGGTAGTTCTGGCCCAGCATCACCACCATGCACAGGGCGAAGGCGAAGAACGGCCCGAACGGGAAGAACTTCGAGACGTAGGGCAGCTTGTCCAGGCTATGGCCCTGCAGTTTGTAGCCGCGACGGAAGCGGTAATGGCTGATGGCGATGCCCAGCCAGGCGATGAAGCCCAGCATGCCGGAGGTATTGAGCAGCCACAGGTAGAGCTTGCCGGGGCTGAACAGGAAGCTCAGCAGGCACAGGCCGGCCACCACCGAGGTGGCCAGCAAGGCCCACACGGGTGTGCCCGAGCGGGTGAGCTTGGCGAACAGCGCGGGCGCCTTGCGCTCCACGGCCAGGCTGTAGAGCATGCGCGAAGAGGCGTACATGCCGGAGTTGCCGGCCGAGAGCACCGAGGTGAGGATCACGGCATTCATGATGGCCGCAGCGGCCAGCATGTCGGCTTTTTCGAAGATCAGGGTGAAGGGGCTGATGGTGATGTCCGAAAGCCCGTCCTTGAGCAGGCGCGGGTCGGTATAGGGAATCAGCAGGCCGATCACGATGATGGTGCAGACGTAGAACAGCAGGATGCGCCAGAAGATCTGGCGCACCGCCTTGGGAATGTTGCGTCCGGGGTTTTCCGTCTCTCCAGCGGCGATGCCGACGAACTCGGTGCCCTGGAACGAGAAGCCGACGATCATGGCCACGCCGATCAGCGCAGGCAGGCCACCGGCGATCGGTGCGTCGCCGATCTGCCACAGGCGTGCGCCGCCATCTTGGCCACCTTCGACGATGCCCATCAGCATCAGCACGCCCATGACGATGAAGGCGATGATGGTGATGACCTTGATCAGTGCGAACCAGAACTCCGTCTCGCCGAAGAAGCGTACCGAAGCGACGTTCAGGGCGAACAGCAGCCCCAGGAACACGGCGCTCCAGATCACCCCGGGTGTGTCCGGGAACCAGTAGGTCATGATGATCTGTACGGCGACCAGGTCCACGGCGATGGTCACCGCCCAGGAATACCAGTAGTTCCAGCCCAGGGCGAAGCCGAAGCTTTCGTCCACGTACCGTGAGGCGTAGGTGGAGAACGAGCCGCTGACCGGCATGCAGGCGGCCAGTTCCCCCAGGCTGGTCATCAGGAAGTACACCATCAGGCCGACGATCGCGAAGGCGAGCAGGGCGCCGCCGGGCCCCGACTGGGCGATGGTGGCGCCGGAAGAGACGAACAGGCCGGTGCCGATCGAACCGCCGATGGCGATCATGTTCAGGTGGCGGCTGTTGAGGGTGCGTTTCAGATGGCCCGCGGGCGTGTTCGCGGCGGTCGAACGTGCGTGTTCATTGGATTGGGTCATGGGCAATCTATTTGACCTCGTTCAGTTTGAGTTTTTTGTTCTTGTTCTGCCCTGGCTGGCGCGTCGTGCTTCGCGCGGGCCAGGCTGTACGGCCCAAGTTCAAGAGTTCGCTCGCCATGAATGGCGGGCGAATTCATTGACCGGGGTCAGTATCGGCGTGCGAAGTGCTGCCCAACAAACGACCTTTAGGCACTAAATCATTCTGTTTTGGAATGAAGTTGGGTATTGGTGTGTTTTTATGATGACTGACTGGTCATATGGCGAAATGCCGGTCTAGAGCTTCTGCGCTTGGATGCGTTGCGTCAGAATGTAACGTGCTTGTGTCGATTTGAGCGTTTTGACGATTGGATCTATCAAAATGACAGGAAAAAAATTCAGTTTATTAGAGCTGTAGGTGTGGGGTTTAAAGCGATAGGGCCGCGACGCGGCCCCGGGGAGATCAGCCTTCGTGGGGCTGGGCGCGGCTGGTGATGGCAGCTTTCTGCTCGTGCACAGCCGTGTCCTGCGGCAGCTGGTCGAACTCGCGCAGGCCGTCCTTGCGGTACGGGTCGCCGATCCAGCGCGGCGCCACCAGGAACTGCGGGCTCACCAGGCTCTTGGCCGGCTCGAAACGGTCATAGCTGAGGCCGGCGAGGTCGGACAGGGTATGGATCAGATGCGAGCTGCTGTAGGGCCGGTCGGTCATCGACTGCAGGTCGCGAGGGTGCTCGGCTTGCCAGCTTGGCGAGGTCCACAGCAGGAACGGGATGGTGTACATCGGCCGGGTCGGCGCGTTCTCGTTGCGGCCCAGGCGATCGTGGTCGCCGGAGCTGTAGACGTCTTCACCATGGTCGGAGAGGTACAGCAGGAACCCATTGGGCGTCGACGCCGAGTAGCGCTGGATCAGGCTGGATACCACGTGGTCGTTGTACAGCACTGCGTTGTCGTAGAAGTTGTAGGTTTCCACCTGGCTGGGAGACAAGCCAGCAGGCACGCCCTGGCTGTCCTTGAAGCGCTCGTAGGTATCCGGATAGCGGTAGCGGTAGTCCATGTGGGTGCCCAACAGGTGGACGATGATGAACTTCTTCTGCGCCGGGTCCTGCAGTGCCTTTTCGAACGGTGCGAGCACCACTTCGTCATACTGGCTGGCGTTCTGGTTACGCTGGTTGTTCAGGTAGACCGGCACATCCGTCTGCTGGGAGAAGGTGGTCAGCATGGTGTTGCGCTTGGTCATCGTCTGCTGGTTGGTGATCCAGAAGGTTTTGTAGCCCGCCTGTTTCATCAGGTTGATCAGCGAAGGGTCGGTCAGGAAGCGATCCGGGTTCTTCTGGTCGCCGAAGGTCAGGATCTGCTGCATCACTTCGATGGTATAGGGCCGTGGCGATACCACGTTGCGGAACACCGTCAGTTGCTTGTCCTCGCTGGCCAGGGCGTCGAGGTTGGGTGTGGTCGGCCGGCCGTAGCCGTACAAGTGCATGTGTTCACGGGTGGTCGATTCGCCCAGCACCAGCACCAAGGTGCGCGGCGCGTCGCCGCTGCTGTCCTTCAGGCCCTGCAGGGGTGGCAACGAGGCGTTCTGCTCGAGCAGCTTCTGCATGTTGTCCAGCTGCTGGCGGTATTGCTGGTAGCCGACCAGCAACTGCCAGGGCACCGCAGGCTCCATGCGTAGCTGGACCTTTTCCAGGGCGTCGGCGAAGTTGCGTTCCTGGGTCACCATCTGTTTATAGAAGGGGTAGATCAGGTTCGCCGCCAGCAGCACGATCACCAGCGGCGCCCGGCTGCGCAGGGGCAGGGTGACCGGGCGCACGCGCTTCCACAGCAGCACCGCCACAACGGTATACAGCAGCAGCGCCAGGCACAGCCCGACACTGAAGTACTGGCTGAAATATTCCCCGGCTTCGGCGGTGTTCGACTCGAACATCACGAAGATCACGCTCTGCGAGAACTCCTGGCGGTAGATGCCGAAGTAGCTCAGGCCCACCAGCGAGGCGGCCCAGAGCACCACGCCGATCACCGCGCTCAAGGTGCGGGTGTGGCGCGGCAGCAGCAATACCGGGGCGAACCACAGGGTGCTGAGGAAAAGCGAGTCTCGGAAGCCGGAAAACCCGGTGGTGCCGCTGAACATCAGCAGCGCCTGGGTGACACCGGAGAAATACCAGAAGAACAGCAGGAGCCAGCCCAGGCCGGCCCAGTCGATGCCTTTTCGCATTGTTGGGGTAGTGCTTGCCACGTGCGCCTCGTCGAACCTTGATGACAGCCGGGTGTGCCGGCTGCCGGAAAGGCTGCGACGCTAATGGAGCGGCTGTGAAAATAACGTCAACCGTTCATGGAAAAAGCAGTGGCCTGGCGCTTATTCGGCCCATTCCGGATCGCCGGTGAATACCACCGTGAGCCAACGGTCCGGCCCTTCGCCGCCGATGGCTTCGCCGATCTCGTCGCGCAGGGCGTCCCACTCGGCGATGGTGCGGGCGGCCATGGTGGTCGGCACGATGAAGTACAACTCGATCTCCCGCGAGCGACCGACCTTGGCTACATAGGCGCGGTACGACTGCAGGCCGTGCCGCCCGACGAAGGCCTGGGCCACGTCATCGACGTGTTGCTTGAGGTCGCTCGGGGTCACCAGGAACATTTCCGCCAGCGCCTGGCGCACCACCGACATCGGCAGCGGGATGATCACCAGGCACACCAGGGCCAGCACGGCCGGGTCGATGTAGGGCGAAAGCCAGGCCCACTCGGTGCCCTGCACCAGGTAGCCGAAGCAGAAGGCGACCAGCAGGGCGGCGGTGATGCTGGCCGACATCACCCAGCCCTTGACATCCATGCGCACGAAGTCCGAGCCCAGTGTGCGGTTGGCGCGGGCCTCGGCGATGGCGATGGCCAGGCAGGCGACGACGGTGACTGCGGCATAGATCAGGGCGACACCGAATTCCAGGTCTCGGCCGCCTTCGAGCAGGCTGCTGATGGCGTTGATCAGGGCGTAGGCCGCTACGCCGGTCAGCAGAATGCCATTGAGCGCCAGGACCATCGGCTCCAAGTGCCAGAAGCCCATGGTGAAGCGCTCGCGTAGCTTGCGTGACATACGTTCGGCACGGGCATGGGAGGTGATCAGCTTGACCACCACCAGTGACAACCCGCTCATGCTGGCGTCCACCAGCGAATAGACACCATCGAAGACGATCGAGAACGAGCCTGACGCCAGGCCGAAGGCGATGCCGATCACGGCGATGAACAAAGTGACGGCGATGGACGTGCGCAGCACGCCCTGTTCGCTCGCCAGGTCGAAAAACGGTTTTCCCATCATGGGCTCCCTGTCTGATTTCACCGTTCCCCTGTAGGAGCGGGCTTGTCCCGCGATTGATCGCGAATGCAGGCTCGGCCCAATCGCGGGGCAAGCCCGCTCCTACAGGGAAAGCAGTGGCTATACCTTGAACTGTTCCATCAAGGCCTGCTGCTGGTTGGCAAGCCGGTTCAGCGCCTGGCTGATCCGCGCCGACTCGTCGGCCTGGCCCGACAGCGACTCGGTCACATCGCGGATGCCGGCGACGTTGCGATTGACTTCCTCGGCCACCGCGCTCTGCTCCTCGGCCGCCGAGGCGATCTGCAGGTTCATGTCACTGATCACCGCCACCGCTTCGCCGATTCGCTGCAGGGCAGGCAGGGCCTGTTCCATGCGCGTGGCGCTGTCACGGGCCTGGCGCTGGCCTTCGTGCATGGCGCCGACCACATCATGGGTGCCCTGCTGCAGGCCTTCGATCACCTGGCGGATTTCCTCCACCGAAACCTGCGTGCGCTGGGCCAGGCCGCGCACCTCGTCGGCGACCACGGCAAAGCCGCGACCGGCCTCGCCCGCGCGGGCGGCTTCGATGGCCGCGTTCAGCGCCAGCAGGTTGGTCTGTTCGGCGATGGCGCGAATCACCTCGAGCACCGTGCCGATCTGCTCGCTGCGCCCTGCCAGGGCGCGTGCCTGGTCCATGGCGCTGTCCATGTCTGCCACCAGCCGATCGATGGCTTGGCGGGTCACGGCCACCAGCTCCAGGCCTTCATGGGTGGCCTGGTCGGCGCCGCGTGCGGCCTGGGCCGCTTGGGAGGCATTGCGGGCAACGTCCTGGGCGGTGGCGCTCATCTCGTTGGCGGCAGTGGCCACCTGTTCGATTTCCCGCTGCTGTTGCTGCATGCCGCCGCTGGTCTGGCTGGCGATGGCCGCAGACTGGTCGGCCGTGCCTCGGGCCTGCTGGAGCGAGCCCTTGACCTGGGCGATCACCGGCTGGAGCTTGTCGAGGAAGCGGTTGAACCAGCCGCTCAACTGGCCCAGTTCGTCCTCGCGGGTGTAGTCCAGGCGTCGGGTCAGGTCGCCTTCACCGCTGGCGATGTCGCGCAGGCGTTCGGCCACGGCGAGGATCGGCCGGGTCACGCCGCGGGCGGTCAGCCACACCAGCAGCAGGCCGAGCACGGCTGCCGCAAGGCCGATCAACAGACTGGTGAGGTTGGCGGCCTGGTTGCGTGCGTCCAGGCGTTGGTTAAGGGCCACCGCAGGTGCCTGCAGCACGGCCTCCGGCAGTTCCAGCAGGACCTGCCAGGGCGTTGCCTCGGGAATCGGGGGGAACGGGCGGGAGACGCGCATCAGGCCGTTCTCGAGCTGTTCCACCGGCTGGCCGGCGGCCATCGCGGTCGCAAGTTCACGCGCCTGTTCGCCGTAGGCCTGGGTCACCGTCTTGCTCAGTTGTGCATTGTCCTGGCTGTGGCCAGCCAGAAGGCCTGCGGGGCTGATGATGCTGACCTGGCCTTGGCCGTCGAACAGCTCCTGGCGGCCCGCCAGGCTCAGTTGCTGCAGGTTGTCCAGGCCAATGTCCAGGCCGACCACCCCGACCACCTGGCCGTTGTCCAGCAGCGGCAGGGCGATGCTGGTCATCAGCACCTGGCGGCCGTTGACCTCATCGAAATACGGGTCGAGCACGCAGGGCTTGGCGGTTTCCAGTGGGCAGGTCAGCCAGCGGTTGTAGGGCGAGCCATTGGCCGCGGTGCTGGTGTCGGCCAGCATCGATTCGGGCATGGACTCCGACTCCAGCGTTCCGGGGCTGGGCTGCGACCAGTACAGCGAATAGCGCCCGCTGTCGTTGCTGCCCTGGGCATCCTGGCCGATGAAGCGGGCGTCCTGCTGGTCCAGTGCGTTGGGTTGGAACACCAGGTACAGGCCGATCAGGTCGCGGTTGCCGGCCAGGGTTGCGCGGGCCTGGGCGCTCAGTTCGGCGCGTAGGTCGTCGCCGCCGCGGGCCCTGAGCACCTGCACCAGGCGGGCGAAACCATTGCCGTACTGGTAGGCGTCCATGAAATAGCGCTGGATGCGCAGGGCTTGGGTTTCGGCATGGGCCTGCAGGCGCAGGCGGGCGCTGTGGTCCAGCAGCTCGGTATTGGCCTGGAAGACCTCGGTCGCGCTGCGTCGAGCCTGGGTCAGGGACGTGGCGACCAGCAACGCGACGATCGCTAGCAGGCACAGGCCGGCGAGCAGGGTGATTTTCCACTGGATGGAGAGGCGGCGCAGGGGCATGGGAGCTTTCCTTCTCGTCAAGGACAACGCCCGCGTCAGGCGCGGGCGTTGTCGGCAGGCAGTCTCATTCGGCCATGTAGCTCGGTGGCGATACCCGGAATGCCTTGGTCAACCAGGCAAGGTATAGCACGCCGGCCAGCGCCCAGACGCCGCCGAACAGCAACGAGTGTACGTCCAGGTTCAGCCAGAGCCTGGCGATGATGCAAAAGCCGATGGTGGGCAGTACCAGATACTTGAGCTTGTTCGCCAGGCCTTGGTTCAGGCCTTCTCGCAAGTAGCAATGGCTGATCACCGAGAGGTTGACGAAGCTGAAGGCCACCAGTGCGCCGAAGTTGATGATCGAAGTGGCTGTCACCAGGTCGAAGAAGATCGCCGACAGCGCGATCAGGCCGACCACGGCGATGTTCAGCACCGGCGTCTTGTAGCGGGGGTGCAGGCGGGCAAACAGGCCTTGGGGGATCACGTTGTCGCGGCCCATCACGTACAGCAGGCGCGAGACGCTGGTCTGCGACGCCAGGCCCGAGGCGATGGTGTTGATCACGGTGCACACCAGGAAGATCGACTGGAACAGCTTGCCGCCGACATACAGGGCGATTTCCGGCAGGGCGGCTTCCTGGTCGTGGAAGCGTGCCATGGTCGGGAAATAGGCCTGGATGTAGAACGAGATGAAGATGAACATCGCGCCGCCGATCAGGGCGACCAGGAAGATCGCGCGGGGGATGACCTTTTCCGGCTGGCGGGTTTCTTCCGAAAGCGTGGTGACCGCGTCGAAGCCCAGGAACGAGAAGCACAGCACGGTGGCGCCGGCGATCAGGGTGTTGAGCTGAGTCTGGTCGTTGGCGAACGGCACCAGTGTCCAGCTGGTGCCCAGGCCTTCACCTTGGTTCAGGCCGCGAATGCACAGGTAGGCGAACACCGCCATGATCACCACCTGTACGGCGACGAACAGGCCATTGAAACTGGCCACCAGGTTGATGCTGCGCATATTGATCAGGCTGATCAGGGTGACGAAGCCCGCTACCCAGACCCATTGCGGTACTTCCGGGAACATGGCCGAGAGGTACAGCTTGGCCAGCAGGGCGTTGATCATCGGCAGCAGCAGGTAGTCCAGCAACGAGGCCCAGCCCACCAGAAAGCCCATGTGCGGGTTCATGGCGCGCTGGGTGTAGGTGTAGGCCGAGCCGGACTGTGGGAAACGGCGCACCAGGGTGCCATAGCTCACCGCCGTGAAGAGGATGCCCAGCAGCGCCAGGATGTAGGCGCTGGGCACGTGACCGGCGGTGATGCCGGAGACGATGCCGAAGGTGTCGAACACGGTCATCGGGGTCAGGTAGGCAAGGCCGATGATGACCACCTGCCACAAGCGCAGGGACTTGCGGAACTGGACGTTGCCGTTGGCGCTGTGGTCAGGCTGCATGCGGGCGGCGCTCCTGGGGCTGGACGACAGGCACGGTGTACGGCAGGCACGGCAAGGGCGAGCGGGTGGGCTCCATGTTGTTCACCTTTTGTTGTAGGAGCGGATCGGGGCGCGACGAGCGCTTGTATCAGGCCTGGCAGGGCCTGGACGTCGAAGGCGGCGCGTGGGGGTTGGGGTGGACGGGGGTCATGATCGTCGGCGCGGTTCTTCTTCGTTTGTAGGCGCTGGGTGGGTGTGAAAAATAAAAAACGAAGGGCGAGTTTGTGTCAAGTGAAACGTGACAAGATGTAACATTAGTGAAGATTTATCGTTGTTTTTAAGGGTTGCCTGTCTTTTTGTAGGTGCTATCAAGGTTTAGATCGATTTCTGTGTTCGTAAAAATTTACGATCCAGCGTTTCGAGTGTCACGGCTCGGGCATCAAGTTGCCAGCAGTGATAATCTTCGCCTCCCGCGTGGCGTCGCCCGCTGCGCATCCGCCCTTATGGACAGCAATCGGTTCTATTCATGAAGAAATCAGTAGGCATTCTTTCCGGCCTGGCCGTTGCCATCGCCCTCGCCACCACCGCCGGCGCCTGGTATACCGGCAAGCAGCTGCCCGTTGAGCTCGAGCGTTCCGTCGCCCAAGGCAACGAGGAATTGAAAAAGGCCATGGCCGGCACTGGCGGCAGTATGACCATCGAACTGGTCTCGCTGGAGCAGCACTTCTTCACCAGTACCGCCCACTACCGGCTCAAGGCCCAGAATGTCTGGCTCGGCGAAGGCGAGCCGCTGAACTTCGACCTGGGGGTGACCGACCAGATCGAGCATGGCCCGTTCCCTTGGTCGCGAGTCAAGCGCCTGAACCTGGCGCCGGTCATGGCCACCAGCAACAGCCAGCTGGACAAGGACGATTTCACCGCCTCCTGGTTCGCAGCCGCGGGCGATCAGTCGCCGGTGACCGGCCAGGTGAGCCTGGGCTACGACGGCAGCCTGTCCAGCGATATCCGCCTGGCACCCCTCAAGCTCAGCGAGGATGACGGCAGCAGCCTGGATTTCTCCGGCATGCGTGTGCTACTGCGGGGCGACCGCGAGGGCCAGGCGGTGCGCATCGATGGCAAGGCCGAGCGCCTGGAGATGAACCTGGTCGGTGCTGACCAGGCGCCGGTCAAGTTCCTGCTCAATGGCTTCAAGGTCACCGGCGACCTCAAGGGCACCGGCCATGATTTGGTGTATGTAGGCAACTTCGACATGGCGCTGGCCGAGACCCAGGTCACCCTGGGCAACAGCCAGGATGTCCTGGTGCTCAAGGGCCTGGAGCAGAACAACCGCTACGATGCCGAGGGCGAGGACAAGCTGTCCGGCCGCCTGGAATACAAGGTCGCCGACATCACCTATGCCGGGCGTGCGGTGGGCAGCGGGCAGATGGTCTGGAGCATGAAGTCCCTGGACATCCCGGCCATGCAGGCGCTGATTGCCTGGTACCAGACCCGCATGCCGGACATCCAGCAGGCAGCCGCGCAAGGTGAACAGTTGCCTTCGCTCGACCTGAGCCCCGAGGAGCAGGCCAAGGTCCAGGCCGATGTGCAGAAGATGCTCGCGGCCAAGCCGCAACTGGCCCTGGAGAACCTGTCGTTCAAGACCGCCAATGGCGAGAGCCGCTTCAACCTGGCGGTCGACCTGGCCAGCCCGGCATCCTTCGACCTGCCGGCCGACCAGCTGGGCAAGCAGATCGTCACCCGCCTGGAGGGCAAGCTGTCGGTGTCCAAGCCGATGGTCGGGGACCTGGCGACGTTGCAGGCACTGCTCGATGGGCAGACCGACGCCCAGGCCATTGCCCAGCAGTCCAGCCAGGCTGGGGAAATGGTCGGCATGATGGCGCTGCAGAGCGGCATGGCCACGGTGGAGGGTGACAACGTGGTCACTCGTCTGGATTACGCCGATGGCATGGTCGACTTCAATGGCCGCAAGATGACCGTCGAAGAGTTCGCCATGCTCCTGAGCGCTCACCTGGCAGCACTTTCGCCGCAAGGCTGAAACCCAGGTACGAGGTCTTGCCCCGCGATAGGACCGGGGCAGGCCGCCGCCGGGCGCGGGCCCCAACCCGAAGCCACAAAAAGCCCTTTTGCATTGCCTCGATTGTCTGTAGCCTTCGGCCTCCGATAATACGCCGTGCCCGCAGGTGGGCCGCGATGGCCTGGCCGGCCATCCGGCACCTTCAGCCAACCTGCCAGGGCCGGGTGATACACTCGAGTGACGCGCATACGCGCCCGCAGGTCCCGTGATCATGACCCAGATTTCCGAACGCCTGTTGGTTCAAGCCCATCTTGACGCCAAGCAGCCCAACCCGCTGACGCCGCAGCAGGAGGCCGAATACCGTGCGGCCATCGCGGCCGAGCTCAAGGCCCAGAACGCCGTTCTGGTCGCCCACTACTACTGCGACCCGGTGATCCAGGCCCTGGCCGAAGAGACCGGTGGTTGCGTATCCGACTCCCTGGAAATGGCCCGCTTCGGCAAGAACCACCCCGCCAGTACGGTGGTGGTGGCCGGTGTGCGCTTCATGGGCGAGACGGCGAAGATCCTCACGCCGGAAAAACGCGTGCTGATGCCCACCCTGGAAGCCACCTGCTCCCTCGACCTGGGGTGCCCGGTGGAGGAATTCTCGGCGTTCTGCGACCAGCACCCCGAGCGCACCGTGGTGGTCTACGCCAACACATCGGCGGCAGTGAAGGCGCGAGCCGATTGGGTGGTCACCTCGAGTTGCGCCCTGGAAATCGTCGAAAGCCTGATGGACAACGGCGAGACCATCATCTGGGGCCCGGACCAGCACCTGGGCCGCTATATCCAGAAGCAGACCGGCGCCGACATGCTGCTGTGGGATGGCGCCTGCATCGTCCACGAGGAGTTCAAGTCGCGCCAGCTGGCCGACATGAAGGCGCTGTACCCCGATGCGGCCGTCCTGGTCCATCCGGAGTCGCCGGAATCGGTGATCGAGCTGGCCGATGCGGTGGGTTCCACCAGCCAGTTGATCAAGGCCGCCCAGACGCTGCCGAACAAGACCTTCATCGTCGCCACCGACCGGGGCATCTTCTACAAGATGCAGCAGCTGTGCCCGGACAAGGAATTCGTCGAAGCGCCCACTGCCGGCAACGGCGCGGCGTGCCGTAGCTGTGCGCACTGCCCGTGGATGGCGATGAACACCCTCGAGCGCACCCTCGACTGCCTGCGCAAGGGCAGCAACGAGATCTTCGTCGACCCGGCGTTGGTGCCCAAGGCGATCAAGCCGTTGAACCGGATGCTGGACTTTACTCAGGCTGCACGGTTGAAGCTGTCCGGTAACGCCTGAGTCGACACCCAGCGGGGCTGCTTTGCAGCCCTTTCGCGGCATAAGGCCGCTCCTACAGGGGGGACGCTAACCCTTGTAGGAGCGGCCTTGTGCCGCGATGGGCCGCAGACCTAGCGCCCCATCATCTCCTTGACCATCCGTTGCTGTTCCAGGATTTCCCGCTGGCGCTGGTCGATCTGCGATGCCAGCGGGAAATTGCTGCCCGCACGGCGCTTGGCGTAGTCCAGCTGCTGGATGGCCTGGTCGAAATCGCCCACCAGGGTGAAGTACTCGGCGCGGGCCCGGTGCAAGCCGATGGTATTGCCCGACAACCCGCGCACTTCGGCTACGTCATACCACACGTCCGGGTCGTAGGGGCGGCGCTTGATCAGGTCGTCCAGCACCTTCTCGGCTTCAGCCGGGCGGTTCTGCTTGATCAGCAGGTCGGCGCGGACCTGCTGCAGCGGGTAGTTGCTCGGGTACAGCGCACGCAGGCGCTCGACCCGCTGCTGGGCATCGGCCAGGCGGTTGTTGGTGATGTCCAGGTCGACCTGGGCCAAGTTGTAGGTGATGTCGTTCGGGGCCTTCGCCAGCAACGGCTGCAGGTTGGCCCGCGCTTCGTTGAGCTGGCCGCCCTTGATCTGCGCGATGGCCAGGCCATAGCGCGCGGCGTCGAGTTTCGGGTCTTCGTCGAGCTGGGCGCGGAAGCGCTTGGCGGCAAGGCCTGGCGTGCCTTCATAGATCAACGCGACGCGGGCGCGGATCAACTGGTAGCGCGCACTGTCCTCCACGCCGCCCTTGGGGGCCTGCTCGGCACGGTTGCGAGTGTCGGCGATACGGGACTCGGTGACCGGGTGGGTGAGCAGGAACTCCGGAGGCTTGGCGTCGTAGCGGTACTGGCGGGCCAGGCGTTCGAACATAGTGGGCATGTTGCGCGGGTCGTAGCCGGCCTTTTCCAGGTTCTGGATGCCGATGCGGTCGGCTTCCTGTTCGTTCTGCCGGGAGAAGCGGCGCTGCTCCTGGATCGCCGCGGCCTGGGTGCCGGCGATCACGCCGATGCCGGCATCGCCACCACCGCCTGCCGCCAGCACGATACCGGCCAGCAGTGCCGCCATCATCGGCAATTGCATGCGCTGCTGGGCTTCGACGCCGCGGGCGAAGTGGCGCTGGGACAAGTGCGCCAGTTCGTGGGCCAGCACCGAGGCGTATTCGCCTTCGGTCTGAGCGTTGAGGAACAGGCCGCCGTTGACCCCGACGATCCCGCCTGGCGCCGCGAAGGCGTTGAGCTCGCGGCTGTCGATCAGGATGAACTCCAGGCGCCGGTCCTGCAGCTGGCTGGTCTCGGCCAGCTTGTACACGCTGGTCTCGACGTAGTCCTTGAGCTGCGGGTCGTTGAGCTGGTTGACCTGGCCGCGCAGCAGGCTCAGCCAGGCCCGGCCCAGTTGATGCTCCTGCTGGGGCGAGACGATCGCCGAACTGGCGTCACCCAGTGACGGCAGGTCGTCGGCATGGCCGGGCAGGGCCATCAGGCAGGCCAGCGTCAACAGGGTAGGGCGCAGTAGATTCATGCATGAAGCTCGCGTCGGTCAAAAAGCCTACTGTAGCCGGCTCACACGTTGGCGACCAGTGGCGTTATCCTACCGAACTTGTCTGCAATGCTAGATTGCCCCGCCAGGAGATTACCGGATGATTGACACCCTGACCTGCGACGCCGAGCTGGATGCCAGCGGGCTGAACTGCCCGTTGCCGCTACTCAAGGCGAAGATGGAACTCAACCGCCTGGCCAGCGGCGCGGTGCTCAAGGTGATCGCTACCGATGCCGGTTCCCAGCGCGACTTCCGCACTTTTGCCCAGCTTGCCGGTCATACGCTGCTTCGTGAAACCGCCGAGGCCGGCGTCTATACCTACTGGCTGCGCAAGGCCTGAGCCCCACCCCAACGATCGTCAATGTTCAAAGTGCTTCGCGACTGGATGCAGCGCTACTTCTCAGATGAGGAGGCGGTGGTGCTGGCGGTGCTGCTGTTCCTGGCCTTCACCGTGGTGCTGACCTTGGGCGGGATGCTCGCGCCGGTATTGGCCGGCATGGTCCTGGCCTTCCTCATGCAGGGCCTGGTCAATGCGCTGGAGCGCCTGCATGTGCCGACCCGGCTGGCCGTGTGGGTAGTGTTCGCGCTGTTCATGGGCGCCCTGGCGGTGTTCATGCTGGTGCTGGTGCCGCTGCTCTGGCACCAGTTGATCACCTTGTTCAACGAGCTGCCGGGCATGCTGGGCAAGTGGCAGTCGCTGTTGCTGTTGTTGCCCGAGCGCTACCCGCACCTGGTATCGGACGAGCAGGTGCTGCGCGCCATCGAGTCGGTGCGCGGCGAGATCGGCAAGTTCGGCCAGTGGGCGCTGACCTTTTCCCTGTCGAGCCTGCCGCTGCTGGTCAACGCCATGATCTACCTGGTGCTGGTGCCGATCCTGGTGTTCTTCTTCCTCAAGGACCGCGAGCTCATCGCCCGTTGGGTCAGCGGTTACCTGCCGCGCCAGCGCACCCTGCTGAACCGGGTGGGCGACGAGATGAACCGGCAGATCGCCAACTACATCCGCGGCAAGGGCATCGAGATCCTGATCTGCGGCATCGCCACTTACATCGCCTTCATCAGCCTGGGGCTCAACTATGCGGCGTTGCTGGCCTTGTTGGTGGGGTTGTCGGTGGTGGTGCCCTATGTCGGGGCGGTGGTGGTGACCGTGCCGGTGACCTTGATCGCGCTGTTCCAATGGGGCTGGGGCGACCAGTTCATCTACCTGATGGCCGTGTACGCGATCATCCAGGCACTCGATGGCAATGTGCTGGTGCCGTTGCTGTTCTCCGAGGCGGTCAGCCTGCACCCGGTGGCGATCATCTGTGCGGTGCTGCTGTTCGGCGGGCTGTGGGGGTTCTGGGGGATCTTCTTCGCCATCCCGCTGGCGACGTTGTTCAAGGCGGTGCTGGATGCGTGGCCGAGGCAGGAGCCTAGCGTTTCACCGATGCTTTGAAGTGGCTGGGGCCGCTTTGCGGCCCTTTCGCGGCACAAGGCCGCTCCTACAGAAGCGCGCAATCCTCTGTAGGAGCGGCCTTGTGCCGCGAAAGGGCTGCAAGGCAGCCCCAATCGATCTCAAGCCTTATTCAGCGCCTGTGCCGCAGCCAACACCGCATCCACATGCCCCGGCACCTTCACCCCACGCCATTCCTGGCGCAGCACACCGTCCTTGTCGATCAGGAAGGTGCTGCGGTCCACGCCCATGTATTCCTTGCCATACAGCTTCTTGAGCTTGATCACGTCGAACAGCTGGCACAGGGCCTCATCCTTGTCGCTGATCAGCTCGAACGGGAAGCCCTGCTTGGCCTTGAAGTTCTCATGGGACTTGAGGCCATCGCGGGACACGCCGAACACCACGGTGTTGGCGGCCTGGAAGGCTTCGTGCTGGTCACGGAAGCCCTGGCCCTCGGTAGTGCAGCCCGGGGTGCTGTCCTTGGGGTAGAAGTACAGCACCACCTGCTTGCCCTTGAGCCCGGCAAGGCTGATGGCCTGGCCGCTGGTGGCCTGGGCCTGGAAATCGGCGACGGGTTGGTCGAGTGCTACGGCCATGGGAGCTTCCTTACATGGGGTTCTGTGGGCGCCAGGGTTCGATCAGCGCGTCCAGGTTCAGGGCATCGGCGAAGTCCAGGAACTGGTCGCGCAGCCAGCTGATCTGGGTGCCGGCCGGCAGGATCACGGTGAACTGGGCATTGAGCATGCTGCTGCCGGTCTGGGGCGCCAGGTAGGTGTCGCAGGTCATGCTTTCCAGCTCGACGCGGTGGTCGAGGAAGAACTGGCACAGTTCGCTGACGATGTCCGGGCGATAGGCGGCGCTTACGTAGGCTACGTAGGGCAGGGCTTGTGGGCGCACTTCCTGGTCGGCGCTGCGCACCACGTCGAGGGTCAGGCCGTGCTTCTTGGCCAGGCCCGGCAGGACGGACTCCAGGCGGGCCAGGGCATCCCAGCTGCCGCCGACCTGCAGCACCACGGCGCTGGTCTCGCCGTGGCGGGTCAGGCGCGAGGTGATCACCGCGCAGCGATTGTCGAAGGCGGCACGGCTGAGGACATTGGCCAGCTCCATGGGGTTGGGCCCCAAGGCACTGATGACGAGGAACTGTTCGCGGACGGTGGGGGTGGACATGCAGCATTCCTAAAGCGATGAGCGGTCGGCACAGGACAGGCGAAAGCCTCCTGTCGGCAGGGCCCCGGGCTCGCAATCGAGGTCGTGGACGCTGGCGCGGAGCATTGTCGACGGCCCGGCGGGCCACGCTGCGCCGATCAAAGGGAGAAGGGTAGCGAAAAGCAGCGCCGAGGGGAATGCTCCGCCCACCTGCGTCGCTTGTGCAAGGCCGATGGCGCCAGTACCATTACCGCTCTCTTTTTCCGGCAGGAGCAGTTACATGATTGCGGGCAGTATGGTGGCATTGGTCACACCCATGGATGCACAAGGGCGTCTTGATTGGGACAGCCTCGACAAGCTTGTAGACTTCCACCTGGAAAAAGGCACCCACGCGATCGTCGCGGTCGGCACCACTGGCGAGTCCGCCACCCTGGATGTCGAAGAGCATATCCTGGTCATCAAGCACGTGGTCGAGCGCGTCAAGCGCAGCAACCATCGCGTCCCGGTCATCGCCGGTACCGGTGCGAACTCCACTGCCGAAGCCGTCCACCTGACCCAGAACGCCAAGAATGCCGGTGCCGACGCCTGCCTGCTGGTGGTGCCGTACTACAACAAGCCGACCCAGGAAGGCCTGTACCAGCACTTCAAGCACATCGCCGAAGCCGTCGACATCCCGCAGATCCTCTACAACGTGCCCGGCCGCACCTCCTGCGACATGCAGGCCGAGACCGTGATCCGCCTGTCGAAGGTCAAGAACATCATCGGCATCAAGGAAGCCACCGGCGACCTGGTGCGCGCCAAGGCCATCCTCGACGGCGTCGACAAGGACTTCATCGTCCTGTCCGGCGACGACCCGACTGCCGTCGAGCTGATCCTGATGGGCGGCAAGGGCAACATCTCGGTCACCGCCAACGTCGCCCCGCGCGAAATGGCCGACCTGTGCGAGGCCGCCCTTGAGGGCAATGCCGAGAAGGCCCGCGCAATCAACGAAAAACTCATGCCGCTGCACAAAGACCTGTTCTGCGAAGCCAACCCGATCCCTGTGAAGTGGGCGTTGGTGGAGATGGGCCTGATGCAGAAGGGCATCCGCCTGCCGCTGACCTGGCTGAGCGAAGGCTGCCACGAAAAAGTCCGTGCGGCCCTGCGCCAGTCCGGCGTACTGGTTTAATCGAGGAAGTACACCGCATGAAGCGACTGGCTGGTCTCTCCACCCTTGCCCTGATCATCTCCAGCACCAGCGGTTGCGGCTGGCTGTGGGGCGAGGATGGCTATTTCCGCGACCGCGGCAGCGACTACCTGCAGGCGCACCCCACCGCGCCGATGCAGCTGCCGCCGGACGCCAGCAACGTCAAGCGCCTGGACCCGCTGCTGCCGATCCCGCGCAACGTCGCCGACGATCACGCCACCGGCGAGTTCGAGGTGCCGCGCCCGCAGCCGCTGACCGCAGCGGCCGAAGCAAGCGATTTCACCCTGCAGCGCAGCGGCAGCAGCCGTTGGGTGCTGGCCCAGCGTGCCCCAGCCGAAGTCTGGCCGGTGGCCCGCCAGTTCTTCGAGGACAACGGCTTCCGCATCGCCGAAGAGCGCCCGCAGACCGGTGAATTCAACACCACCTGGCAGCGTTTCGACGAGCTGTCCGCATCCCTTGGCCAACGCCTGGCCAGCGCCTCCAGCAGCCCCGACAGCGAAGTGCGCGTGCGCGTTCGCATGGAGCCTGGCGTGCAGCGCAACACCTCCGAGGTGTACATCGTCAGCGTCGAGCGCCCGGCCGGCAGCACCGCCGAGCCTGAGTTCCCGTCCAGCTCCGCCAACACTGCCGCCGACGCCCTGCTGGTCGACGAGATGCTGGCCAGCATGAACCGCAGCGCCGAGAAGGGCGGTTCGGTGTCTCTGCTCGCCGCCCGCGACTTCGACGCGCCAAGCCGCGTCAGCCTGAGCGAAGACGGCAGCGGCAACCCGGTGCTGTACCTGGGCGCCGACCTGGACCGCGCCTGGTCCAGCGTGGGCCGCGCCCTGGAGCAGGGCGAGTGGCGGGTCGAGGACATCAACCGCAGCCTGGGCCTGTACTACATCAACCTGTCCGAGAAACCCGACGACAAGCAGAACCAGCCAGGCTTCTTCGGCCGCATGTTCGGCAGCGAGCCGTCCAAGGAAGAGCGTGAAGCCCGTGCCGAGCGCTACCAGGTTCGCCTGAGCAAGGTGGGCGAGAACGTTCAGGTCACCGTCGAGAAGAACATCAACACCGTGGCGCCAGCCGATGTGGCCCGCCGCGTGCTGAGCATGATTCAGGACCACCTCGGCTAAGTGCGTTTCGCGGTACTTGGAAGCGGCAGCCAGGGGAACGGCACGCTGATCGCCCATGACGATACCTTCGTCCTGGTCGATTGCGGTTTTTCCCTGCGCGAGACCGAGCGGCGCCTGGCGCTGCTCGGTGTGTCTGCGGCACAGCTGAGCGCGGTGCTGGTCACCCACGAACATGCTGACCACGTGCATGGGGTGGGGCTGCTGGCGCGGCGCTACAATGTACCGGTCTATCTCAGCCAAGGCACCCTGCGCGGCATGCGCAAGCCGGTGGAGGCGACGGGTTTGCTGCGTTGTGGCGACAGCCTGCGCATCGGCGCGCTGGAGGTCAGTGCGAACCGGGTCGAGCATGATGCATTCGAGCCGCTGCAGTACGTGTTCAGCGATGGCCGCCGACGTTTCGGCATGCTCACCGATCTGGGCTCCTATGACAGGTACCTGCTGGACCGTTACCAAGGCCTGGACGCCCTGCTGATCGAGGCCAATCATTGTCGTGACATGCTGGCCCGGGGGCATTACCCGCACTTCCTGAAACTCAGGGTTGGCGGCAACCAGGGGCATTTGAACAACCACCAGGCCGCGAGCCTGGTGGCCGAGCTGGGCTGGCAACACCTGCAGCACCTGGTGCTGGCCCACCTCAGCAGCAAGAACAACCGGCCACAACTGGCCCGCCAGTGCTTCGTCGACACCTTGGGGTGCGACCCGGACTGGCTCCAGGTGGCGAACCAGGAACACGGGCTCGACTGGCGCGAAATCGCCTAGCCCACCTACTCAAGCAAGCGGAGCCCATCATGGAAAAACGCGAAGAACTCTACCGCGGCAAGGCCAAATCGGTTTACAAGACCGACGACGCCGACCGCTTGATCCTGCTGTTCCGTAACGACACCTCGGCGTTCGACGGCAAGCGCATCGAACAGCTCGACCGCAAGGGCATGGTGAACAACAAGTTCAATGCCTTCATCATGCAGAAGCTCGAAGAAGCCGGCATCCCGACCCAGTTCGACAAGCTGCTGGGCGACAACGAATGCCTGGTCAAGAAGCTGGACATGATCCCGGTCGAGTGCGTGGTGCGCAACTACGCCGCCGGCAGCCTGGTCAAGCGCCTGGGCGTGGAGGAGGGCATCAAGCTGGAGCCGTCCACCTTCGAGCTGTTCCTGAAGAACGACGAGAAGGGCGACCCCTTCATCAACGAATCCCACGTCGTGGCCTTCGGCTGGGGCACCGCCGAGCAGCTGGCGACCATGAAGCAGCTGTCGCTGAAGGTCAACGAAGTGCTGAGCAAGCTGTTCGACGACGCCGGCCTGCTGCTGGTCGATTTCAAGCTGGAGTTCGGCGTGTTCCACGGCCAGATCGTCCTGGGCGACGAGTTCAGCCCGGACGGCTGCCGTCTGTGGGACAAGGAAACCCGCAAGAAGATGGACAAGGACCGCTTCCGCCAAGGCCTGGGTGATGTCATCGAAGCCTACGAGGAAGTGGCCAAGCGCCTGGGCGTGCCGCTCTAAGCGCCTCGCTCACGCAAGCGCCTGATACCACGCGAATTTTTTTCAAAGAAGGGTTTGCCTTTCACGAAATCGCTGGTATCATGCGCGCCACTGGAGAGATGCCGGAGTGGTCGAACGGGACGGATTCGAAATCCGTTGTACTGGCAACAGTACCTAGGGTTCAAATCCCTATCTCTCCGCCATATTAAAGGCCCCGAGCGCTGCGAAGCACTCGGGGCTTTTTCATTTGGGGGAATTTTGGGGGAATTGGGGGAGGGTGATATTCCCCCAAGCGTTCGCTATCATTCCGCCATGGCCTACTTCGAGAAACGCGGCGAAGCCTGGCGCGCCCAGATCCGCCGCAAAGGATATCCAACTCTTTCCGCCACCTTTAACACCAAGGCAGAAGCTCAGCGATGGGCTGCCGAGATCGAGGGTGACATGTCGCGTGCGCGCTTCGTCGATATGCGCGAAGCCGAGAGCACAACCCTGGCCGAGGCCCTGGATCGCTACCTGTCCGAGGTAACATCGACCAAGAAGGGCGCGAAGCAGGAAGAGGTCCGCATCCGAAAATGGAAGGAGCACAAGCTGGCGAGCAAAGGGCTTGCCGCGATCCGTTCGAGCGACATGGCTGCCTATCGCGATGCAGAACTGAAGGAAGGGAAGTCGACCGCGACTGTTCGTCTCAACCTGGCGGTCATCAGCCACCTCTACACGGTGGCCACCAAGGAATGGGGTATCGAAGGGCTGACCAATCCGTGCCGGGCCATCCGGATGCCGAAGGGCAGCAAGGAGCGCGATCGGCGCCCGACGCCGGCGGAGCTCGCCGCGCTTTACAAGGCAGCCGGCCAGATGAATGCTCAGCTTCCGGTGTTCATTGAGTTGGCGGTGGAGACGGCTATGCGCCGGTCTGAGCTGCTGATGCTGCGCCGCGATCAGGTCCGCGGCAAAGTGGCCTACCTGGAAGACACCAAGAATGGCGAAAGACGAGCCGTGCCACTGTCATCCCGGGCGATCACCCTGCTGGAGAGCTTGCCCACGCCGATCAATGGTGGTCGGTACTTCAGCCTGGCCCTCAACACTATCAGCAACTACTTCCCCAGGGCCTGCGAGGCCGCTGGGATTGAAGGGCTTCGCCTTCACGACCTTCGCCATGAGGCGACCAGTCGGTTCTTCGAACGCGGCTTCACCATGATGGAAGTCGCGAGCATTACAGGGCACAAGACCCTGGCGATGCTCAAGCGCTATACACACCTAAGCCCGCAAGACCTCGCCGAAAAGCTCGGCTGAGGTCAGGCAACCCGCAGCGTTGGCGGATCTTTCCGTTTTCGTCCAGGCTTTGGCTTTTGGTGCTCCCCATCCCTGAACTCGCGCAAGAACTTGCGCACATCCTCTTTTAGCCAGCAGTGTCGGTTGCCCATTTTGAAGCTCTTGGGCAGCCACGGCACGCCGCGGCGAATCCCCTCCCTGATTGACGCCTCGGTGCGGCCCAGCAGCTTGGCCAGGCCCTCGACCGTCAATACCTCAGTCTCTTCACTCATACCTTCCTCCCGGCCTGGCGCGTCAGGTTTTGGTTGTCACGCTGATCTGTCACGTCAGCAGCAAGCGAAACCAGCTCAGCTACCAGGGCCTCAGTGCGCCCGTAAAACTTGCCGGCGTCCTCGTTCACGAAGCGCTCGAGCACGTTGGCCACTGCCACCTGGTTGGCCAGGCCGCGCAGATAGGGGGCAGGCAGGGCCGCGTCGGTCGATGGCGCGTGCACGAAGGCTTCCTGGCAGATCAGCAGGGTGCGCACCGGGCGGATGCCCTTGCTCTTGCTGGCCCAGTTTGTGGTCGGCGTACACCATGGCAGCATGTGTAGGCACCAGGAACTACCGGCGGAATTCTGCGTGCTGGACCAGTACTCCATGTGGGTGAAGGCCTGGGCTGGGCCGCCGGCACGGCAGGAGCTGTAGTAGCGATCCCAGTCAGGCAGCTGCAGAAGGTTCGCCCGCATGACCTGCAGCTCCTCAATGCTTGGCAGGTGCCAACCGCGCTGCCCACGAATCGTCATCGCCAGCACCTTGCGCGCAATAGCGCTGCCGGCCTCGGCCATGGCTCGGGTATTAGCTAGTCCGTCATGGAACGACAGGGCTCCACGGACGTTCACTCGCGGCCCTGGTTGCTCCCACCACTGAGCAACGGCTTCGAACTCGCGCCCAGCATCGATTACCGCGTGCTCGGCACCGTCGAAGAACAGACGCCCGGCGTAGAAGCCACCGGCCAGAGGCTGGCCAACGGATGGCAGTGCGGATGGGATGATTGCTCGGCGTTTCACTGCGAGACCTCCTTCAGTTGCTTGATCACCGACTGGATACCGGCTGCATAGCTACCTGGCTTCCCGGCAGCTGCAGCAGCCAAGCGCTCGATGGCCACCTCCGGCGGAACCGCCCGAAGCGAGGCCAACATATCGATTGCCCAGCTTCGCCCTTGAAGGAACATGTAGCGGTTGATCGGTCCGGTGATGACGACCTCCACCGCTGGGTTGACGGCATTGTTGGGGACGGCCTGCGCGGCAGGCTTGGCTGCCGCCCGAGACAGAACCGACTTCAGGCGGCCCCGGGCCCGGCAGAGCGCCATATCAGCGAGGGTGCGCATGGCAGGTACTCTCCATGTCCGTAACCGCCCGCAGGCGCAGCGTAATGCCGCACTCCCGGGCGAGCTGGTTGAGTCGGCCCACGCTGGTGGTGCTGTCCTGCAGGGCCTTGCCGAAGCGCACAAGGCGTTCACCCAGGTCCTCGAACTCGTTCCGAATGGGCTTAGGCAGCGTCATGGGTGACCCCCTTTGCCTCCGCTGCATTGGTGAGCGCATCAATGAGGGCGTTGGCGCGGGCGCGGCCTTCCAGTTCGTTTCGGATTGCCGTGATGATCAGCGAGTTCATCGATCGATCGTCCGCGCTGGCGGCAGCGGCCACTTGGTCGCGCATGCCGTCAGGCAGGCGAACGACGAATTTGTCAGCGGTGCGGCTATCGTATTCAAAGGCCATGACGTGGCTCCTTCTGTTTGCGTTCACGGATTTCTTCGCGGTCGATCGCCACGCCTTTTGGCGCCACGACGCCCAGGCGCACGATGCCGCCAGTTACCTGCAATACCTGCACGGTTATTCCGTCACCGATGACGATGCGTTCGCCAATGCGGCGGGTGAGACAAAGCATGTTCAAACTCCTTTGGGTTAGGGGTGGTGATCGCCACCACCCCTTTCTGTCATTGCGCCGTGCGCAGTTCGGTGCGTGGCACCCATCCGCTGCTGGTTCTCACCATGCAGCCGACATATGGCGCGAACTTGGTCTGGCGCTCGGTCTGGTAGCCGTACCACTGGCACGAACCCCAGTTGAATGCCGCGCTCACTGCCAGTAAGGACAGAGAAACAGCCGCGATCAGCAGCACCGCTTTGCCAGGCCTGGCTCGACGACGAGCGATCACAGGTAGTCCTTGAGGCGCAGGTTCAGCTTGCCGGCGGCGCGCTCCAGCACGGCTACTTCGGCAGGTTCGATCTCACCGTCAGCCTCGGCGATGGTCAGCATGAAGTTGATGACCGTCTCGGCATCACCCGGGGTATGAGCCAGGTCGGCCAGTTCACGCTCGGCGTTCATGCGGATGATGCGGGCGCCGCCCTCGTTGAAATCGGCCTTGGCCTTGTCGATCAGGTTGCCCAACTCAGCACCGAAGCCCTGAAGCTTTGGCTCGTTGCGCAGTAGGCGGTCGATCTTGTCCAGCTCCGAAGGCTCGATCTCGCCGTCAGCCGCCGCAACGTAGAAGCAGCCGTAGACAACGCCTTGGAGCAGGTCGCGGTTTTCCAGCTTGGCCATGGCCGCACGGGCTTCGCGACCTTTACCGAACAGCTTTTTAAGTCCGAACATGGGTGTTTCCTCTTGGGTTGGTGAAGCTTTCTCCGGGCAAGCCGATGGCCTGCCGCGATAAATGGCTTTCGCAAAAAACTGGATGGGTTAGGTCAGGTGATTAGCGTCACGCCACCGCCAGGGCGCATTCGGTGCGCCGGCTGACCCTGGTTTCAACTAGCTTGCGCTCACCGGGGCGGCGAACGCGGGTGAACTCGTCGCTACCTGCGACGGAATGGCCGATCAGGACGGTGCATAGAGCAAGAACAAGAGGAGAAATAAGGCCGCGGCGCATGGCTTCTGCAACCAGCTGGGCGCGCTTGGTGACACCAAGCTTTGTACTGGCAGCAAGCAGGCGCTTGTCTACAGTGTCTTTCGCCACTCCGAATTCGCGCGCAGCCTCTTTGCTCGTCATTCCGCACGCTACGGCCATTACGCACTGTAATTCGCGCTCGGCCAGCCCCATGCCAAGGTTCCCAGTCCATGTGCCGAAAGTCAGTGCGTTCATATGCGTAGCTCCATGCAGTTGAGTGCTGTCGAAATAAATAATGGTTTACCTTTATTTGTGTGTCAACAGGCATACCTTTATTTTTGCCTTAACCTTCCATGGAGCCTCAAACATTGGGTAGTCTCAGCTGTATGGATGTACAGTAAAAGGAGGCAGAAATGGCCAAACAAAAGAAGCAGGCAGATGAGCGCAGAGTCATGACTGGCATGGAGCGCCTAGTCTTGAGGATTTCCTCAATGATCAATCACCCTTTGGCGCAGACCCAGCGATGGGTCACGATCCATCAGCTGGATACGGATAGTGATCAAGACTGGGAAGAGGTTATGAACACGCTGTCGGAGACGCCGGAGATCGAGATGACCTTTGGTGATGATGGTGGGGTCACGCTTAGATGGGAGCTTGATGAGGAGCAGGCCAGCAACCTGGTGCTGGAGGTGAATGCGGAGGAGGAGGCGGAGGCCGCCCCGTTCTGACCCGCTTGCTATGCGCCTAGGGGAATCCTTAGGCGCTACAGTAGATTTCCATTCCAGACATAAAGCACTCGCGCCTGAATGTAGGTTTCGTCTTTGCGGATCATCCGATCTTTGTGCTTCGGGTTGTCTGAAATCATCTCAAAGTGGTCATCGTCAGCGACCTGCAGCCGCTTGATGTATTCATGGCCGCCCCATGAGAAGAAATACACGCCATCACCCATGAATTCACGGATGCTCACATCCACGATCAACGGGTCTCGGTCTTTGATAGTCGGGGCCATTGACTGCCCCCATCCTGTTACAAGCTTGAGATGATGTGGCTCCTGGAACGCCAGGCCCAGTTCGCGCAGATGCCTCAGGCTCACCCTCACATCCTGCAGCATCTCGGGATAGTCATGGTTGACCTGCCCGCCACCCATGCCGCCACGCACGTCATAGTGCGCAATACGGATCTCATCACCAGCCTGGCGACGTCCGCTGGTGATGGTTGAGTTTTGGGAGGCGGGAAACGAATCGGCTTCTTCGGCCACCTCCAAAAGTCTCTTGCGCGCCTGCTCGGAGAGACCGGCTCCTTTCTTCTCCAGCATTTGCCGAACCATATCGGCGGCTGACATCACTCCGGACGGAGAGTCGTCCTCTTCGCCATCAAATGCTGGACCAACTCCTTCTGCTAGCCAGACGGGGTTTACGCCGCAGATCTGGGCGAGTTTTACAAGGTGCCCGCTCGTCCGAGAAAGCCCCCGCTCGATCTCAGAAATAGAGGCCTGCTTGATACCCGCCCTCTCGGCTAAATCCGATTGGGTGAGCTGCGCATGACGACGAGCGTGCTTGAGGCGGTCTTTGAGTTCCATAGCTCACCAATTTAATGGTTACCCTTTTTTCTTGCAAAAAGGTATGCCTGTAAAATACAGTAAAGGCATACCTCTATTCGGCGTTCAGCCCATGAATGAAATTTTCAGTGACTTGGTCAGTTTTTTTGGCGGCCAGGTGGCCACAGCTAAAGCTCTTGGAGTCACCCAGGGCACTGTCAGCGGCTGGGTGCGAGGCGTCCATGGCTGCTCTGCTGACATGGCGCTGTTAATCCAGGCCAAAACTCATGGGCGTATCGCTGCTTCTAGTGTCCGCCCATCACTGGCGGAGTCGCTTCCGACCTTGGAGCAAAATGTACCAGCAAGACGCCACCAGTCGCAGACCAACGAGTCTGCTGTGAATCCATCCAGTACCGCGCAGGCCCAACCGTGATCCGAACCTTGGCTGTGGTTTTCTGCATGCGTGTAGTTAGGGGCTGGCGGGAAAGTTATGCGCCTGCCCTTGAAAGGCGTAGCTCGGCCGTTAACCTGATTGATTCGCAAAGAAAAAGAGCGCCTGTTGCGCTTTCAAAGGAGCGTGATATGCGCGCGCAGACATCTATTCGGCAACCCCGCCCAGGGTAGGCCATGACCCTCTCAGGGGAGGGGGTCGCAGTTTTTGTGTTCCGTGGATGATAGGGATGCCCGAGTCCAGGACGCAAAAAAACCCGCTGCCAGGCGGGTTCTTTAACCGACCTCTGCCAGGAGGTCTTTGAATCACATCGCTATGCAAATAGGAGATGCGCTATGTCGCACCCGAAAAATACCACTGAGGCATCGCCGGCGCAACAAATCCTCACTCGCAAGATCGGCCTGCTCGACACGCCCATCGCAAGAAACAGCGATCAACTTCTCAGTGTTGAGCCTGGCCTGGATGCCCAGGATGCGTTGCGTGCCGCACGTACTCTTTCTTCTGGCATGAGTCAGATCTGCCAGCACATGCACGACTCACTGAACTACGGCGAAATGACCTACTGCGACGGGATGGCGGCCCTTGGCTTTCTCGGCGAGACGGTGAGCGCTCTGATTTTTTCGGTCGAGAAGAGCGTTGCCGCAGCTGCAGGCAACGGGGGTGAGGCATGAACGCATCCGTGACAATTGCAGATGTGGCAGCAGAGGCTGAGTTCCAATTGCTGATCGCCAAGGACTATCAGGTATGGCTTTGCGCATTAGCCCGAGCGATCCATATCAGTCACGCCCACGACGGCGGACGGCATGCAGAGGATCTAGCCGACCTGGTCAAGTATCTCGATGACACCAACTTTGGGGGAATTGAAAGCTCGATTGAGCAGTTCCAGCAGGTCCACAAAGACCATTCCGCGCCACAAAAACCGACTTCGCCGAAACGTGGCGCGGGAGGTGCGGCATGCTGACCGTGCGACGCGAGCTGATGCCATCGCCGGTTTCCGGTGAGATTGTGCAGGACGTAATCCTCTCTGCCGAGGAGATCGCCCGGTTCAATGAAGCCCGCGAGGCGTTTCGAGCCATCAAAGCCTTGTACTGGGCGCATGTTGTGCCGGGCCTCGGCGGTTTCGAAAACCCTGTCGTAGGAGAGCTGGAGCGCCAGTTGGAGGTCGTTGTCTTCTCGACGAGCAACTTCTTGTTCCCGCACCGCAGTGCATCCGCCTTCCATGAAGCAAAGCATGTGGGAGGTGCGGCATGAACCTGCCTTCTACCACCTTCACCACCATGGATACCACCGAGCTGCTGGCTCTGGTAAACGAGGCCCGCGCTGATTTCGGCGAGGGGGCGGTCCGCCACAACGACTTCGTTGCTCGCTGCAAGGATGAGCTGGATGGGGAGTTTTACGAAACTTTCGTAATAAAGCCGGACGGCCCTGGGCGCCCCAGCGAAGGGCTTCGGCTCACTGCCGACCAATGCAAGCTGGTCGCCATGCGCGAGTCGAAGGGTGTTCGTCGCCGCGTACTTGCCCGGCTGAACCAACTGGAAGGGCAGCAGACGCGCCCGATGACCCAGGCCGAGCTCATCGCGGCAAGCGCGAATCAGCTGGTTGCGATCGAGCGTCAACAGGCCGCCCATCAGATGGCGCTAGAGCGAGTTGAGGACCGTACGACCAAGCTCGAGCAAGTGCGCTACCTCGACTCGGTGCCCAGTGGCTTCGAGACCATCACCACGATCCGTGACCGCATCAATAACCGTCATGGCCTCCCGGCCTGGGTGGTAAATGCCGTCATGCGCGAGGTGACCGGCGCACCGCTCCCGTTCGCCATGGTGCGCAGCCGTCATTCCGACGAAGGAGGGCAGCCATTCGCCATTTGGCCAAAGCCTGCGATCACACGCCGATTCGACCAGTTCGTAGAGCAGTGCACCTACGTCACGGCGGAGCGGGCAACACATCCAGAGATCCCGCAGGGGCGATTCAAGATTCACCCGAGGCAGCAGCGATGAAGAAACCAACCAAGCAGCAACTAATTCAGAAGGTCGCTGAACGGGCTGCCGAGTATTACCGGGCGCAGTCCATGGCCAGGCGCATGCGGATAAGGCTGAACGACGAGTACAGCATGTTCTTCCGGGCGTGCGGTGAACCTGACCCGAAAAGTCGCCGCATCGACCCATCAAACCCGCTCTACGACGCAGTGATCGCCTACACGGCGGACACCTACGAGCTTTACCAGAAGGCGCAGCGGGTCAAGCACAACGCCAAGCGAGCGATGGAGTCGGCCATCAGATCGATGATCGGTCCTGGTGTCGATCATCAGCCTCCGCTTGCTCCTACGCCCTTGCCGCTGGCACCGATGCGGCGGACCACTGCAACTGGGGAGACCCTGCAATGAACAACCCGTCTACCCCCCCCCAGGCGCTCCAGCAGGTCGCTGGCGCAGCGATCATCAGCGGCCCTTGGCCAAGCTATGCCGCATTCCGAAATCTACCAGAGCGCGAGCGTTGGGTGCTGTACGGCAGCGCGAAGGCGTATCGCGAGGCGCTGGAGCTCCAGGGCCTGGTGATGAGC
>NZ_JBLUPW010000027.1:0-62679 GCF_048068175.1 Pseudomonas sp. NY15356 | reverse complement strand
GGGGGGGGGGGGGGGGGGGGGTGTTGGGGTGTTGGTGTGTGGGGGGGGGGGGGGGGTGTGCGGGGGGGCGGGGGGGGGGGGGCCCTAACCCACCCCCCCCCCCGACGCCGTTACGCCAAACGCTTAAAAACATGAACTCTCCCCCCGCCAGCGGCTCAACTGCCATGCGCACACTCGCCAGCAGACAGGAGCCCCTGGTGCCCCAATCCCCGACCGGCCGCGCCTACCGCACCGATATCCCCGCCCGCCTCGACCGCCTGCCCTGGACCCGCTTCCACACGCTGCTGGTCCTGGCCCTGGGCATCACCTGGCTGCTCGATGGCCTGGAGGTGACCCTGGCAGGCGCGGTGTCCGGCGCGCTCAAGGACAGCCCGGCGCTGCAGATGAGCAACACCGAGATCGGCCTGGCGGGCGCCAGCTACATCGCCGGAGCCGTACTTGGCGCCCTGCTGTTCGGCTGGCTGACCGACCGCCTGGGCCGGCGCCGGCTGTTCTTCGTCACCTTGGTCCTGTACATCGGCGCCACGGCCGCGACCGCGTTTTCCTGGAACCTGTGGAGCTTCCTGCTGTTTCGCTTTCTCACCGGCGCCGGCATCGGCGGTGAGTACACCGCGATCAATTCGACCATCCAGGAATTCACCCCGGCCCGCTGTCGCGGCTGGGTGGACCTGACCATCAATGGCACCTTCTGGCTGGGCGCCGCCCTTGGCGCGGTGGGGTCGGTGGTGCTGCTCGACCCGGCACTGGTGGGCGGTGAGCTGGGCTGGCGCCTGTGTTTCGGCATCGGTGCGGTGCTGGGCCTGGCGATCCTGCTGATGCGCCTGTGGATCCCGGAGAGCCCACGCTGGCTGTTGATCCACAACCAACCGGAACAGGCCGAACGTATCGTCGCCGGTATCGAACGCCAGTACCGCGCGCGCGGCATCGCGCTACCGGCCATCGAAAGCCCGCCCTTGTGCCTGCATGCCCGTGACCACACGCCCTTGGGCGAGGTCGTGCGCTGCCTGTTCGGTGCCCACCGGCGGCGGGCACTGGTCGGCCTGACCCTGCTCGGCGCCCAGGCGTTCTTCTACAACGCCATCTTCTTCACCTATGCCCTGGTCCTCACCGATTTCTACGGAGTACCGTCCGAGCGCATCGGCTGGTACGTGCTGCCCTTCGCCCTAGGCAACTTCTGTGGGCCACTGCTGTTGGGCAGGCTGTTCGATGTATGGGGGCGGCGCCTGATGGTCAGCGCCACGTACCTGATATCCGGCGTACTCCTGGGCATCAGCGGGTACCTGTTCCAGCAGCAACTGCTCGACGTCACCCAGCAGACGCTGGCCTGGATGGTGATTTTCTTCTTCGCCTCCGCCGCGGCAAGCTCGGCCTACCTGACCGTGGCCGAAACCTTTCCGCTGGAGATCCGCGCCCTGGCCATCGCCGTGTTCTATGCCTTTGGCACGGGCCTGGGTGGGCTGGCCGGGCCAGCATTGTTCGGCGCCCTGATCGAGACGGGAGAACGTACGAATGTGCTGTATGGCTATTTGATCGGGGCCGGCTTGATGGTCTTTGCCGCGCTGGTGCAGGCGCGATGGGGGACGGCAGCCGAGCGCAGGTCTTTGGAGCAGGTGGCACGCCCGTTGTCCCAGGCGCAGGAGGAATGACCGGCCAGGTGTACGCACCTGGCCGGTTTTCATGCGATGACCTGCCGCGCCCTCAGAGGAAGGTGAACACCTGTGACGCCGGCAAGCGCGATTTGCCAAGCCCTGCGTTGAAGTCATCCTCACTGCGGTAGCCCAGGCTCAGCACCACCACACTGGTGAGGCCTCGTTCACGCAGGCCCAGCTCGGCGTCCAGCGCCTTGCTGTCGAAGCCTTCGATAGGCGTGGCGTCCAGGCCATGGGCAGCGGCGCCGAGCAGTGCGGTGCCGAACGCCAGGTAGGTCTGCTTCTCCATCCAGTGTTGCAGGTCCTTGTGGTCGAAGCGGTGCAGATTCACGTAGCCGCGACGGGTCTGGTCCTGGCCGGCCCTGGCCTGCTCGGTAGGGAAACGCCCATCGGCGGCTTCCTGCGCCAGTACCGCCTCCAGGTGGGCTTCGGTCATGTCGGTACGGGCAGCGAAGACGATCACGTGGGATGCGTTGAGGATTTTCGGCGTGTTGTAGGCAAAGGCCTCGGTGGCCTTGGCGATGCGTGCCTTGCCTTCGGCGCTGTCGGCCACCACGAAGTGCCAAGGCTGGGAGTTGACCGAGGACGGGCTGTGGCGCAGTTGTTCGAGCAACGCGTCGATGGTCGCCTGGGGAATGCGACGGCTGGCATCGTAGGCTTTGGTGGTGTAGCGGCGCTTGGCCAGGGCAACGGTATCCATCAGGGAAACTCCTCAGGGGAACGGAATGTGCCGGGCATCTTATCTTTCCTGGGAAAAAGAAAAAGCGGCACAATGCAACAACACTTTCATCCCTGGAGTGAAAATGCTGCGCATCACCGACCTCGAACTGTTCGTGCGCAGCAGTGCACTGGGCAGTTTCACCGCTGCGGCTCTGGAGGCGGGCGTGCTGCCAGGCCAGGTGGCGGCGGCGATCAAGCGCCTGGAGCGCGAGCTGGACGTGCGCCTGTTCGCCCGCACCACCCGCAGCCTGCGCCTGACCGCCGAAGGCGAGCTGTACCTGCCCACGGCCCACAGCGTGCTCGATACCCTGCGCCAGGGCCGAGACAACCTGCACGGTGCCCATAGCACCCTGCGCGGAGTGCTGCAGGTGTCGGCGCCCTCGGACCTGGGCCGCAATCTCCTGCTGCCCTGGCTCAGTGCGTTTCGCCGCGAACACCCTGATTTGAGCCTGCGCTTCTTTCTCTCCGACCAGATCGCCGACTTCGCCCGCGATCCGGTGGACGTGGCTATCCGCTATGGCCTGAACCAGGACGCCAACTACATCGCCCTACCCCTGGCGCCCTGGAACCGCCGGGTCCTGGTGGCGTCGCCCGGCTACCTGGCGCGCCATGGCCGGCCACGCACGCTCGATGAGCTGCAACAGCATGCGTGCCTGCTGTACCTGCAGATGGGCCGGGTGTACGACCGGTGGCGCCTGGGCAGTCGCAGCGTGCAGGTGCGCGGCCCGTTGTTCAGCGACGATGCCGATGTGGTGCGGCGCTGGGCCCTGGAAGGCGAAGGGATCGTCTACAAGTCGTGGCTGGATGTCAGCGCCAATGTGGCTGCAGGTGAGCTGGAAGTGCTGCTGCCCGAGCACCTTGGCGAACCGACGCCGGTGACGCTGGTGTGCCCGCATCGCAAGCAGCTGTCACCTGTCGTGTCGCAGCTGCACCTGTGGCTGCGTGAGCGCTTCGCCGCGCTGCAGCCACCCGGTGCGCCATGACCGGTGCCGACAAGGCTCAGCCCTGTTTGCCCAGGGCTTCACGAAAGCGCGCGGTACTGGCCGCGGCCAGCACCAGCCCGACCACCGCGACAGCACCGCCCACCAGGCCGATATAGGCCACATCCAGCTGGCTGCTGACGATACTGCCCAACAGCGCGCCGCCGCCGATGCCGATGTTGTAGATCCCCGAGAACAGCGCCATCGCCACATCGGTGGCATCCGAGGCGAGCTTGAGGGTCTTCGATTGCAGCGACAGGCTGAAGCTCAGGATCGCCACGCCCCAGACCATGCTCAAGGCGGCGAATACATAGAAATTGCCCGACAGCGGCAACAGCAGAAGCAAGCAGGACGCCAGGGCCGCGATCGCCGCCACCAGGAAGCCATGGGGGAAGCGGTCGCTGTAGCGGCTGAACAACAGCGAGCCGAAGACACCCGCGCCGCCGAACAGCAACAGCAGCAGCGTGGTGCGCTCGCCACCGATCTGCGCCACGTGCAAGGCAAACGGCTCGATGTAGCTGTAGGCCGTGAATTGCGCGGTGATCACCAAGGTCACCAGCAGGTAGGTGATGACCAGCGCCGGGCGCTTGAACAGGATCGGCAGGCTGCGCAGGGAGCCGGAGTTCTGGCTGGGCAGCAACGGCAGCGATTTCATCAGGCAGAGCATGGTGGCCAGCGCCACCCCGGCAATGCTCAGGAACGTCACACGCCAGCCAAGGGCTTCGCCCACCACCCGGCCCAGGGGGATACCCATGACCATCGCCAGGGTCGTGCCGGTGGCCAGCAGGCCCAGGGCCTTGGCCTGTTGACCAGGTGGCGCCACACGCACTGCCAGCGAGGCGGTGATGGCCCAGAACACCGCATGGGACAGGGCAATGCCGATGCGGCTGACCAGCAGCATGGCGAAACTCTGGGACAGCCAGGACAACAGGTGGCTGACAATGAACACCAGGAACACGAACAGCAGCAGGCGCCGGCGTTCGATGTTGCGGGTCAGCAGCATCATCGGCAGCGACGCCAGGGCCACCACCCAGGCATAGATGGTCAGCATCAGCCCGACCTGGGCCGTGGTCATCTCGAAGCTGCGGCCGATGTCACTGAGCAGCGCCACCGGGACGAACTCAGTGGTATTGAAGATGAAGGCCGCCAGGGCCAGGGCGACGACACTCAGCCAGCTGCCGGTACCGGCGGTTGGCGGCAGAACACTAGGGGTAGGTCCGTTCATGGAAGGGTTGTTGATCTCCGAAGACAAGGCGATAGGCCGCCCATCACCCGCTCAGTTCAAGGCCGGTGACGCGCGGTTTTGTTATTGGAAGGAATGCCGGCATGGTACGCATCGCGTCTGGGCCCCACAACCCTTGAGAGGCGGCATCGGTCTTGAGGCAGGTGCTGCCCGTGAGATCGAGCGCCGCGCGGGCGGCGCTCGACCTCACAGCCATCAAAGTAGCTACGGCGAACACTTCAAGCATTACCTGCCCGTGCCTTGGTGCACAGCGGTTCGTCAACGCCGAGGCGCAGCCGGCCTGACGGTCAATTTGCCAGGGGCCACTCGGCCAACGGCCAGTAGCGCCCCTTGCGTGACTCATAGAGGGTGAAATGCCGGGCGGCGAGGAAGAACTCCGGTGCCACCGCAGCTTCCGGCACCTGGGCGCGATAGTCCCGGGACAAGGTCAGGTGCGCTCGGTATTCCCGGCCCTGCCCGGCGATGCCCAGCGGCAGCACGGCCTGCTCCAGGGCATAGACCAATCGGCGCAAGGCCGGCGGCGTATCCTGTGGCTCCAGCACCAGCACATTGGCCCGTGGCCATACCTGCAGGCGGTCCAGGGTCAGGCGCAGCGGCGCGTCCGGGCCTTTGAGGCTGTCGACGGCTGCGCACAGCGCAGGCACCAAGGCCGCGTCCACGTCCCCCAGGAACAGCAAGGTCAGGTGAAAGTTTTCCGCCGGCACCGGCTTGCCGCTGCGCAGGCCCAGGCCTCGGCGCCACTGCGCCATGGCCCGGCGTTGGGCATCGGTCACCGGCAGGGCGAAGAACAACCGCTTGAACGGTTGCCCTTTTTCCCGTTCATCCACTGGCATTGGCAAGGGTCCTGTTGCGTAGGCATGGCTGCATCATCGCACAGGCACGCCTGAGCCTCACCCCTCATGGCGGGTACCACCTCGTACCAATGTCTGCCTGGCAATCTGAGATTAATCCTACAAAGCGCCTCCATGATTGTTTATGCTGGCGGGCTCAAGCCATGACGCGTGGCCATTTCGACAAGCATCCGTCCATGAAAATCGCACTCGTACTGATCTTCGCCCTCTCGATCGCCTATGTTCACCTGCGCGGTCGGGTTCGCCATAAACTGACCCGCCAGCTGGGTGACCACTCCAGCTTCCTCGCCCCGGTCAATGCCTTCCTGTACCTGTTCTCCCGGCACCCAGCCAAGCCCTACCTGCCGGTGGAGGCGTTCCCGGAGTTGCAGCCGCTGAAGGATCACTGGCAGGAAATCCGCGAAGAAGCCCAGCAGTTGTTGCACGTGGGTGAAATCAAGAAATCCGACAACTACGACGACGTCGGCTTCAACTCGTTCTTCAAAACCGGCTGGAAGCGCTTCTACCTGAAGTGGTACGGCGAGAGCCACCCTTCGGCCATGAAGCTGTGCCCCCGCACCACCGAACTGCTGCAGGGCATCGGTACGGTCAAGGCGGCCATGTTCGCCACCCTGCCGCCGGGCGCCAAACTGGTACGTCACCGTGACCCCTATGCCGGCTCCTACCGCTACCACCTGGGCCTGGACACACCGAACGACGACGGCTGCTACATCGATGTCGATGGCCAGAAGTATTCCTGGCGCGACGGCGAGGCGGTGGTGTTCGACGAGACCTACATCCACTACGCTGCCAACACCACCGACCACAATCGCATCATTCTGTTCTGCGATGTCGAGCGCCCGCTCAAGTACCGCTGGGCAACTGCCTTCAACCGCTGGTTCAGCCGCAACGTCATGGCCGCCGCCGCCGCGCCCAACGATGCCAATGACAAGACCGGCGGCATCAACCGCCTGTTCACCCGCATCTACAAGATTCGCGAACGCGGCAAGGCGATGAAGAAACGCAACCGTACCCGCTACTACCTGGAGAAGTGGGCCGTGGTCGCGGCGCTGGTGCTGTTCTTCATCTACATCTGACGCGGCCCCTGAGAGGCGGGCAAGGGTAGAATCTTCGACTAGCCTGAAAGCTCCTGTTGCCAACCCTACAAGGTGAAGACGATGAGCATGATGGACTGGGACGCCTACCGTAAGCAGTTGATGGCCGGCATCGGCGATCTCAAGCAGCTGTCCCCCGACACCGTGGCCGGCTACATGACCGCCAGCGGTGCCGGGGCCAAGACCAACCACCTCGATGCCAAGACCCGCGAGTTGATCTCCCTGGCGGTGGCCGTCACCACCCGCTGCGATGGGTGCATCGCCGTCCATTCCCAGCAGGCCGTCAAGCACGGCGCCACCCGCGAGGAAATCGCCGAAGCCCTTGGCGTGGCCGTGGCGATGAATGCGGGCGCTGCCCTGGTGTATTCGGCCCGGGTCATGGACGCTGTGGGCAAGGCCAACGATTGACCGTACCGGCGCCGCCCTGCGCGGCGGCGCCGGGCCAACCCGATTCCACGGAGCTGCAATGATTGACATCCGACCCATGACGCCAGAAGACTTCGAGCACTTCTGGCCGACCTTCCAGGCCATTGTCCAGGCCCGCCAGACCTACGCCTTCGACCCCGACCTCAGCTTCGAGCAAGCCCGCCACCTGTGGCTTTCGCTGCCGTTGCACACCCTGGTGGCCGAAGCCGACGGCCAACTGCTGGGCTCGTACTACCTCAAGGCCAACGCAGCAGGCCCCGGCAGCCATGTCGGCAACTGTGGCTACATGGTCGCCGAGGCCGCCCGCGGTCGTGGCGTGGCGCGGCTGATGTGCGAACACTCGCAGAAGCTGGCACGCCAGGAAGGCTTCCTGGCCCTGCAGTTCAACTCGGTGGTGGCCAGCAACGAAGTGGCCGTGGCGCTGTGGCACAAGCTTGGCTTCGAGACTGTCGGCCGGCTGCCCAAGGCCTACCGCCATGCCCAGCTGGGGCTGGTGGACTGCCTGGTGATGTACAAATGGCTGGCCGATGAGCCGGTGGTGGAAAAGCCGCCGCTGCTGATCGGGCGCAAGAACATCGAGGCCCGCGTCTCGCGCCGACGCGGTCGCTGACCCCTCCCCCTGCGCATTTGACTCCCTCGCCGATCGATGGTCAGATGCGCGCCAGTTTCAGGTGTCCTGCGCCGCCGCGCGCAGGGTGAAACGGGAAGCCGGTGCGTCCTTTACAGGACAAGTCCGGCGCTGCCCCCGCAACGGTAAGCGAGCGAACCCTTCGACACACCACTGTGCCTGTGCATGGGAAGGTGAAGGCGTTCATGACCCTCGCAAGCCCGGAGACCGGCCTGGAGCTTCGTTGGCAACCCCGCGGTGGGCGGGCGCAGGCCGGTTTCGCGTGCGCCCCTGCGTGCGTGATAGGTCTCCATGCGTTGTTTCCACCGGGATCCATTCCTTCCTGCAACCGTGGAACGACATGTCCCGTATCTACAAGCTTCACACCCTGGCGGCCTGCCTGGCCGTCGCCCTGCCGGCCTGGCCCGATGAGCCCGACGGCCAGGTCCTGACACTCCCCTCTACAGCGATCACCGAGGCCCTCGACCCGCAGGCCATCGACCTGGGCACCCCGACCCAGGCCGGCTCGCGCCTGGGCCTGAGCGCGCTGGAAACGCCGGCCAGCACCAGCACCATCAGCGCCGAGCAGATCCAGAGGCGTAACAACGCCACGCTCCAGGACGCCGTCACCCGCTCGCCCGGCATCACCTTCACCGGCAGCCCAGGCGACGGCAACACCGGCCTTTCGGCCCGGGGTTTCGAAGGCCAAAGCTCGGTGATGACGCTGTTCGATGGCTCACGCCTGTACAGTGGCGCAGGCACCCTGACCTTCCCGGTCGACCCATGGATGATCGAGCGGATCGACGTGATCCGTGGGCCGGCCTCGGTGCTCTACGGCGAAGGTGCCACCGGCGCGGTGGTCAATGCGATCCCGAAGAAGCCGTTCGCCGGGCCGGTGCACAACCACCTGCGTCTGGGCTACGGCGCCTGGGACCGGCAACAGCTGGGCTTGGACAGCGGCGGCAGCCTTGGCCAACGGCTGAGCTACCGAGTGACCCTGAACCGGCAGGCCGGCAACGGCTGGGTCGAGCGCACCGACTCGCGCAGCCTGGCCCTGAGCGCCGCCCTGCGCCTGGACGCCAGCGACGATCTGAGTTTCACCCTCGCCCACGAACGCGGCGACACCGAACCGGCCAACTACTACGGCACCCCACTGATCGATGGGCACTACCGCAGCAGCCTGCGCAAGAAGAACTACAACATCGACAACGACGTGCAGCACTATCGGGACCAGTGGACGCGCCTGAACACCGACTGGCACATTCACGACAGCCTGTCGGCCAGCAACCAGCTCTACTACATCAAGAGCCGACGGCATTGGCGCAACGCCGAGTCGTACACCTGGAACCCGGCCGATGGCGTGCTCGAGCGTGGCAGCTTCCTGCAGATCAAGCACAACCAGGAGCAGTTCGGCGACCGCCAGAGCTTCACGTTCGACCATACCCTGTTCGGGCGCGCCAGCAAGACCGTGATCGGCGCCGAGTACAACAAGATCCGCTTCAACGTCGACAGCAATGCCCCCTTCGATGACGGCAATGTGGACACGCTCGATCCGTGGAACCCGGCCCCGGGCCGATTCCACAGCCTGTCGCCGACACGCCCGCAGACCTTGTCCGTCACCCACACATTCTCCACCTTCCTGGAAAACCGCACCGCGCTGACCGAGCGCCTGTCGCTGGTGACCGGTGTGCGCCGCGACCAAAACCATGTGGAGCGCAACGACCTGGTGAATGAAACCCGTAGCGATCGTAGCCTGCGCGGAGGCAACTGGCGTGCCGGCCTGGTGTTCGCGGTCACGCCGGACCTGTCCCTGTATGGCCAGCACTCCACCAGCGAAGACGGCATCGGCGACCTGCTGACCTTGCGTCCGGAACAGCGCTACGACCTGACCAAAGCCAGGCAGACGGAACTGGGCCTCAAGCAGCGCTTCTGGGATGGCCGGGGCGAATGGACATTGGCCGCCTACCACATCGTCAAGCACAAACTGCTGGTCGCCGACCCGGTGAACCATGGCCTGCAGCAGGCCGGCCAGCAGACGTCCGACGGTCTGGAAGCGTCCGTGGAGCTGGCATTGGCCAACCAATGGCAGGTCTCGGCCAACGCCTCGGTGGTACGTGCAAGGTTCGACGACTATCTCGAGCACACCGCAACCGGCATCATGGACCGCGCCGGCAACCGCCCGGCCAACGTGCCACGGCGCACGGCCAACCTATGGGTGAGCAAGGGTCTGGGCCAGGATGTCGAAGCCGGCCTTGGGTTGCGTTACGTGGACCAGCGTTACGACAGCGCAGCCAACCAGGGTAGTGTTCCGGGGTATACGGTGGTCGATGGCACTATCGGCTGGCAGGTCTTGCCGGCTGTGCGCCTGGGGCTGCAGGTGAACAACCTGTTCGACCGCGAGTATGCGGCCTCCTACCTCTACACCAGCGACCAATGGCTGCTGGGCGCGCCCCGGTCGTATTTCGCCACGGTGGACTACACCTTCTGAGCCCGAAGCCAGCGCCGCCCCTGTAGGAACGGGCTTGTCCCGCGATTAGGCCGGACCTGCCATCGCGGGTGGTGGCAAGGGCTTTGCCCTTGATCGCGGGACAAGCCCGCTCCTACAGGGACCGCGCACGCTGCTCTCCCGGGTGCCAACGATGGAGCATGAAGGTGAAACAGCGGATCACTGCCCACGCCGCAACAGGTAGGTATCCATGATCCACCCCTTGCGCTGGCGCATCTGTTCCCGCACCTGGAGTATCTTCGCCTTGACCTGCAGCAGCGGCCCGGCGACCAGGACCTCATCCTCGGTTCCCAGATACGCCCCCCAGTAGATCGTCAATGCCGGGTCGTCCAGGTCAGCAAAGGCACACTGCCCGTCCAGCATCACCACCACATTGTCGATCCGACCCTGCTCGGCCAGGCGCCTGCCCGGCAGCACGGTCAGCGGCTCGCCGATGCGGTTCAGCGGTACCTGATGTCGGGCAGCCAGGGCCTGCACGCTGCTGATACCTGGGATTATCTCCAGCGCAAGGGCCAAGCCGCGCTCCCGGACCAAGTCCAGCACGCGCAGGGTGCTATCGTACAGCCCAGGCTCCCCCCAGAGCAGGAACGCGCCGACATCGCCAGGCCCCAGCTCGTCCTCGAGCAGACGGCCATACAAGGCCGCTCGCTGTCGGTGCCAATGCTGCACCGCACCGACATAGTCCGCCGCCTGCCCATCACGCCTGGGGTCGGCCACCTGCACCAGGCGGTAGCCACCGGCCGGAACGTAGCGCTCCAGGATCATCGTGCGCAGGCGCGCCAGCTCGTCCTTGTCGGGGCCCTTGTCCAGGATGAAGAACACCGTGGTGCGCCGCAGCGCCTCCACGGCCTCGAAGGTGACCTGGCGGGGGTCGCCAGGCCCGATGCCAATCAGCAGAAGGTGTTTCATCGCCCTGCCCGCGCGGATGCCTGCGCCCATTGTCGGCCGGCCGCCGGTGTTTGGCAAAACGCCCTACAGGATCGAGAAGTTGTAGCTGACGATGACCCGCGTCTCGTCCATGTCCCGCGCCCACCGCTCATAGTTGCTGCGGTAGGTGGAGTTGCGCAGGCGCACGCTCAGGTCCTTGAAGGTACCGCCCTGCACCTGGTACTTGAGCTCGGTATCGCGCTCCCATTCCTTGCCTTCAGCGGTGCTGCCGGGGACTTTGATATGGTCACCGTTGATGTAGCGGGTGAAGAAGGTCAGGCCGGGCACGCCGAGGGCCTTGAAGTCATAGTCATAGCGTACCTGCCAGGAGCGCTCCTGGGCGGCGGCGAAGTCGTTGACCTGGGCGTAGTTGACCAGGTACGGGTTGCTGCCGTCGAGGTACGGCATGGCGCTCTCGCCATACATGCGCTGCCAGCCGGCACTGATCTTGTGCCCGCCCAGGCTGTAGCCGAGCATGCCACTGAAGGCGCGGTGGTCGATTTCGCCAGCGCGGGCGTTGCCGATGTCATCGCTCTTGATCAGGCGCAGGTCCGCCGACACGCTGCCCAGCGCCAGCGGCTGGGTAGCCACCAAGCCCAGGAACTGCTGACGGTAGATGTTCTCCAGGCGCGACACCTGGTACTGGCCGCTGAGGCGATCGCTGAAGCGGTAGTCGACGCCAGCCAGGTCGAAGTGATCGGCCTCGGTGTCGCAGGCGTAACGCTTGTTCTTGCAGTGCACGCGAATGTCCTGGCGGTCGGTGGAGTCTCGCGCCGTGTACTGGTTCAGGCGCGCCAGGGTGAGTTTCAGGTCGCTCACCTCCTCGGAGGTGAGCATGGCGCCATGGAACATCGTCGGCAGCAGGCGGCCGTCGTTGTACTTGAGCAAGGGCATGTCCGGCATCATCGAGCCATAGCGCAGTACCGTGCGGGACACCTTGACCTTACCGGCCACGCCCAGCTTGGCGTACTGGTCGACCGAACGGCGCGGGTCATGGCCGGACGCCGGCAGCAGGCCGCTGTTGCTGTCCGCCGGGCTCGAGTCGAGCTTGAAGCCGACCATGCCCAGGGCGTCCACGCCAAAGCCCACCGTGCCCTGGGTATAACCGGACTGCACATTCAGGATGAACCCCTGCGCCCACTCTTCGCGCTTGGACGCCCCTTGGCTGGAACTGCTGTGGCCGTCACGGAAATCCCGGTTGAAATAGACATTGCGCGCCTCGAGCTTGGCGGTAGTGTCTTCAAGAAAACCAGCGGCCTGGGCCTGGGCACCGGCACACAGGAAGAACAGGCCGGCAACTCGACGCCCGGGGGCAAGGGGGAATGGGGCAAACATGCGAAAGGAACATCCAGAACAAAGCGAAAACGACCCGGGGCAGCACGCCGCCCCGGCACTACAAGACCGTCGGCAAATACCCCGGCCAGCTTCCTGGATGATCGCTCAGCCGCTCTAGACCAAGCCATAGGACCATGGTCTAGGTAGACCTCAAGAGCACTATGAAAACCGCTGTGAATACCGCACGAAAAACTAGCAAAGTTCCGTGATTACTTATAAAAAGTTTGCGGTTTACCCTCATGAGTTCGAAGACTACACTCGATATCAGCGAACAGCTTTACCCATCCTCGTGGCCGGCGTTTATGGCTTTTTTTGTATGTTCGTCACGCCCCGCCACGGTACTTACAGGAGTGATGACAGTGTCCAGACTTGCAGAGTTTCGTGCTGCCGAAAAAGCTCTCCAGGAACAAATGGCGCAACTGGAGGCGATGAAAAAGGATGCCGGCCTAAAACGCGAAATCGAATTCGAGCAGAAACTAGTCGGCCTGATGAAAAGCTATGACAAGAGCCTGCGCGACATCATCGCCATCCTCGACCCCAAGGCGGCCACCCGGGCCCCGACTGCAGCGCCCAAGCAGCAGCGCCGCCCCCGCGTGGTGAAGGTGTACGAAAACCCGCACACCGGCGAGCTGATCGAGACCAAAGGCGGCAACCACCGCGGGTTGAAGGCCTGGAAAGAGCAATACGGCGCCAAGACGGTGGAAAGCTGGGTACGCACATGAAACATCAACGCGTACTTCACACTTTTTTCACATCGACACGCGCAGTATCGAACCAGCTAAAGGACTAGCGACCCCATCACGCGCCCGCACACGCGGGCCTCTAATTCCAGCGCCCTGCACTCGTGCAGGGCGCTTTCATTTGCGCTCACGCCTCACTGCCGTATCATGGCCCACCTGTCTTTACCGCCAGGGTCCGTCCCTGGCCTCGTTCCTGGAGCACCCATGAGCCTGCACGATCTGCAAACCCTGCCAGGCGTTACCGCCAAGCCGGACGCCGCCACCGCCCGTTTCGTCTTCAACCACACCATGCTGCGGGTCAAGGACATCGAAAAGTCCCTGGACTTCTACACCCGCGTGCTGGGCTTCAGCCTGGTGGACAAGCGCGACTTCCCGGAAGCAGCCTTCAGCCTGTACTTCCTGGCCCTGGTGGACCCTGCGCAGATTCCGGCCGATGACGCCGAACGCCACCAGTGGATGAAGTCGATCCCAGGCATCCTCGAGCTGACCCATAACCATGGCACCGAGAACGACCCGGCATTCGCCTACCACGATGGCAACACCGACCCGCGCGGTTTCGGCCACATCTGCATTTCGGTACCGGACGTACGCGCCGCCTGCGAGCGCTTCGAAGCCCTGCAGGTGCCCTTCCAGAAGCGCCTGAGCGACGGCCGCATGAAGCACCTCGCCTTCATCAAGGACCCCGACGGCTACTGGGTGGAGATCATCCAGCCAACCGAGCTCTGAGCCCGCCGGCAAGGCACGCTCGTCGGGCCGGGAACCCTCGGCCCCTCGCTGTGGTATATGGAATAGACCTGTTCCAAGCCACAGCGAGGTAAGGACGATGCAAACCCTTCACTGTGAATACCGCGACCACACCATCACCGCCAGCGTGATGACCCACCCAGGGTCGCCCCTGCCGTTTGCCGCCGGTTGCCTGATCACCGACCCGGAAGGTCACACCAGCAGGCGCCTGTCACTGCCGATGAAGATGGCGTTCCTGTCCGACCTTGAGAACGCCCAGCACGCCGCCCTCGCCCATGGCCGATGGTTGGTGGACCAGCAGCTCGACGGCGATCACCAGGTGTTCTGATCCAGTCATCGAGGCAGCAACACGATCTCTTGTGGGAGCGGCGGGTACAAGCCCGCCCCCACAGGTGTTCCCAAAAACTCAGGGCTGCCGCGCATAGGCAACCGCCTGCGCCACCTGCTCGTCGGTCGGCCGCACGCCGGTGTAGAGCACGAACTGTTCCAGCGCCTGCAAGGCGATCACCTCCAGCCCGGTGATCACCGGTTTGCCCAGCGCCTCGGCACGGCGGATCAGCGGCGTGCGCGCCGGCATCGCCACCACGTCGAACACCCGCTCGGCCGCCGCGATGGCATGGTCGGCAAAGGCCAGCTCATCCGCCTCGGGTCCGCCGGCCATGCCGATCGGCGTTACGTTCACCAGCATCGGCGGGCACAGGTCGCCCAACTCTGCCTGCCAGCGGTACCCGCACATATCGGCCAGTTGCCGGCCGGCCTGCTCGTTACGCGCCACGATGATCCCTTCACGCAGGCCCGCATCGCGCAAGGCGCTGGCCACCGCCTTGGCCATGCCGCCGCTGCCGCGCAGGGCGAACGCTGTGTTCGGATCCACCTGGTGCCGCTCCAGCAACTGGCGGACCGCCAGGTAGTCGGTGTTGTAGGCCTTCAGATGGCCGTGGGTATTGACCAGCGTATTGACCGAGTCGATGGCCGCAGCGGACGGGTCGACCTCATCGACCAAGGCCATGCAGGCCTCCTTGTAGGGCATGGAGATGCCGCAACCACGGATGCCCAACGCACGGATACCCGCCACTGCCGCCGGCAGGTCCTGGGTGGTCATGGCCTTGTAGTAGTAGTCCAGGCCCAACTGCCCATAGAGGTGGTTGTGAAAACGCACCCCGAACGTACCGGGCCGCCCGGCCAGGGAAATGCACAGCACGGTGTCTCTGCTCGGTGGAATCGCCATTGCCTGCTCCTTTGCTGGGGCTGAATCGATTGCGCAGCGTAGCAGACGCAACCGCCTGGGAGCACCCGGGCCCGGATATGAAAGTTGATAAAGCTAATGACCACTATCGAGGGCGTTGATTTCACCTGGCCGTGGCCTGCCGATAAGGTAGCGTCATGTCACACAGGAGGTCCCCATGGCCACTATCCAGATCATGTCCGTCATCGGCAGTGCCGTACCCGCCACGTTGCGCGAACAAGGCTTGCTGGCGTGCTGGTACCTGACCCGCAATGGCGAGACCGTCAGCGGACCGCTGACCTCCCGGGCCACGGCACAAGCGTTGGCCGACCGCCTGCAAGCCACGAGCCTGCTTGCCTGACCGAATTTTCGTTGTGCGTTTGCTCCCTTGACGCTCTCCTTGCCCGCCTTTTCAGGCGGGCTTTTTTATGTCGCCAGCTCGCCCTTCTCCAACCGACCAACGGCCATCGCGGAACCGTTCCAGCATGAAGCTTTTTTCATTTCCCGGCCCGCCTTCAACGAGCAATCGACAGCACTTCGGCCATACTCCACAATGCAACGGTTTTTCGGGGGAAACCCTTGCACAGCCAACGACATACCAACTTTTAGTGAGCCTCAACGTGAAAACTTCCCTGTCCATCCTCAGCCTGCTGCTGTTGCTCACAGGAACCGCGACCCTTCCGTCGACTGCTGCTGCACAACCCCCGGCCCAGGTCCAACGCGACCCCGCCAAGCTTCACCTGGCTTCCGGCAGCGCCTTGCTGGTCGATCTGAGCACCAACCGAGAGCTGTATGCCAGCCACGCCGACCGTGTGGTGCCGATCGCCTCGGTGACCAAGCTGATGACCGCGATGGTGGTGCTCGACGCCAAGCTGCCCATGGACGAAATGCTCACCATGACCATCGCCAACAACCCGGAAATGAAAGGCGTCTATTCCCGGGTACGGCTCGGCAGCCAGCTGAACCGGCGCGAAACCCTGCTGATCACCTTGATGTCCTCGGAAAACCGCGCCGCCAACTCCCTGGCCAACCACTACCCAGGCGGCTACAGCGCCTTCATCAAGGCCATGAACGCCAAGGCCCGCAGCTTGGGCATGGCGCATACCCGCTATGTCGAACCCACAGGTCTTTCGACCCAGAACGTGTCCACCGCCCGGGATCTGGTCAAGTTGCTGCTGGCATCGCGCAAGTACCCGATGCTCGGCGACCTCTCCACCACCCGCGAAAAGACCGTGGCGTTCCGCAAGCCTAACTACACCTTGGGCTTCCGTAACACCGACCACCTGGTGAACAAGAGCAACTGGGACATCAAGCTGACCAAGACCGGCTTCACCAATGAGGCCGGCCACTGCCTGGTGCTGCTGACGAAGATGGACAACCGCCCGGTGGCCATGGTGATCCTGGATGCCTTCGGCAAGTACACCCACTTCGCCGACGCCAGCCGCATGCGCCAGTGGCTGGAAACCGGCACGGCCAAGCCGGCACCGGCAGTGGCCATGCAGTACAAGGCCGAACGCCAGAACCGCGCTCGCCTGGCGTCGGACTGAAGCCAATGAAGTGCACGCCCGCTCCTGCAGGTGGGCGTGCAACAGCAGATCGCGGTGTCAGGCCAGAGCGCTGACCATGCTGCCTGCGCTGCTGCCGCCGCTCTTGCGCAGGGCCTCGAGCAACAAGGCGGTGGCGGCCTGGATCTCTCCCGTGAGCGTGGCAATGCTGGCCTGCTTGGCCGAGATCGCCGCAAGCTTGGTGGTTTCGTCCATGTCGCTCTGCATCAACGCCGCCAGTTGCTTCTGTTCTTCGGCCAACTGTTTCTGCAGTTGGCGGATCATCTCGCGCAGCTGCTTGATGTGCGCAGGCTCGTCACTTTCCTGGGCGTCCTGGGTCGATTTCGCCTGGGCGCCGCCTTTCAAAGTGAAAAGATCACCCTGCAGGGTCAAGCCGGCCTTTTCACTGCCCTCGCCTTCGCCAGCCTGCACAACAGCGCCGGTGGTGACGGGGATATTGAGGGTGGCGGCGGTGATTGCGACCATGTCATACCTTCCTTGCAGTGAGTCTTCGCATTGACCTCCCTATCGGCGGCCGGGCGCGCTTCTTGAATCGCACGTGGCCGATAAATTTGCCGCACCGCCACTCGTCCACCTGATACCCACGCCTGGCCCCGGCGCGCCGTTGCGCCACCAGGCCGCCCGATCAGCCCTGCAACGAGATGGCAATGACCAAGACCCGTTCCCGCAAAGCCTTGTACATCGGCCTGCCCCTGGCCCTGGCGCTCGCCGTGGGAGGCGCGGCCGCCGGCTACTTCTACTGGAAGGCCAATGCCGGCTACCCGCGCAAGATCGTCCAGCAGGCCAAGGACATGCACGAACACATGCTCTCCTTCGATGGCCACATCACCGTGCCACTGACCTTCGGCACCCAAGGCCAGGAGGTGGACAAGGACGGCCCGTACCCCTTCGACCTGGTCAAGGCCGGCAAGGGGCGGTTGTCGGGCGCTGCGCTGACCATCCTGGCCTGGCCGGAGATGTGGAACGGCCCCAATGCCCCGCACAAGCCCACGCCGGGCTTTGTCGACGAAGCGCGCCACCAGCAGGAGGTGCGCTACCGGATCATCAGCAACCTGGTGCGCGACTTCCCCAACCAGGCCGGTATCGCCTATACCCCGGCCGACTTCCGCCGCCTCAACGGCGAAGGCAAGTTCGCCGTGTTCATCAGCCTGCTCAATGCCTACCCGATGGGCCAGGACCTGTCGCAGCTCGACCTGTGGGCCAAACGCGGCATGCGCATGTTCGGCTTCAGCTATGTGGGCAACAACAGCTGGGCCGACTCGTCGCGGCCGATGCCGTTCTTCAACGACACCGCCGATACCCTGGGCGGCCTGTCGCCGATCGGCGAGCAGGCGGTGCGCCGGCTCAACGACCTGGGTGTGATCATCGATGTCTCGCAGATGTCGACCCTGGCCTTGAAAGACGTGGCGCGCCTGAGCCGGGCCCCGATCGTCGCCTCCCATTCAGCGCCGCGCGCGCTGGTGGATATCCGCCGCAACCTGAGCGATAAGGAGATGCAGCTGATCAAGGACAGCGGCGGCTTGATTCAGGTGGTCGGCTTCGGCGCCTACCTCAAGCCCCTGGGCAAGCCAACCCTGGACAAACTCGAACGCTTGCGCGCGCGCTTCGACCTGGGCCCGCTCAAGGACCTCAACTATGCCCTGATGCCAGGTGACCCAGCCATCACTATCTGGCCTGAGCAACGCTTCGGCGAATACGCCAGCAGCCTCTACGACATCCTCGACGAAGAGCCCAAGGTAGGCCTGAAGGCCTACGTCGATGCCATCGACTACATCGTGAAGAAGATCGGCATCGACCATGTCGGGATCGCCTCCGACTTCAACGAAGGCGGTGGCCTGGACGGCTGGAAGGATGTCAGTGAGATCCGTAATGTCACCGCCGAACTGCTCACTCGCGGCTACAGCGAAACCGATATCGCCAAGCTCTGGGCCGGCAACTTCCTGCGCGTCTGGGAACAGGTGCAGAGCGCCGGCCACCCCGTCGCTACCACCCACTGAACAAGGCCTGCCGCCATGAGCCACCGTCGTACCTTTCTCAAGCAGGCTGGCCTGGTCGCCGCCGCCCTGCCGCTGCTGCCACAGGCACTGGCGGCCACTCCGGCGCCGCCCCCTCTGGCCGGCCCCGACAAATGGCGCAACCTGCGCGCCCTGTTCCCCCTGGCCCCCGACGTGGCCCATTTCGCCAATTTCCTGATCACCGCCCATCCGCGTCCGGTACAGGAAGCGATCGACCGGCACCGCGCCGACCTCGACCGCAACCCCGCCCTGCGCATGGACTGGGAAAGCCAGTACGAGTGGCAGCGCGAAGACGAAGTGCGCCAATGGGCAGCCCACTACCTGGAGGTGCAACCACGCCAGATCGCCCTGACCGGCAGCACCACGGAGGGCCTGGGCATGATCTACGGCGGCCTGCACGTGGCAGCGCACCAGGAGATCCTCACCACAGAGCACGAGCATTATTCCACCCGCAATTGCCTGGCCTTCCGCCAGCGCCAGCACGGCACCCAGGTGCGCAAGCTGCGCCTGTTCGACCACCCGCGAGAGGTCTCCATCGACCGCGTGCTGAGCCTGATCGACCAGAACATCCGCCCCCAGACCCGCGTGCTGGGCATGACCTGGGTGCATTCCGGCAGCGGGGTGAAATTGCCAGTGGGCGCGATCGGCGAGCTGGTGCGCCAGCACAACCGCGAACGCAGCGAAGAGGAACGCATCCTCTATGTGGTCGATGGCGTGCATGGGTTCGGCGTGGAGGACCAACGCTTCGCCGACTTCAACTGCGACTACTTCATCGCCGGCACCCACAAGTGGATGTTCGGCCCCCGCGGCACAGGCATCATCTGCGCCGCTTCGCAGCAGATGCAGCACCTGACACCGACCTTCGCCACCTTCTCGCGCAACGAAGACTTCGGCACCATCATGACGCCCGGCGGCTACCATGCCTTCGAACATCGCTGGGCCCTGGGCAAGGCCTTCGAACTGCACCTGACGCTGGGCAAGGCCGACGTCCAGGCACGCATCCACCAGCTCAACGACTACCTCAAGGCGCACCTGGCCGAGCACAAGGCGATCGAGCTGGTGACCCCGCGCAGCCAGGCATTCTGCGCAGGCTTTACCTTCCTGCGCATCGAGGGCCGCGACTGCGACGCGGTGGCGGCCCACCTGATCGCCAACAACGTCATGGTCGATGCCGTCGACCGTGACGTCGGCCCCGTGATCCGCTTCGCTCCGGGCCTGCTCAACGACGAGCAGCAGATCGACCGGGCCATGGCTCTGCTCACCCAGCACTTCTGACAAGGCATCCCAATGAACCTACCTCTGTATCGCCTGACCCTGGCGACTCTGTTGGCCAGCTGCGGCCTGTCGGCCCAGGCCGCGGATACGAAACCCAGCACGGTGTTTCGCGACTGCAAGGCCGCCTGCCCGGAAATGGTCGTGGTCCCGGCCGGCAGCTTCCAGATGGGCACTCCCGACGACGAACTCGGCCGCCAGGACGACGAGGGCCCGGTGCACCGGGTGACCTTTGCCAAGCCCTTCGCCATCGGCCGCTTCCAGGTGACCGCTGGCGAATGGAACGCCTACCTCAAGGCCTCCGGCACCCGCATCGCCGACGGCGACGAGCGCCCGGGTCGGCGCTGCACGGCCTCAAAGCCCAGCTACCCGCAAGGGCCACGTCAGCCTGCGGTGTGCATGAGCTTCCAGGATGCCGAAGACTATGTCGCCTGGCTGTCGAAACAGACCGGCAAGCACTATCGCCTGCCCAGCGAGGCCGAACGGGAATACGCGGCCCGTGCCGGCAGCACCGGGCCCTTCCCCTTCGCGATGGACCCGGATGCCGACTACGAGATCAGCCGCAACGCCAACACCTATGGCCCCAAGGATGGCTACAGCTACACCTCACCTGTGGGCAGCTACCCACCTAATGCCTTCGGCCTCTACGACATGCATGGCAATGTCTACGAATGGGTCGCCGACTGCTGGAGCCCCAACTACGATGGCGCGCCCGACGACGGCAGTGCCTGGACCGACGGTTTGGCCGGCGGCGACTGCAAGACCCGGCAGATCCGCGGCAACGACTGGACCGAAGCGCCGATCTTTTCCCGCTCCGGCAACCGCAACACCCGCTCGCCCGACGTCCGTGGCGACTGGCTCGGCCTGCGTGTGGCGCGCGAACTGTAGAACACAACCTGTAAGCACGCCGCGCGCCCTGTGGGAACGGGATCACCCGCGAAGAAGGCAACACCAGCTGCGCCGGTATTCGCGGGTAAACCCGCCCGGGGGCCTTTGCCCGCTAAATTCCCCCTTCCACCGCTCGTTCCAAGAACAGGCCCAGGCCGCCCATGGCGCCTGGCCCTTCCGCCCTACCCGGCCGCACATTCAAGGAACCGACGACCATGAGCCAGACGACTTCGCACGACAAGCTCCACGACCTGATCAGCGTGGGCTTCGGCCCTTCCAACCTGGCGCTGGCCATTGCCCTGGAAGAAAAGGCCATCAGCAGCGGCCAGACCCTCGACGCGCTGTTCCTCGACAAGCAGCAGGACTACCGCTGGCACGGCAACACCCTGGCGACCCAGAGCGAGCTGCAGATCTCCTTCATCAAGGACCTGGTATCCCTGCGCAATCCCACCAGCCCCTACAGCTTCGTCAACTACCTGCACAAGCAGGGCCGGCTGATCGACTTCGTCAACCTCGGCACTTTCTACCCCTGCCGCCTGGAGTTCAACGACTACCTGCGCTGGGTCGCCGAGCACTTCGCCGACCAGGCCCAATACGGCGAGCAGGTGCTGCGCGTGGAGCCGGTGGTCGCTGATGGGCAGGTGAACACCTTGCGCGTGATCTCCCGTGACGCCCAAGGCCGCGAACACGCCCGCCTGACCCGCTCGGTGGTGGTCGGCAGCGGCGGCTCGCCTCGCATCCCGGCGGTGTTCGCCCCCTACCGCCATGACAAGCGCGTCTTCCACCACTCCCAGTACCTGGCCGCCCTGGAGCAACTGCCGTGCGCCAGCGGCCATCCGATGCGCATCGCCATCATCGGCTCCGGCCAGAGCGCCGCCGAGGCCTTCATCGACCTCAACGACAGCTACCCCTCGGTCAAGGTCGACATGGTCCTGCGTTCCACTGCCCTCAAGCCCGCCGATGACAGCCCGTTCGTCAACGAGATCTTCGCCCCCAGCTACACGGACCTGGTGTTCAACCAACCTCCACAGGACCGCGAAAAACTCATCGAGGAATACCACAACACCAACTATTCGGTGGTCGACATCGACCTGATCGAACGCATCTACGGCATCCTCTACCGCCAAAAGGTCTCCCACCAGTTCCGCCACGCGGTGCTGTGCCGCCGTGCGGTAGAGGCGGTCAGCGCCACTGCCGACGGCATCGAGCTGACCCTGCGCGACCACGCCACCGGCAAGGACCAGACCCACCGCTACGACGCCGTGATTCTTGCCACTGGCTACGAGCGCCGCTCCCACCGCGAACTGCTGGCCCCGTTGGAAGGCTACCTGAAGGACTACCAAGTCGACCGTGACTACCGCGCCCTGAGCCAACCGCAAATGCGTGCCAACGTGTACCTGCAAGGCTTCTGCGAAACCAGCCACGGCCTGAGCGACACGCTGCTGTCGGTACTCCCGGCCCGTGCCGAGGAGATCAGCCATTCGCTGTACCAGCACTTGGGCAAGGCCCGCGAGCCCCGCCCGGTCGCTCAACTCCTCAACGCTTGAAGCCGGAGCCCTCCATGACCTGTCAACCTCGCAGCGCCGTGGCCGACCTGCTGGGCCTGCTCAAGCCGTTCTGGCCGTTGGTGGCGTTGTCCACGCTCCTGGGCATGGTGGGGGGTATCAGCGTCACCACGCTGCTGGCCACCATCAACGGCGCCTTGCACAGCCAGCACGGCCTGACCCAGGGCGTCGTCCTGGGTTTTGCCGGGCTGTGCCTGCTGGCCCTGGTCAGCACCATCTGCTCGGACATCGGCACCAACCATGTCGGCCAGCACATCGTCGCCCGGCTGCGCAAAAGCCTGGGGGAAAAAGTGCTGGCCGCGCCGATCGAGCAGATCGAACGCTACCGCAGCCATCGCCTGATCCCGGTCCTGACCCACGACGTCGACACCATCAGCGACTTCGCCTTCGCCTTTGCCCCACTGGCCATCTCCCTGACCGTGGTGCTGGGCTGCCTGGGTTACCTGGCCATGTTGTCGTGGCCGATGTTCCTGATGGTGCTGGTGGCCATCGGCGTAGGCACGGTGGTGCAGTTCATCGCCCGCAACCGAGGCCTGAACGGCTTCGAGTCGGCGCGTGAAGCCGAAGACGAGTTGCAAAAGCACTACAGCGCCATCGCCGGCGGCGCCAAGGAACTGCGCATCCACCGTCCGCGCCGCCAACGGATGTTCCGCCAAGGCATCCAGGACACCGCCGAACGCATCTGCACCATCCAGGTACGCTCGATCAATACCTTCGTGCTCGCCAAGAGCTTCGGCTCGATGCTGTTCTTCGTGGTGATCGGTGCGGCGTTGGCGATGCAGTCGCTGTGGCCGGCGCAGAACCAGGCGACGATGAGCGGCTTCGTACTGGTGCTGCTGTACATGAAAGGGCCGCTGGACAATCTGATCGGCGCCTTGCCAGTGGTCGGCCGCGCCCAGATCGCCTTGCGCCGTATCGCCGAGCTGTCGCGCCAGTTCTCCTCCCCCGAGCCGCACCTGCTGCTCGACGGCCCGGCCCAGCCGGCCAGCGCCGTGCAGAGCCTGGCGCTCGAGGCCGTGACCTATGCCTTCGCACCGGTACCCGGTGCCCAGCCGTTCAGCCTGGGCCCGGTGGACCTGCGCATCGAGGCAGGGGAAATCGTCTTCGTCATCGGCGACAACGGGTGCGGCAAGACCACCCTGATCAAGCTATTGCTGGGCCTGTATACGCCCCAGAGCGGGCACATCGCCTTGAACGGCAAACCGGTGGTGGCCCAGACCCGTGACGACTACCGGCAGTTGTTCACCACCATCTTCGCCGACTACTACTTGTTCGACGATGTGGTCCAGGGCGCCACGCACATCCCCGAGGATGCCGAGCGCTACCTGCGCCGCCTGGAGATCGACCACAAGGTCAGCGTGCGCGACGGCGTGTTCACCACCACCGACCTCTCCACCGGCCAGCGCAAGCGCCTGGCCCTGCTCAACGCCTGGCTGGAGGAACGCCCGGTGCTGGTGTTCGACGAATGGGCCGCCGACCAAGACCCGACCTTCCGCCGCATTTTCTATACCGAGCTGCTGCCCGACCTCAAACGCCTGGGCAAGACCATCATCGTCATTTCCCACGACGATCGCTATTTCGACATCGCCGACCAACGGGTGCGCCTGAAGGCCGGCAAGATCGTCAGCGAACCGCAACCCGCCTGATCCCGCCGCTCGCCGCCGACCGGAAATTTTTTCCGGTTTGTGCGGTGACGCACGTCTCAAGCACAGTAATAAAAATCATTCCCAATAATCTGCCAACGCAAGAGCACAGCCCCATATGTCCAAACACGTACTGAGCCCGCTGGCCAGGGCCCTGAAAACCCGTCGCCTGTTCACCACTCCACGCCTGGCGCCGACCCTGGCCCTGACCATCGCCTTGCCGCTGAGTGCCCAGGTCCAGGCACGCGAAGCCACCTTCGACATCCCAGCACAGCCACTGGTCCGTGCCCTGCAGCAATTCGGCAAGCAAGCGGACGTGCAACTGCTGTTCAGCCCCGACGACGTGGGCAACCTGCAAGGCGCCACCGTACGCGGCCGCCTGAACACCGAAACAGCCATTCGCGCCCTGCTGGCCGGCACCAACCTGCGTTACGAACTGCGCGGCGACACCCTGACCATCAGCGGCCGCGGGCCGACGTCCTCGGTCGAACTGGGCACCACCACCATCGCCGGCACGGGCCTGGGCAGCACCACCGAGGGCACCGGCTCCTACACCACCGGCCAGACCAACACCGCGACCAAGCTCAACCTGAGCCTGCGCGAAACCCCGCAGTCGGTCAGCGTGATGACCCGCCAGCGCATGGAAGACCAGAACCTGCGCAGCATCGGCCAGGTGCTGGAACAAACCCCCGGCATCAACGTGCAAAGCCCGGGCAGCGACCGACTGTACGTGTATTCCCGTGGCCTGGCCATCGACAACTATCAGTACGACGGCATGCCCACTACCTCGTTCGCCTTCAGCCAGGCCCTGCCCCAGGCGCTGTCGGACATGGCCATCTATGACCGAGTCGAAGTGATTCGCGGCGCCACCGGCCTGATGTCCGGCGCCGGCGACCCCTCCGGTACCGTCAACCTGGTGCGCAAGAAGCCCACGTCCACCTTCCAGGGCTATGTCAGCGGCGGCCTGGGCTCCTGGGACCTGTATCGGGGCGAGGTGGATGTCTCCGGCCCGCTGAACCAAAGCGGCACGGTGCGTGGCCGCGCGGTGGCGGCCTATCAGCAGGGCAACAGCTTCACCAACCACCTGGAGCAGGAAAAGACCATCCTCTACGGCGTGACCGAAATGGACCTGACCCCCAGCACCTTGTTCACCCTGGGTGTCGAGTACCTCAATAGCGACCCGCGCGGCTTCTCCACCACAGGCCTGCCGGTGGTCGGCAAGGACGCCGCCGGCAACGGCTTCCAGTTCCGCATGCCGCGCTCCTACAACGGCGCCAGCCGCGACAGCACCAACCGTCAGGAATCGGTCAACACCTTCGCCTCGATCGAGCAGAAACTCGACCACGACTGGACTCTGAAGGTGGCCGCCAACTACCTGTACGGCACCCGAGACTACGACTCGATCATCGTCGGCACCACCACCGGCTTCGTCAACCCGAGCACCGGCGACGGCCTGAAGTACACTGCCACCAAGGGCGACAACACACAGGTGCAGCGCGGTGTGGACATCATGCTCAGCGGCCCGTTCGAGCTGATGGGACGCGAACACGAACTGGTGGTGGGCTTCAACTACCAGAGCTACGAGAACCGCCGCAACGGCTTCGGCAACCTGCTGGCCAACGGCAAGAGCGACAACGGCGTCAGCGGCAAGCCGGTGAATATCTGGCGTTGGGACAACAAGGCGCCGAGCGCGTCCTACAATTTCAACCGGGAGGACGACAACATCAACCAACGCCAGAACGGCGCCTACCTGGCCACCCGCCTCAAGCCCACCGACGACCTGGCGGTGATCCTCGGCGCACGGGTCAGCAACTACAAGTACGACGCCATGCTCCACTACAACGTGGCCAACATGCAGCGCTTCAACACCGACGACTCGGTCAAGGCCACCGGTGAAGTCACCCCCTATGCCGGCGTGGTCTACGACCTCAACGACGTGCATTCGGTCTACGCCAGCTATACCAGCATCTTCAAGCCCCAGCCCTACCGTACCCAGTCCGGCAAGCTGCTCGATCCACGCGAAGGCGACAACTACGAGATCGGCCTCAAGAGCGAGTACTTCGGCGGCCGCCTGAACACCGCCATCGCCTTGTTCGAAGTGAAGCTGGACAATGACGCCGTCGCCGACGGCACGGTCGAAGGCACCGATGGCCTGGTCACCGCCTACCGCGCCGAGAAGACCAAGACCAAGGGTATCGACATGGAGATCAGCGGCGAACTGACGCCAGGCTGGAACCTCCTGGCCAGCTACACGTATTCGCGGATCAAGGACAACGACGGCGAGCGGGTCAAGACCACCATCCCAACCGACATGTTCAAGCTGTGGACCACCTACCAGTTAAAGGGTGACCTGGACAAGCTGACCATCGGTGGCGGTGTGAACTGGCAGAGCGGCATGCACTTCACTGTCGACAACTGGCAGTTGAACAGCCCGGTAAAGGTCAAGCAGGACGACTACGCGATCGCCAGCCTGATGGCCCGCTACCAGTTCAACCGCCAATGGTCGGCCACCGCCACCGTGGAGAACCTGTTCGACAAGAAGTACTTCAGCTCCCTGGACGAAAACTTCTACAGCGCCTCGTACGGTACGCCACGCAGCTTCCTGATCAGCACCAAGTACGCGTTCTGACCGGGACAAGAGCGGCGCTATACCTGTAGGAGTGGGCTTGTCCCGCGATCAAGGGCCAAGCCCTCGCCAGGCGACGGTGATGTCGGGGCCGGCCTAATCGCGGGACACGTCAGATCGCCGCGCCTACAGAGCGCTCGCAGAATCAATGGGTTATGCGCTGTTGTATGAGAGCAGGCCCCACGCTTGCAGCGGTTCGATCAGCCCTGCCGCACGGCCAGCCAATCGAGCGCGTCGGCATAAAGCCCCTCTACCTCCGCCACGATCCCACCCATGCGCAGGAAGTCGTGGGACAGCTCCTCCTCCACCCGCAAGGTCACGGCAGTACCACCGGCACGTAGTTGCTCGGCATACGCCAGCCCCTCGTCACGCAAAGGGTCGTGGCCGGCAACCGCGATATATGCCGGCACCTGGGCGGCGGTGCAATCCCCCAGCAATGGCGATACCCGCCAGTCGAGCCGTTGCGCGGCATCGGTGACGTACTGCGCATAGAACCACTCCAGCGTCTCGCGCTCCAGCAGGTAGCCCTCGCCATAACGCCGGTGCGAGTCGCGGGTGGTGCTGATGTCGGTGACCGGGTAGAACAGCAACTGCGCCAGCGGTTGCACCCCCAAGACCTGAGGCTCGCGGGCAGCGACCATCGCCAGTACCGTGGCCAGGGTAGCGCCGGCACTGTCGCCGGCCAGGGCCACGCGGCGCAGGTCCAGATTCCATGCCTCGGCCAGGGCCGGCAGCGCCTTGAGGCTGTCCTCGGCGTCCTCCACCGCGGTCGGGAATGGGTGCTCTGGCGCCAGCCGATAGGCCGGGGCCAGTACCGCGAAACGCCCGTCCAGGGCCAGGCGACGGCACACCGAGTCGTGGGAGTCGAGGCTGCCGACCACATAGCCGCCACCGTGCAGGTAGAGGATCACCGGCAACCGCGTCTCGTCCTGGCCGGCGGCGCGGTACAGGCGCGCGGGCAGTTGCGCGCCGTCGCGCATCGGCAGGCTGAGCGCGTCTACGCTCACGGCGCCCGGTGGGTTGGGGTCGAGGATCTGCGAAGACGCTTCGAAATCGCTGCGCGCCTGGGCCAGTGGCTGCAGGTGCAGTGGCTGGCTCTTGCCAGCCAGGCGGCCGAGTTCGACCAGTTCGAGGAAAGCGGACAAATCAGAGTGCAAGCGCATGCGGTGCTCCAGGGACAATCGGTAATGAACAACAAAGCAAGGCATTCGCAGGCCCCCGCACCTACAGGGACCCGCAAAATCAAGTCATCGGGAAAAGGGCTGCGCAGCAGCCCCTGTTTCAGTGCTGCAATTGCCCCAGCCGCACCAGGCATTGCCGCACCTGGTCCAGCAACACCTCATGGCTGAGCATGTCGTAATGGCCGACAGCGACCCGCTCGTGGCCGACACCACACTGCACGTGCTGCTCGAAACCACTGACCAGCGCCGCCGGCAGGTCGGCACGCCACCACAGGCTGGCCGGGCAGCGGGTACGCGGCATCGCCGGCGTCAGACGCGACAGCGCTTTCAGGTGCAGGCCGACCTGGTAGGCACGGGCCAGCTCGTCCGCAGCGAAGCCTTCGCCGGCACGCTCGCCCAGCAACCCGGCGAACAATTGCCCAAGCCCCTCGAGGTCTGGCTCGGCCTGCGGCAGGTGCTCGCGCGACACCGGCAAGCCACAGGTTTGCCGGAGGAAGGCCGGCAGGTCATCGCGCCAATCGTCCTGTGCGGGCACCTCGGCGAAGGGGATGAAACTGTCCACCAGACCCAGGAACGCCACCGCCTGCCCCTGCATCTCCAGCTGCGCAGCCACCAGCAGCGCCAATGTACCGCCCAGGGACCAACCCAGCAGATGGTAAGGCCCCTGGGGCTGGCACTGGCGGATGTACTGGGCATAGTCGATGGCCATGCTTGCCAGGCTGTCGTCCCGCCAGTCGCGGTCCAACAGCATCCGGCATTGCAGCCCATGGACCCGGTAGTGGCCCTCCAGGCGGCGGGCCAGCGGCTCGTAGTCGAACACCGTGCCGAAGCCTGCGTGCAGGCAGAACAACGCCGGTGCATCGGCGGCCGTGGCATTGAGCACGAGCAGCGGGTTCAGGTCGCTCTCGTGCGCCTCGTAGCCCGACAGTTGGGCGATGGTCGGTTTGGCCAGTATGTCGCGCAATTTCAGCTCGAACGGTGGCTCGGCCAGGCTGCGCACCTTGCTCAGCACCTTGAGGGTGCGCAGCGAGTCGCCACCGAGCTCGAAGAAGTTGTCGGTGATGCCGACCCGCTCGACCTCCAGCACCTCCTGCCAGATCTGCGCCAACAGGCGCTCCAGGGCATTGCGCGGCGCCACGTGGGCCTTGGCACGGAAGTCCGCGTCCGGCAGCGCCAGGCGGTCTATCTTGCCAGCGGGGTTCAGGGGCCAGGCGTCGAGCAGTACCACTTGCGCCGGCACCATATAGTCCGGCAACTGCTGTTGCAGTGCATCACGCAAGGCCTCGCCCCGCACCTGCGGCGTCGCGGCCACCACGTAACCGACCAGGCGCTTGCCGGCCTGGCTGTCGCGGGCCAGTACCAAGGCATCGCGTACACCCGGCAAGCTGCGCAGGCGCGCCTCGATCTCGCCCAGCTCGATACGAAAGCCACGGATCTTCACCTGATGGTCGAGACGCCCAAGGTAGTCGAACAGGCCGTCGGCGCGACGACGCACCAGGTCGCCGGTGCGGTAGAGGCGCCCACCCGCCTCGAACGGGCTGGCGATGAATCGCTCGGCGCTGAGCCCCGGGCGTTGATGGTAGCCACGGGCCAGGCCCTCGCCACCGATGTACAGCTCACCGGGCACACCGTCGGGCACCGGGTCGAGCCAGGCATCGAGCACATACAGGCTGCGATTGCCTACCCGCCGGCCAATGGGGGCGTAGGCGGCTTCGCACGCGTCTTCGGGAGCGGCTTTCCACAGCAGCGGCGTGACCACGGTCTCGGTCGGGCCATAACCATTGGTGAGCCACTGCGGGCGCAGACTACGCCGCGCCTGCTCGAAGCTCTCGTCGGCCACCGCGTCGCCACCGAAGCAGTAGATGCGCACGGCCGGCGGCGAGCCGTGTTGCTCGGCGAACTCGGCCAGTTGTTTGAGGTAGGCCGGCGGGAAGCAAGCGATGCTGATGCCGTGGGCATGCAGCGCGGCCCAGGTCTGCTCGGCGGTCCACAGCGTGTCGTCTCGCAGCACCAGGCGCCCGCCCGCGCACAGGGTCGACAACCAACGTTCCTGAGCGCCGTCGAAGGCGAACGACATGAAGAGCAGTTCTCGGGTGCTGGTGTCCATCCCGTACAACCCGATGATCGCTTGGCAGTGCATGGCCAGCGGCCCGCGCGGCACGGCCACGCCTTTGGGCTTGCCGGTAGAGCCAGAGGTGTAGATCAGGTAGGCCAGTTGCTGCTCGTCGATCGCCAGCGCCGGGGCCTGGGCCGGCAACGTCGCCCAGTCGAGCCGGTCCAGCTCCAGGCGCTCCACGCCGCCGTCGGGCAGGCGTTGGCGCAGGCTGCTGACGCTGATCAGGATACGCATGGCCGAATCGTCGATGATCCACTGCAAGCGCTCCTGCGGGTAGTCGATGTCCAGTGGCACGTAGGCGGCACCGGCCTTGAGCACGGCATAGAAGGCCACCAGGGTCTGCACCGAACGGTTCAGCGCGACACCGATGCGCTCCTCGGCCCCCACACCACGCGCCAGCAGGGCCTGGGCCAGTTGGTTGGCCTGGTGGTCGAGTTCGGCGTAGGTCAGTTGCTGGTCGCCGCACACCACGGCGACAGCATCCGGTTGCCGGCGGGCCTGGGCCTGCAGGGACGCCAGCAGCGAGGGCGCCTGCCCATGGGGCAGCAAGCCGTTGCCGGCCTGCACGGTGGCCGGCTCGAGCATCGCCAGGCTGCCCAAGGTAGCCTGGGGTTGCTCCAGCAGGCCCAGCAGCAGGCGTTCGAAGCAAGCGCGGATGTTCGCCACACTGGCCTCGGTAAAGCGGTTGCGCAGGTAGAGGAACTCGATGGAGAGGGTCTGCCCGAGGTTCACCGCCAGGTCCATCGCATAGTTGGTGACATCGCGCCCGCTGGCCGAACCAAAGCGCAGTTCGCCTTCGGCGGCCTCCTCCAAACGCTCGTCCACCGGGTAGTTCTCGAACACCACGATGCTGTCGAACAGGCTGCGCCCGCCCTGCCCGGCCCAGCGCTGGATGTCGGCCAGCGAAGCATGCTCATGCTCGCGAACCTCCAGGTTGTTGGCCTGAAGTTGTACCAACCAGGCCTGAACCGTCTGCTCCGGGTGCGGCGCCTGAACGATCGGCAGGGTATTGATGAACAGCCCCAGCATACTGCCCGCCTGGGGTAGGCTCGCCGGGCGCCCCGCCACGGTGGCACCGAAACATACCCGCTGCTGACCGGTGAAACGCTGCAGCAACAGCACCCAGGCCCCCTGGATCAGGGTGTTCGCGGTCACCCGCAACTGCTGGGCGGCCTGGCGCAGCCGCGCGGTGCGCGGCGCATCCCATTCCAGGTACAGGGCGTCATGGCCAACCTGCCCGGGTGCAGGCTTGGGCCACGTGCCGGCAGCCAACTCGGTGACCTCCTCCAGCGCCGCCAGCTGTTGGCGCCAGAAGGCCTCCAGGGCCTTGGCATCCCCCTGGCGCTGCAGCCATTCGATGTAATCGTGAAAACGCCCTTCGGCCTGCACCGGGCGCCCATGATAGGCCTGCAGCACCTCGCCCAGCAGACGCGAACTGCTCCAGCCGTCCATGAGGATATGGTGGCGGGTCCAGATCAGGTGGCAACGGCGTTCGTCCAGACGCACCACGGTCACCCGCATCAACGCGCCCCGTTGCAGGTCGAAACCCTCGCGGCACTCGGCCTCGGCGAGCGTGCGCAGGGCCTGGTCATCGACCTCGCGCCCACGCCAGTCCAGCACCTGCACCAGTGACGGCGCCTGGCGGCATACGATCTGCAGTGGCTCGGCCAGGGTGCTGTCGTGCCAAAAGCGGGTGCGCAGCACATCGTGGCAGGCCAGCGCCTGGTCCCAGGCGGCGATGAAGCGCGGGATATCCAGCCCCTGCACCGCTACACAGGTCTGGTTGATGTACAGCGCCGCTTCGTCGGCCTCCAGGGAGTGGAACAGCATGCCCTGCTGCATCGGTGACAGCGGGTAGATGTCCATCACCTCGCGGGCAGGCACCGGCACGTGCTCGAGCTGGGCCTGGGTCAGCCGCGCAAGCGGCACGTCGGACGGCGTGAGCCCGCCGTTGGCCTGGTCGCAGCAGTGCTCGACCAGGGCCTGCAGCTGCTCGCTGAAGGCCGTGGCCAGGGCTTGGACCTGGGCCGGGTCGAACATCCGCGGGCTGAAGATCCAGCCGATGCTCAGTTGCCCTTCGAACACTTGGCCATTGAGCGTCAGCCAGTTGCCCAACGGTGCGTCGGCAGCGCGCTCGCTACCGGCGGCCTCGCGGGCCACGCCGAACAATGCGGCCTGGCCCGGCTGATGGGCGGCGAAGCTGTTGTCGAACTGGCCCAGGTAGTTGAAGGTGATGCGTGGCAGTGGCCGCTCGGCGAACAGCGCCCGGTTGGACGCATCACCCAGGTAGCGCAGCACGCCATAACCGATGCCGTTGTCGGGCACTGCCCGCACCTGCTCCTTGATCGCCTTGAGCGTGGCGCCCAGCCCTGGCCGGGGTGTCAGGCTCAACGGGTACTTGGTGGTGAACCAACCGACGCTGCGGCTCAGGTCCACCTCATCGAACAGTGCCTCACGGCCATGGCCCTCCAGCACTACTTGAGTGCCAGCCTGCCCCGTCCATTGACAGATCACCCGTGCCAGAGCCGCCAATAGCAGCTCGTGGACCCGGGTACGGTAGGCACTGGGCGCCTCCTGCAGCAGGCGCCGGGTGGTCTCGGCGTCGAGCCGGCTGTACACCGTGTGCGCATCGCGCTGCAACGGTACGCAATCCGGCGCCGCGGTCGGCAGGTCCTGGGGCAATGACTGTTGCAGCCAATAGTCGAGCTGGCCTTGTAAGGCGTCGCCAGCAGCCAGTGTCTGCAGGCGCTCTGCCCACTGCTTGAACGATGTGGTGCGCGCCGGCAGCCGTGGCGGCTCACCCCGGACGGCCTGCGAGTAGGCGTGCTGCAGGTCCTCCAGCAAGATGCGCCAGGAAACGCCGTCGACCACCAGATGGTGGGCCGCCAGCAACAGGCGCTGCTGGCCATCGGCCCAGTCGAACAGCACCGCGCGCAACAACGGGCCTTGGGCCAGGTCGAGGCTGCGCTGGGCGACTTCGCACTCGCCCTGCATCGCCTCGGCATCAGCCACCTGGCGCTGCCAGAGCAGCGCCGGCGTCGCCTCCACGGGCCGGTGCTCGGCGTGCCAGCCCTCAGCGCCGGGGGTAAAGCCCAGGCGCAACGCATCGTGTTGCAGCACCAGTGCCTGCAAGGCCTGCTCCAGGGCTTCGGGCCGCAGCGGGCGAGCCACACTGAGCAGCACCGACTGGTTCCAGTGGTGACGGTCGACGACCTCGGTGTCGAAGAACATCTGTTGGATGGGCAGCAGCGGCATCGCCCCCTGTTCCGGCCCACGGGCCTCGGCCATCCGCGCCTCACGCCATTCGGCCACCTGGGCCAGGCCCTGCACCGTCTGGTGCAGGAACAGCTGTTTGGGGTTGAGCCGGATGCCGGCCTCGCGGGCACGGCTGACCACCTGGATGGAGATGATCGAGTCGCCACCCAGCTCGAAGAAGTTGTCCTGGCGCCCGACCTGCTCGACCTTGAGCAGGTCCTGCCAGATCGCTGCGATACGGGTTTCCAGCTCGCCCTGTGGGGCGTTGTACTGGCGCTGCGCGGTGGCCGTCGGCTGCGGCAGCGCACGGCGATCGAGCTTGCCGTTGGCGGTCAGCGGCAAATGTTCGAGCAACAACAGGTGCGCCGGCACCAGGTATTCGGGCAGTCGGCCACGCAACTGCGCGAGCAACGGCCCAACCTCGAGGCCGGCCTCGCCAACCACATAGCCCACCAGTTGCTGACCCCGTTCACTGGCCTGGGCCAGCACCACCGCTTCACGCACGCCGGCCAGCCGGCGCAGGCTGGCCGCCACTTCGCCCGGTTCGACCCGGTAGCCGCGGATCTTCACCTGATCGTCCAGCCGCCCCTGGTAGAGCCATCGCCCGCGCTCACGGCGCACACCGTCACCACTGCGATACAGGCGCTGGCCCGGCTCGCCGAACGGGTCGGGCACGAAGCGTTCGGCGGTCAGGCCCGGCTGGCCGACGTAACCACGGGCCAGGCCCGCGCCGCCGATATACAGCTCACCGGTGACACCCTCGGCTACCGGTTGCAAGCCAGCATCGAGTAGCCGCACGTCGCTGTTGGCCAGCGGCTGACCAAGGCCCGGAGCCTGCGGGTCGAGCGCGCCGGCAAGCACCCCGACAGTGGTCTCGGTCGGGCCGTAGTGGTTGAACACCTGGCACTGCGGGGCCAGCACCGCGATGCGTTCGAGCAGCGCGGTCGTGGCACGCTCGCCACCTAGCACCAGCAAGCGCTGCGGCAGCACCGCCGCGCCCTGGGCCGAATCGAGCAGCGCTGCCAGGTGCGAAGGGACGATCTTCAGCGCATCCACACCCGCCATCGCCTGCCCCATGGCCTGGCTGTCCATGGCTGCATCGGCATCGATCAAATGCAGGGTACGCCCAGCGCACAGCGCGCCGAACAGCGTGGTATGGCCCAGGTCGGCGGCGACGCTGGAAACCATCGCCAGACTCTGGGCCTGCGCCAGCGGCAGGTGCCGCAGCATGCCCTGCACGTAGTTGGCCAGGGCACCATGGCTGACCAGTACGCCCTTGGGGCGGCCGGTGGAGCCTGAGGTGTGGATGACGTAGGCGCAGCTCTCGGGCAAGGGCTCCACCGGCGTGAGCACCGGCGCCGCGGCGAGCGCCAGTTGATCCAGGTTGATCGCCTGCACCCCGGCTGGCAACGCCCACTGCCCAAGCCAGGCGGACTCGCTCAGCAGCAGGCGCGCACCGCTGTTTTCCAACACGTCCTGCAGGCGCTGGCCGCCCGCCTGCGGGTCTATCGGCACATAGCCGGCGCCCGCCTTGAAGATGGCCAGGATCGCCAACGGCAGGCTGGCGCCCCGTCCCAAGGCCACCGCCACAGGCACTTCCGGCCCCACGCCCTGGGCCTGCAGCAGCGCCGCCAGGCGCTCCGAACGCACGTCCAGTTCAGCGAAATCCAGGCGCTGCGAACCGGCCACCAGCGCCAGGCGCCGCGGGTGCTCGGCCACCTGCCGGCGGAACAGGGCCAGCACATGGCGGTCGGCAAACGCACAACGCTCGCCCTGGCCTGCGGCCAACAGCGTGTGGCGCTGGGCGGGCCCGAGCAAGGGTAGATCCTCGATGCGCACCCGGGGGTTCTCGCAGATCGCCTGCAGCACAGATCGCCACTGCCCGGCGATGCGCTCGGCGCTCGCCGCATCGAACAGGTCGCAGGCGTAGATCAGCGTGGCCTCCAGGCCCTCGTCGTGCTCCAGGGTGTTGAGGGTCAGGTCGAACTTGCTGCTACGCACCGGTTGCGTCAGCGGCTGCAACTGCAACCCTGTGCTGGCGCTGGCGGCCGTGCCAAGGTCCTCACGCTGGTGGTTGAACATCACCTGGAACAACGCCGAATGGCTCAGGCTGCGCTCGGTTTGCAAGGCCTCGAGCAGTTGCTCGAACGGCAGGTCCTGGTGTTGCTGGGCCTGCAATGCCGCCTCACGCACCTCAGCGAGCAGTGTGCTGAACGGCTGCTCGGGGCGCACCTGCGCGCGCATGACCTGGGTGTTGACGAAAAAGCCCACCAGCCGCTCGGTCTCGGCACGGCCGCGGTTGGCATTGGGCACGCCGACACGGATGTCCTGTTGCCCGCACAAACGCTGCAACAGTGCCTGGTAGGCCGCCAGCAGCAGCACGAACAGGGTGACGCCTTCCTGCGTCGCCAGCGCCTTGAGGCGCGCCGCCAGTTCAGGCCCAGGGCTGGCATCCACGCTGGCCCCGGCGTGGCTGGGTAGCGCCGGGCGCGGTCGGTCGGTGGGCAGGCACAGGATATCCTCGGCCCCCGCCAGCCGCTCGCGCCAGTAGGCCAACTGTCGCTCGCGCTCGCCGTGATCCATCCATTGGCGCTGCCACAGTGCATAGTCGGGGTACTGCACCGCCAACGCCGGCAGGCTGGCGTCGCGCCCGTCGACACAGGCGGCGTAGCAACCGGCCAGCTCCTCCAGCAGCACCTGCAACGACCAGGCATCGGCGACGATGTGATGCAACACCAGACTCAGCACATGGTCGTCTACCCCGCATTCGAGCAGCGCCGCCCGCAGCAAGGGGCCGTGGGCCAGGTCGAAGCCCTGCCCTGACTGGGCCAGCAGGAACGCCTCGGTACGCGCTGCCTCCCCGGGGCCGTCGAACGCTGCCATCGCATGCACCGGCAGCGCTACGGCGAACGGCGCCAGCACTTGCTGGCGCACGCCCTCGGCCGTTTCGACGAACACCGTGCGCAGGCTTTCGTGGCGCGCCACCACCTGTGCCAGCGCGTGCTCCAGCGCTTGTCGGTCGAGCGGGCCACGCATGCGCACGGCCAAGGGGATGTTGTAGGTCGCCGCCCCAGGCTCCAGTTGCCAGAGGAACCACTGGCGCTGCTGGGCGTAGGACAGCAGGAGCGGCTCGTCCTCGCCGCGCCTGAACATCGGCGCGATCGCATACAAGTTGATGCCCTTGTGCCTGAGCATCACCGCCAGCGCCCGGCGCTCCTTCGCCGTGAGCGCGCCCACGGACTCTATCAACTTTTGCACGCACGACCCCTCAATCAGGAAAGCAGTTTCTCAAGATCATCGGCAGATAGACGTTTGAGGGCCTCCAGGGATTTAGTCAGCTCGTCCTGCACTGGCGCCTGCTCCTGACGCAGGCCGTCGAGCGCCGTGCAGAACGCCTCCAGGGTGGCGGTTTCGAACAGCAGGCGTATCGGTACCTCGACCCGCAACTGCTCGCGCAGGCGCATGGCCGCCTGAGCCGCCAGCAGCGAATGGCCGCCCAGGGCGAAGAAGCTGTCGTCCAGGCCGACCTGGTCGACCGCCAGCAGCTCGCCCCACACCTGTGCCACCTGCACCTGCAGTTCGCCTTGCGGCGCACGGTAGGCGGCCTGGGCCTGCAGGCTGTCCAGGGCGGGCAACTGGCGTCGATCGAGCTTGCCGTTCGGGCTCAGCGGCATCTGCGCCAACACCACCAGGTGCGCCGGCAGCATGTGCTCGGGCAGCCCTTCGCGCAGGAACCCGCGCAACTGCACCTGCTGCGCCTCGCCAAACGTGCCCTCGGCCACCAGGTAGGCCACCAGTTGCGGGCCCTTGCCTGCGTCCGGCGCGGTGACCACGGTCTCACGCACAGCAGGGTGCTCCAGCAGGCGCGCCTCGATCTCGCCCAACTCGATGCGCAGGCCCCGGATCTTCACCTGATGGTCGATACGCCCGGCGTACTCAATGGCGCCGTCTTGGGCATAGCGGGCCAAGTCGCCGGTGCGGTACATGCGCTGCCCCGCCACGAACGGATCGAGCGGGAAACGCTCGGCGGTGAGGCCCGGGCGGCGGTGGTAGCCCCGGGCCAAGCCTTCGCCGGCCAGGTACAGCTCGCCGGTAACGCCCGGCGCGACCGGCTGCAGGTCCCGGTCGAGGATGTAGGTGCGCAGGTTGTCGATGGCGCGGCCGATCGGCACGCCATGGCGACCGTCGTCGACACAACGCCAGTGGGTGACATCGATCGCCGCTTCGGTCGGGCCGTACAGGTTGTACAGCTGTGCCTGTGGCAAGCGCGCGAATACCTGTTGCTGGGCGTCCAACGGCAGCGCCTCGCCGCTGCAGACGATACGCCGCAACGAGGTGCAGGCGGCCACCCCTGCGTGCTGCAAGAACACCTGCAGCATCGACGGAACGAAGTGCAAGGTGGTGACCTGTGCCTGGCGGATCAGCGCCACCAGGCGCGCCGGGTCGCGGTGATCGCCTGGCCCGGCCACCACCAGGTGCGCCCCCGCCAGCAGCGGCCAGAAAAACTCCCACACCGAGACGTCGAAGCTGAACGGCGTTTTCTGCAACACCACATCACCTGGCGCCAGCGCGTAGGCGTCCTGCATCCAGAGCAACCGGTTGACCAGCGCCCGATGGCGGTTGCCCGCGCCTTTCGGCTTGCCGGTGGAGCCCGAGGTGTAGAGCACATAGGCCAGGTGCTCGCCGTCGACCTCGACAGCTGGACGCCCTGGGTCCTCGCTGGGCCAGGCCAGGGTATCGAGGTTCAGCACAGGCAGGGCCGGGCGCACCGGCAGGTCATCGAGCAGCCACGACTGGGTCAGCAACAAGGCGATACCGCTGTCCTCGAACAGGTAGGCCAGGCGCTCGGCCGGGTACTCCGGGTCCAGCGGCACATAGGCACCGCCGGCCTTGAGCACGGCCAGCAGGGCCACCACCATCTCCAGCGAGCGCTGGGCCGCGACGCCCACCAGCACGTCCGGGCCGACGCCTTGCGCCACCAGGTGCCGGGCCAACCCGTTGGCCCGTGACTCGAGCTCGGCGAAACTCAGCGTGACCTCGCCAAAGCTCAACGCCGGGGCCTGCGGCGTGCGCACCGCCTGGGCCTCGATCAGGCGCACCACGCTGGGCTGCTGTGCATGCTCGGCCCGCGGCCCTTGGCCCAGGGCCAGCCAGGCCTGACGTTGACGCTCGTCGAAGGGACGCAAGTCGCCGACTCGGGCCTGGGCATCGAGTCCGGCCATGGAGGCCAGCAGCGCCAACAGCTGGGTGCCCAGGCCCTCGATCGTAATCGCGTCGAAGATCGCGGGGTCGTACTTGAAGGTCACCGTCAGTGCCTGGCTGGCGTCCACCAGCAGGCTCAGCGGGAAGCCCGTCTGTTCATGGCCATGCACTTCACCAAAGCGCAGCCCGCCCGGGGTCCCCTGCTCCAGGGCCTCGGCCACCGGGTAGTTCTCGAACACCAACAGGCTGTCGAACAGCGGCTCGCCGCTGTGCCCGGCCCAGCGCTGGATATCGTAGAGCGGCGTGTGCTCCCAGTCGCGCAGGTGCAGATTGAGCGCCTGCAGCGCCTGCAGCCAAGGCACCAGCGGCTGATCGGGCATGGCACCGGCGATCACCGGTAGGCTGTTGATGAATAGGCCGATCTGCTGCTCGATACCCGGCAGTTCGGCCGGGCGCCCGGACACCGTGGCGCCGAAGACCACCCGCGCCTGGCCGGTATGGCGTTGCAACAGACAGGTCCAGGCTGCCTGGACCAAGGTGTTGAGGGTGACCTTGGCAGCCCGGCCGAAGCCCTGCAGTGCCTGGGTCACCTGCGCGTCGAGGCTGGTACGGTACTGCCCGCCCCCGCTCGGCGCCCCCTCGCGGGTAATCGCCTGGCCGAGCAAGGTCGGGCCGTCGAAGCCACCGAGCTGCTCACGCCAGAAACGCTCGCCGGCGTCGGAATCGCGTGCCTGCAGCCAGGCGATGTAGTCACGGTAGCGCCCTGCAGGTGCCCCGGGCACTTCACCGGCATAGCGCTGCAGCACCTCGGCGAGCAACCTGGCATGGCTCCAGCCGTCCATCAGCAGATGGTGGCTGGTGAAGATCATCTGATAGGTCTGCTCGGCGCAGCGGGCCAGTTGCACCCGCAGCAACGGCGCCTCGTGCAGCACGAAACCCTCGTCCCGGGTCTGGGCTGCCAACCGTTGCAGCGCCTGGGCCGGATCGGTTTCGCCACGCAGGTCGAGCAGCTCGAACGGCAAGCGCACATCGCGCAATACCAGTTGCAGCGGCTGAGCCTGGTCCGCTGGCCAGTGAAACTGGCTGCGCAGGCTGTCATGGGCATCCAAGGTGGCCTGCCAGGCACGCTGGAAACGCTGCGGGTCGAGCCCATCGATACGCACCTGCAATTGGTTGATGTAGTCGCCTCGGGCCTCGCTGTACAGGCCATGGAACAGCATGCCTTGCTGCATGGGCGACAGCGGGTAGGCATCGACCAGGCGTGACGGCGCCACTGGCAGTGCGTCCAGGCTGGCCTGATCGAGGCCCGCCAGCGGCACGTCCGACGGCGTCACGCCACCGGCCTGTGGCGCCAGGCAGTGCTCGACCAGCACAGCCAGTTCCCGCGCATAGTCGTCGGCCAGGGCCTCGACCGTTGCCAGCGGGAACACCTGCTCGCTGAAGGTCCACTCGAACACCAGTTCGCCTTGGTACACCTGGCCATTGATGCTGAGCGGGCTGCCCAGCGGCGCGTCCTCGCCCTGCTCGCTGCCGGCCGCCTCGCGTGCCGGCACCAGCAGCGCCTGGGGGTCGTCGAAGCTGCCGTCGAACTGGCCCAGGTAGTTGAAGGTCACCTGGGGCGCGGCCAACTCACGCAAGGGTTGCAGGCGTGGGTCGGCATGGGCGCGCAGCATGCCAAAGCCAATCCCTTTGTCGGGGATGGCCCGTAACTGCTCCTTGATCGCCTTGATCGATTCGCCCAGGCCGTCGGCCGGGCGCAGGCACACCGGGAAGGCACTGGTGAACCAGCCTACAGTTCGGGTCAGGTCGAGGTCGGCGAACAACGCTTCGCGGCCATGGCCCTCCAGCTGCACCCACAATGTCGGTTGCCCGTTCCAGGCACGGAACACCCGGGCCAGGGCGGTCAACAGCAAGTCGTTGACCTGGGTGCGGTAAGCGCTGGGCGCCTGTTGCAGCAACGCCTGGGTCAGCGGTGCCGGCAGGCGGGTGCGCGCATGGCGGGCATGGCGCCTGTGCAGGCTGCCTGCGGGGTTGTCACAGGGCAGCGCCTGCAGCGGCTGGCGGGCCTGTTCCAGCCAGTAGTCGGCACTGGCGCGCATCGCCTCGCTGCCGGCATGGGTTTGCAGGCGCAGGGCCCAGTCGCGCACCGAGCTGGTCTTGGCCGCCAACCGCGCTGCCGGCTGGTGATAAAGCGTTTGCAGGTCTTCGAAAAGGATGCGCCAGGAAACGCCGTCAACCACCAGGTGATGGGCCACCAGCAACAGCCGCTGGCCACCGGCATAGTCGCACAGCACCGCACGCAGCAATGGCCCACAGGCCAGGTCCAGGCTGCGCTGGGCGCGCTCGCATTCGGCCAGCAGCGTCGCTGCGTCGGCAGCCTGGCACTGCCAGAGCAGGCGCTGCGCCGGGTCAGGCTCGACATGGGTCGCCTGCCAGCCGTCGGCGCCCTGGACGAAGCGCTGGCGCAGGGCATCATGCTGACGCAGCAAAGCCTGCAGGGCTTGCTCCAGCCGCTCGCCGTCCAAGTGCTGGCGCGGCTCGAGCAACACTGACTGGTTCCAGTGATGACGCTGGGCCATGGGCATGTCGAAGAACACGCGCTGGATCGGCAACAGCGGCAGCTCGCCGCTCACCAGGCCCTGCTCGGCCAGCGCCTGCGAGACACCGTGCTGGGCGACCTGGGCCAGGGCCTGCACGGTCTGGTGCTGGAACAGTGCCTTGGGCGTGAAGTGGATACCCGCCTGGCGCGCACGGCTGACCACCTGCAGGGAGATGATCGAATCACCGCCGAGCGCGAAGAAGTTATCCTGCCGACCGACCTGCGCCACCTTGAGCACGTCCTGCCAGATACCGGCGATGGCGATTTCCAGCGCGCCTTGCGGTGCCTGGAAGCCATTTGACGCTGCCTCGGCGTCCGGGCGCGGCAGCGCGGCGCGGTCGAGCTTGCCATTGACCGTCAGCGGCAGGCACTCGAGCGGCACCCAGTGCACCGGCACCATGTAAGCCGGCAAGCGCGCGGCCAGGGCCTCGTGCAGCCGAGCCGGGTCCTGGATCGTCGGAGCCACCAGGTACGCCACTAGTTGGGTACCGCCTGCGCCCTCCACAGGCAGCACCACCGCCTCGCGCACCCCAGCCTGGTCGAGCAGCGCCGCCTCGATCTCACCCAGCTCGATGCGCAGGCCGCGCAGTTTGAGCTGGTGATCGATCCGCCCAAGGTAGTGCAGTTGGCCATCGCCGCGCAGGCGCACACGGTCGCCGCTGCGATACAGACGCGCCCCCGGCGCACCGGCCGGGTCAGGCACGAAGCGCTCGGCGGTCAGCCCTGGGCGGCGATGGTAGCCACGGGCCAGCGACGCGCCGCCGATGAACAGTTCGCCCGGGGCATCCAGCGGACATGGGCGCAGGCTGTCGGCCAGCACCTGGGTCGTGACGCCGGCAATGGGCGAGCCGATCGCCACCACATCGCCATCGCCCACCTCGCCAGGCTCGTGCCAGGCGCTGTCGATGGTCGACTCGGTCGGGCCATAGAGGTTGACCACCCGACCCGGCCAGCGCTCGCGCAGCTGGCGCACCAGGCTGCCCTTGAGCGCCTCGCCGCCGATCAGCAGCAGGCGCAGCGAGGCCAACTGCTCGGTGCGGGCGTCTGGCAGCAGGCCCTGCAGCAGCGAGGGGGCCATCTGCAGCACGGTGATGCCCTGGGCGGCGACCAAGGGCCACAGCTGGCCCAAGTCGTCGTTGAGATTGGCCGGTGCCAGCACCAGTTGCGCGCCGCACATCAGCGGCAACCAGAACTCCCACACTGAGGCATCGAAGCTGAAGGCGGTTTTCTGCAGCACCCGGTCCTGGACGCTCAGGGGGTAGGCCTGGCGCATCCAGTGCATGTGGTTGGCCAGGCCGCCATGGCGCACCGCCACGCCCTTGGGGCGCCCGGTGGAGCCGGAGGTGTAGATCACGTAGGCCAGGTGTTCGGCGTCCAGTTGCAGCGGCGGCGCGCCCGGGTCTTGTGCAGGCGGCGCACTGCCCGTCTCGTCCAGCAACAGGCTGCGCGGGGCCGGCAAGGCGCCCGTGCGCTCGCGTACCCCCTCGGTGGTCAGTAACAACCCCAGGCCGCTGTCTTGCACCATGTACGCCAGGCGCTCGCGCGGGTAGTCCGGGTCGAGCGGCACGTAGGCAGCGCCGGCCTTGAGCACCGCCAGTTGCGCCACCACCAGCTCCAAGCTGCGCTCCAGGGCCAGGCCCACCAGGCACTCGTGGCCCACGCCCGCATCTCGCAACTGCCAGGCCAGGCGGTTGGCGCGGGCCTCCAGTTCGGCGTAGCTCAGGCTGCGCTCGCCCAGGCGCAGCGCCACGGCATCGGGGCCGACGGCGATGCGCTCGCGCAGCGCGTCGAGCAGCAAGGGGGCCGCGGCAAGAGGCTGCGCCCCTGTACTGGGCAATGCGACGACGCCTGCTGCTTCCAACGGTTTGCTCAGGTCACCGGCGAAGGCCTGCAACAAGTGCTGCCAGTGGCCGGCCATGCGCTCGACGGTCGCGCCATCGAACAGGTCGGTGGCATAGGTGAACGAGGCCCACAGCCGTTGGTCATCCTCGAAGGTGTCCAGGCTCAAGTCGAACGGCGAGGCATGCCGCGCCCAGGGCAGCGCCTCGACCTGCAGCCCGCCGCCGACCTGCGACGCCTGCGCCTGGCGGCCCTGAACCTGGTGGTTGAACATCACCTGGAACAGCGGGTTGTAGCTCAGGTTGCGCTCTGGCTGCAGCGCCTCCACCAATTGCTCATAGGGCAGGTCCTGGTGCGCCTGAGCCTGCATTGCGGCGTCACGTACCTGGCCCAGCAGACTGGCCAGGGTATCGCGCTCGTCGACCTGCGCACGCAGTACCTGGGTGTTGACGAAAAAGCCGATCAGGCCCTGGGTTTCGACCCGGTTGCGGTTGCCCACCGGCACGCCGACACGGATGTCGCGCTGGCCGCTGTAGCGCTGCAACAGCCACTGGAACGATGCCAGCAGCAGCATGAACAGGGTCACGCCTTCGCGCTGACAGGCCTGGCGCAAGGCCTGCAGCAGGACGTCCGGCAGCCGGACCTCGCAGCGGGCGCCCTGCTGACTGGCCAGTGCCGGACGCGGGCGGTCATGGGGCAGCTCCAGCACCGGTTGCGGGCCACCCAACTGGCCGGTCCAGTAGGCCAGCTGGCGCTCGCGCTCGCCCGCCTCCATCCAGCAGCGCTGCCACACGGCATAGTCGCCGTACTGGATCGGCAAGGGTGCCAAGGTCGCGGCCTGGCCCAGGTAGAGGGCAACCAGCTCGCGCACCAGCACCTGCATGGACCAACCATCGGCAATGATATGGTGCAGCGCCAGCACCAGTACCTGGTCCTGCTCGCCCAGCCTGAGCAGGCGGGCCCGCACCAACGGGCCCTGGCGCAGGTCGAACGGCTGCGCCAGGGTGGCGTCGACGAACGCCGCGATCAGCGCCTCGTGCTCGGCCTGCTCCAGCCCCGCGGGCGCCTGCTCGACCTCGATCGGCAGCGCCAGGCTCGCCAGGACCTGCTGGTGCGCCACCGGCTCGTCCTGGAAGCAGGTGCGCAGGCTTTCGTGGCGTGCGACCAGCGCATCCAGCGCCGCGTTCAGCGCCGGGAGGTCGAGCGCACCGCGCAGGCGCAGTGCCGCCGGGATATGGTAGGCGCTGCTGCTCGGCTCCAGTTGCCAGAGGAACCATTGGCGTTGCTGGGCATAGGACAGCGGCAGGCTACCGTGCTCGTGGCGGCTGACCGGTATCGGCAGGTTCGCCAGGCTCATGCCCTTTTGCGCGAGCTTTTCCAGGAACAGCCGGCGTTGCTCCGGCGGCAGTTTGATGAAGCGCTGCACCAGCTGTGCGTTATCCAGGCCAGCCATCTCAGTTCGCCTCCAGTTCGTTCAGGAAATCAAACATGTCGCTCAAGTCGTCCTCGTGATTCGATGTCATGCAGCCCGCCACCGCCTCGGCGTACTCCGCCAGGGTGCGAGCCTTGAACAGCAGTTCCAGGCTCAGGTCCAGGCCAAGCGCCAGTTGGGCCTGGGCGGTGACCTGGGTGGCCAGCAGCGAGTGCCCGCCCAACTCGAAGAAATTGTCCTGAAGGCCGACACGCTCGACCTTCAGCACTGCCTGCCAGATCCCGGCCAGGCACCGCTGCAGCTCGTCCTGCGGGGCCTGGTAGGCAGCCTGCCCGCCCTGGGCCGGGGGCTCGGGCAACGCCTTGCGGTCGACCTTGCCGTTGGGGGTGAGCGGTAGCTGCGCCAGGCATACCCACTGGCTCGGCACCATGAAGGCCGGCAAGCGGCGCTCCAGCTCGGCACGCAGCAGGCGCAGGTACTCGGTCTCATCGCCCGACAGGCCGCTGCCGGGCACCACGTAGGCGACCAGGACCTTGCCATGGGCCCCGTCACGGGCCGCTACGACGGCGTCACGTACCCCAGCCTGGTCCTTGAGGCAGGCCTCGATCTCGCCCAGCTCGATACGAAAGCCCCGGACTTTCACCTGGTGGTCGATCCGCCCCAGGCAATCGACCAGGCCGTTGGCTCGCAGCCGCACCAGGTCACCGGAGCGGTACATGCGCGCCCCCGGCGGGCCGAAAGGGTCCGGCACGAAGCGCTCGGCGGTCAGCCCCGGACGGTTCAGGTAGCCCCGGGCCACGCCCTCGCCGCCCAGGAACAGCTCACCGGCCAGGCCGGCGGGCAGCAGTTGCAGACTGGCATCGAGCACCCGCGCGCTGCGGGCGCCGACGCGGTCACCGATCGGGGCATGGGCGGCCTCGCAGCGATCGCCTGCGGCAGCTTTCCAGATCAGCGGCGTGACCACCGTCTCGGTCGGGCCGTAGCCATTGATGATGTATTGCGGGCGCAAGGCGCGCTGGGCCAGGTCGAAACTGGCGCTGGCCACCGCGTCGCCACCGAAGCAGTACACACGCATGGCCGGCGGGTTACCTGCGCGCTCGGCCTGTACGGCCAACTGCTGCAGGTATACCGGCGGGAAGGCCGCAACCGTCACGCCATGGCGATGCAGGGCAGCGAAAGTCTGCTCCGGTGTCCACAACGCATCGTCGCGCAGCAGCAGGCGGGCGCCGTGGGTCAGGCTGGTGAGCCAGCGCTCGTGGGCCCCGTCGAAGGCGAACGACATGAACAGCAGTTCGCAGTCGGACTCGCTCATTTCGTAGCGTGCGCCGATGCTCTGGCAATGCATGGCCAGCGGACCGTGCTCGACCGCCACGCCCTTGGGCAAACCGGTGGAGCCGGAGGTGTAGATGATGTAGGCCAGGTTACCTGGCTCGACGGCTACCGATGGCGACACACTGGGGTAGCTGTCCAGCTCCAGCTGGTCCACCGCCAGGGATCGCACACCGGCCGGCAACGGCACCGCCCAGGGTTGGCGGGAATCCACCAACAACAAGGGTGCCGCGCTGTCCGCGAGCAGGTACGCCAGGCGCTCGGCCGGGTAGGCAATGTCCAGTGGCACGAACGCACCACCGGCCTTGAGCACGGCGAGCAAGGCCACGGGCAACTGCTCGTTGCGTGGCAGGGCGACGGCGACCCGGACCTCCGGCCCTACGCCCTGCGCCACCAGGGCATGGGCCAACTGGTTGGCACGCTGCTCCAGCTCGGCGAAGCTCAGTTCGCGCTCGTCCTGCACCACTGCCACCCGACTTGGCTGGCGCGCAGCCCAGAGGCTGATGCGCTGCTGCACCAGCAGGCCGTCGCCCGGCGCCGCCTCGGCATTGCGCTCGGCATCCAGGGCCACCTCGTCGGGCAGCGCCAGCCCCAGTTCCCCCAGGGGTTGCCCGGGCGCGCTGACGAACTGCAGCAACAGATGCTCCAAGTGCGCGGCCAGGCGCACCACGCTGGCCGGCTCGAAGTGTGCCCGGGCGTAGTCGAAGCCCAGGTACAGCTCATCGCCCAGCTCCACCGCCAAGGCCAACGGATAATGGGTCTGCTCGTGGCTGTGTACGGCACCGAAGCGCAGCGCGCTGGCATCCCGCTGACGCAGGACCTCCCCGACCGGATAGTTCTCGAACACCAGCAGGCTGTCGAACAGGCTTTCGGCCGCCAGGCCTGCCCAGCGCTGGATCTCGAACAACGGCGTGGCTTCGTGCTCGCCGCGCTCCAGGCTGTCGGCCTGCACCTGCTGCAACCAGCTGGCGACGGTCTGCTCGGCGGCCGGCGTGCCGATCACCGGCAAGGTATTGATGAACAGGCCGACCTGGCCATCGATGCCCGGTACCTGCACCGGCCGCCCGGCGACCGTAGTGCCGAACGCCACGCTGGCCTGACCGGTGTAACGCTGCAACAGCAGCATCCAGGCAGCCTGTACCAGCACGTTGGCGGTGACCTTGTGCTGGCGGGCGAAGGCCGTGAGAGCCTGGGTCCGTCCGGCATCGACCCGTAGCGTATGGCGGGCACGTCCAGGCTGCACCGGCAGGTTGCCGCCCAGGCTCTGGGCCAGGCGGGTCGGCGCCTCGAGCTCGGCCAGGCGCGACTGCCAGTAACGCTCGCCAGCCTCGCCGTCAACCTGTTGCAGCCAGCCGATATAGTCACGGTAACGCCCACTCGGCGTGGCGGGTGGCTGGCCGTGGTAACGCGCCAGCACCTCGCCGAACAGCCGAGCGTAGCTCCAACCGTCCATCAGGATGTGATGGTTGGTGCAGACGAGCCAATAGCTGTCGTCATCGGTACGCGCCAGACACAAGCGCAGCAAGGGTGGCTGGCGCAGGTCGAAGCCACGCGCGCGTTCCTCTTCGAGCAACTGCGCGAGGGCCTGCGCCGGCGCCGTGTGGTTGCGCCAGTCCAACAGCTGGAACGGCAATGCGACCTGCTTGCAGATGAACTGCAGCGGCGCGGACAGCTCGCCCTGCCAGAGGAAGCCGCCGCGCAGCGGTTCGTGGGCCTGGACAGCCTGCTCCCAGGCCGCGCGCAAGCGTGCCGGGTCCAGCCCTTGTACCTGCACATGCATCTGGTTGATGTAGTCGCCACGGCCCTGTTCGTACAAGGCATGGAACAGCATGCCCTGCTGCATCGGCGACAGCGGGTAAAGGTCTTCCAGCGTGGCCAGGGGCAGCCCCAGGCGCTCCAGCCCGGCTTGGTCGAGGCCAGCCAGCGGCACGTCGGACGGTGTCAGACCGCCAGCACCCGGCACGCAGCAGCCATCGACCAGACGGCGCAACTCTTCGCTGAACTGCTCGGCCAACTGGGCCACCTGCGCCGGGGCCAGCTGGTCCTCGGCGAAGGTCCAGCCCAGGCTCAGGCAGCCCTCGAACACCTGGCCGTTGAGCGTCAATGGGTGGCTGAGGGTGGCGCGTGCACTGTGGTCGCGACTGCCGCTGTCACCGGCCGGGCGCAGCAGGGCCTGCTGCCCGTCGAAGCTGCCGTCGAACTGCCCCAAGTAGTTGAACAGCACCTGTGCCCGTGGCAGCGCGGCCAGGCGCTGGCGTGCCGCCAGCGGACCCAGGTGGCGCAGCACGCCATGGCCGAGGCCTTTGTACGGTACCGCCCGCAGTTGCTCCTTGATGGCTTTGAGGGAACTCTCCAGGCCCTCGGTGGGCGTCAGGCGCAGGGGATACAGGCTGGTGAACCAGCCGACGCTGCGGCTGAGCTCCAAGTCATCGAACAGCTCCTCACGGCCATGCCCTTCGAGCTCCAACAACACGCTGGCCTGGCCGCTCCAGCGGCACAGCACCCGCGCCAGGGCGGTCAGCAGCAGGTCGTTGACCTGGGTACGCCAGGCCTGCGGCGCCTGCTGCAGCAGGCGCTCGGTGGTCGCGCCGTCCAGCCGGCTGTAAACCGTGCGGGCACGGCTTTCGAGCGCCAGGCCCGCCGGGATCGGCAAATCCGCGCCAGGCGCGCACTGGGCCTCCCAGTAGGCCAGTTGCCCTTGCAGCGAGGCATCGTCCGCCCATTGCACCAGGCGCAGGGCCCAGTCGCGGTACGCACCGGTCTTGGCGGGCAATTGCACGCTGGCGCCCTGCTCGAGCTGCCGGTAGGCCGTCTGCAGGTCTTCGCACAGCACGCGCCAGGACACCCCATCCACCACCAGGTGATGCGCCACCAGGAACAGCCGCTGCCCGCCTGTGCCCAGGTCCAGCAACAGGCCTCGCAGCAACGGACCGTGGGCTAGGTCGAAGCATACCTGCAGGCGTTGACACTGCTCGCCGAGCGCCTGCTCGTCGGTCACGTGCGCTTGTTGTAGCAGTGGCTGCACCGGCTCCACCGGGCGATAGCTCGCCACCCAGCCCTCCTTGCCCTGGGTGAAGCCCAGGCGCAGCGCGTCGTGGTGATTCACCAGGGCTTGCAGTGCCTGTTCCACCCGCCGAGGGTCCAGGGGCCGGGCCGGTGCCAGCAGCACGGATTGGTTCCAGTGATGCCGATCGACCAGCACCTCCTCGAAGAAGGCCTGCTGGACCGGCAGCAACACCTGTGCGCCTTGCACCGGGCCTTGCTCGGCCTGCGAGGTAGCGGCGCAGGCCTGGGCCACTGCGGCCACGCCCTGCAGGGTCTGGTACTGGAACAAGTCCTTGGCCTTGATCTGCAGGCCGGCCTGGCGCGCGCGGCTGACCACCTGCAGGGAGAGGATCGAGTCGCCGCCCAGCTCGAAGAAGTTGTCCTGCAAGCCGACCCGGTCGCATTTGAGGACCTCGGCCCAGATCGCCGCCAGGGTGACCTGCGCGACACTTTCGGGCGCCTGGTGCGCCGCACGCGAGGGTTGCGGCATCGGCAAGGCCGAGCGATCCAGCTTGCCGTTGGCATTGAGCGGCAACTGCGCCAGGAACAACCAGTGCGTGGGTACCATATGCTCCGGCAGACGCTGGCGCAGTGCGGCGCGCAGGGTCTCGGTATCCGACTCGACGCCCTCACGGGCCACCAGGTAGGCCACCAGTTGCCCACCCAGCCCCAACGGCTGCACCAGCACGGCGGCATCGGCAATCGCCGGGCAGTCGCGCAAGGCGCTCTCGATCTCGCCCAACTCGATGCGCAAGCCACGCAACTTGACCTGTTGGTCGCGCCGACCGTGGTAGGCGAACGTGCCATCGGCGCGCAGACGCGCCAGGTCGCCGGTACGGTATAAACGGGCGCCAGGGGCGCCGAAAGGGTCGGGGACGAACTGCAGCGCGGTCAACCCCGGGCGCCCCAGGTAGCCACGGGCAAGGCCCGCGCCGCCCAGGCACAGTTCGCCAATCGCGTTGCCTGGCGTCAAGGCCAGGTCGGCGTCCAGCAGCCAAGCCGAACGCTCGCCCACCGGGCTGCCGATCGGTGCGTACAACGCCGGGCTGGCCATGGCCTGGCAGGCATGAATCAGCGGGCTGATCACCGCCTCGGTCGGGCCGTAGGCATTGAACAGCTGCCCCGCGCGCAGGCGCGGCAGCCCGCTGAACTGCGCCTGGCTCCAGGCTTCGCCGCCGAGGATGCAGGCACGCACCTCGAGCGGTGGGCTGCCTGGCTCGGCGGCCTCGAGGATACGCGCCAGGTAGCTCGGCGGCAGGTCCAGAACACTGATACCGTGGGCCCGCACCTGCTCCAGCAGTTGCGCGTAGGCCCATTGGGTGGCGTCGCCAAGCACCACCGCAGCGCCCCGCATCAACGGCATGAAGATCTGCTCGGCTGCCGCATCGAAGCTGATCGAGGCGAACTGCAACACACGGTCCTGCGGGCCCACGCCATAGCGTGCGGCCGCGCCATGGCAGTGCATGGCCAGGGCAGCCTGGCTGACCGCCACGCCCTTTGGCCGGCCGCTGGAACCGGAGGTGTAGATCACATAGGCCAGGCTCTGGCCCATGCACGGTGCGACACGGGCAGGCACTATGGTGTCCACGGTGTCCAGCGCCAGCGTCCGCTGCCCTGCCGCCAATGGCAGGCGCGCCAACTGTGCCGACTCGCCGATGACCAGCGCCGCGCCGCTGTCTGCAAGCATGTACGCCAAACGTTCGGCGGGGTACGCCACATCCAGCGGCAGATAGCCAGCGCCAGCCTTGAAGATGCCCAGCAGGCCGACCACCAGGCCAATGCCCCGTTCGGCGACGATGGCCACCAGCGTCTCGGGCCCCACCCCCGTGGCGCGCAGGCGTGCCGCGAGCTCGTCGCTGCGCAGGTCCAGGGCGGCATAATCGATACGCTCATCGCCATGGATCAGCGCCAGGGCCTGGGGCGCGCGCCGTACCTGGGCGGCAAAGGCCTCCAGCACGTTGCCCGGCGCCGCCTCGGTCGGCCCCTCGACCTGCGCCAGGCGCTGCTGCCACTGGGCTGGGGCCTGCAACTGGACTTCGCCCAGCGACTGTCGCGGCTGCTCCACCAGTGCGCCGAGCAAGGTCTGCCAGGCCTCGGCCATGCCGACGATACTGGCCGGCTCGAACAGTTCTGCGGCATACAGGAAGGCCACGTTGATGCCGTGGTCGGTCTCCAGGGTTTCCAGGGTCAGGTCGAACTGCGCCATGCCTGCTGGCAGTACCCTCTCCTGCGCTTGCACGTCCGGCAGATTGCCCGCGGCGGCGGCGCCCACCGTGTTGAGGTGGTTGTACATCACCTGGAACAGCGGGTTGTGCTGCAGCGAACGCGGTGGGTTGAGCGCCTCCACCAGGCGATCGAAGGGCAGATCCTGATGAGCCTGGGCAGCCAGTGCGGTCTCCCGGGCCTGGCGCACGATCTGCTCCAGGGGGGCGCTTGGCAGGATGTCCAGGCGCAGCACCAGGGTATTGACGAAGAAGCCGACCACGCCCTCCAGGGCCTGGGCATTGCGGTTGTTCACCGGCAAACCGATGCGGATGTCGTGTTGGCCGCAGTAGCGTTGCAGCAACATCCCATAAGCAGCGACGAATACCTGGAACAACGTCAGGTTGTGCTGGCGCGCGTAGTGACGCACGGCCTGGGCCAGGGTGTCCGGCAGGCGCAGGTCCAGGCGCCCTTCGCGGTAGTCGCGGCGCACACCGCGCGGGTGGTCGCACGGCAATTCGAGCAGCGGGTGCTCGTTGCCCAGCTGCCCGCGCCAGTACGCCAGCTGACGCGCCATCTCACCGGCTTGCAGCCATTGGCGCTGCCACTGCGCATAATCGGCGTACTGGATCGGCAACGCTGCCAGCACGGGCATTTCACCCTGTTGGAACGCGCGGTAGAGCTGGGCGAACTCACGCCCGAGCACGCCCATCGAACCGCCGTCGGAGACGATGTGGTGCAGCGTGACCACCAGCACGAAACGGTCGGCCGCCAGCTCGAACACCCGGACGCGCATCAGCGGCCCCTGCTCGAGGTCGAACAAGGTGTTGATCTCGGCCTCGATACGCGCCTGCAGCGTGGCCTCGTCGGCACCGGCCAACCTGTCCCAGTGCACCACCACCTGCCCTTGCGCCTCGACCACCTGGCACAACTGCTCGCCATCGCGAGCGAAATGGGTACGCAGGGCCTCGTGACGCGCCACCAGCGCCGCGAAGGTGCGCTCCAGGGCCTGGCGGTCGAGAGCACCGTCGAAGTTAACCACCAGCGGTGTGTGGTAGGCGACGCTCTCGGGCTCCAAGGTCCAGAACAGCCATTGGCGCTGTTGGGCGAAGGATGCGGGCAGCGGCGCATCACGCCCGATGGCCACCAGCTCGCTGGCCGTGGCGGTGCCCCGGGCCGCTTCGACCTCGAGGGCGAAGGCTTGCAGGTCGGCACTGTCGAACAGGCTGCGCAACGGCACATCCGCCCGCACCAGGCGGCGAACGCGGGAGATGATCTGAGTGGCGAGCAACGAATGGCCGCCCAGGCTGAAGAAGTTGTCACCCAGCCCTACCCGCTCGACGTCCAGCACCTGCGCCCAGATCTGTGCCAGTTGCTGTTGCAGCGGTGTCTCGGGGGCCAGGTAACGCGGCTGGGGGGCATCCGGCAGCGATGCGGCAAGGGCCTGCAGGTCGAGCTTGCCGTTGAGGGTCAACGGCATGGTGTCGAGCAGCACGAACGGGCCAGGCACCATGTAGTCCGGCAGCGTCTTGGCCAGCTCGCGCTTCCAGGCGGCGACCTGTGCGGGCTGGTCACCGATGACCCCCTTGGGCACCACATAGGCTACCAACTGCGCCGCGCCCATCGCCTGGAGCACTCGGCAATGGGCCTCGCGCACCTGCGCCAGGCCACGCAACCGCGCTTCGATCTCACCCAGCTCGATGCGATAGCCGCGAATCTTCACCTGGTGGTCGATGCGCCCGTGGAAGGTGAAACGCCCATCCAAGCCCTGGCTGGCCAAGTCGCCGGTGCGGTACAAGCGCGCGCCTGGTGGGCCGAAGGGGTCGGGCACGAAGCGCTCGGCGGTCAGCCCGGGGCGGCGGTGATAACCACGCGCAAGCCCCGCACCACCGAGCAGCAGCTCGCCCCGGGCGCCGCAGGGCAAAGCCTGCAAGTGCCCGTCCAGTACCTGGGCACGTAGGTTCGGCAAGGGGCGGCCAAGCGCCGGCGGCTCGGCACCGCCCTGCAGCAGCGGTGCCGTCAGCACGCCGACCGTGGTCTCGGTCGGGCCGTAGTGGTTGATCACCTGGCAGGCCGGCGCCCACTCGACGATGCGCGCCAGCAGTGCGGGCGATGCGCTTTCGCCGCCCAGCACCAGGCATTGGCGTGGCAGGCCGGCGCCGCGCTGCTGGTCGCTGAGCAGGGCCTCGATGTGCGATGGCACGATCTTCAGTACATCGATGTTCGCCTGTGCCATGTAGGTGGCGAAACGTTCGGCGTCGAGGGTCAGGTCCAGGTCCAGCACATGGAGGGTGGCGCCGCTGCACAGGGCGCCGAACAAGGTGGTATGGCCCAGGTCGGCGGCAAGCGTGGACACCACCGCCATGCTGCGCGCTCCGGCCAGCGGCAGGGTTTCGAGGATACCCTGCACGTAGTTGACCAGGCCGCCGTGGCTCAACGCCACACCCTTGGCCTGGCCGGTAGAGCCGGAGGTATAGATGACATAGGCCAGGTGGGCCGGGTCGACCAGCACCACTGGCGCGCTCGCAGGCAGCCCCGCCCAGGCAGGCTGCGGTGCATCGAGCACCACCGTATGCACGCCCGGGCATTGCGGCAGCTGCGCCAGCACGGCGCGCTGGGTCAGCAGCACCTTCACCCCACTGTCCTCGATCATGTAGCCCAGCCGCTGGACTGGGAACTGTGGGTCGAGCGGCACGTACGCTGCGCCGGCCTTGAGCACGGCCAGCAGGCCCACCAGCATGTCCAGGGAACGCTCCACGGCGATGCCCACCAGCACATCCGGCCCGGCACCGAGGGCCAGCAGGTGGTGGGCCAGGCGATTGGCCGAACGGTCGAGCTCGGCCCAGGTGAGTTGCTGCCGGCCATGCACCGCGGCCACCTGGCCGCAGCGCTCGAGGGCCTGGCGCTCGATCAGGTGGTGGATGCACAAGGTCGCCTCCCGCGGCTGCGCGGTAGCGTTCCACAGCCGCTGCTGCTCAGCCTGCCCGGCCGACAGCACTGGCAGCTCGCCCAGCACGGTGGCGGGCGAACGTAACCAGCCATCGAGCAGGGTCAGCCAGTGCCCGGCCATGCGTTCGATGGTTTCGGCCTTGAACAGCTCCAAGCGGTAGGTGAACGCGGCGAACAGCCGCCCGCCGCGCTCGTAGGTATCCAGGGCAAGGTCGAAACGTGTGGTGTGGTGGTCGCGCTCCAGGGCACGCAACTGCAGGCCGCCGACCTGCCGCGCCTGCTCCAGGTCGGCCACTTGGGCCTGGTGGTTGAACAGCACCTGGAACAGCGGGTGGTGGCTGCTGTCACGGGCCACGCCAAGGCCATCGACCAGTTGCTCGAACGGCAGCTCTTGGTGCGCCTGAGCCCCCACGACAGCTTCGCGCACCTGCTGTAACAGCGCTGCCAGGCCCTGCTGCGCCTGCGGCTGCACGCGCAGCACCTGAGTATTGATGAAGCAACCGATCAGGCCCTCGACCTCGCTACGGTTGCGATTGGCCACGGGCACACCGAGGCGGATATCGTCCTGGCCGCTGTAGCGCTGCAGCAAGGCCGCGAACGAACCGAGCAGCAGCATGAACAGCGTGACATTGTGCTCACGGGCACTGTCACGCAGGCGCGCCGCCAGCGCCTCGGGGATCTCGAAGGCGTGACGACCGCCCGCCGACCCAGGGCGCAGGGCGCGCGGGAAATCGGTCGGCAGCGCCAGCGGCGGATGCTCGTCACCCAGCTGGCCACGCCAGTACGCCAGCTGGCGGGCCTGCTCGCCGGCCTCCAGCCAGCTGCGTTGCCATAGCGCGTAGTCGCTGTACTGCACCGCCAGCGACGGGAGGTCCAGCACCTGGCCGCGTACCAGGGCATCGTAGCGCTGGATGAACTCGTCGATCAGCACGTTCATCGACCAGCCGTCGGCGATGATGTGGTGCATCACCAGGACCAGCACATGCGCCTGCTCGGCCAGCCTGGCCAGGTGGATACGCAGCAGCGGCCCCTGCTCCAGGTCGAACGGCTGCATCGCCTGCTGCCGTACGAGCTCGGCCACGGCCGCCTGGCGTTGCGCCTCGGGCAGCGTGCCAAAATCATGCCGCACGATCGCCAGCGGTCGCTCCAGTGGCCGCAGGCAAGGCGCATCGCCTGCGTCGAGGGCGAACACCGTACGCAGGGTGGCATGCCGCTCCACCAGGCCGACAAAGGCCTGTTCCAGGGCGTTCTGGTCCAGCGGCCCGCTCAGGCTGACCGCACTGGGCAGGTTGTAGGCATTGCCCTGCGGCTCGAGCTGCCAGAGCAGCCACATGCGCTGCTGGGCATAGGACAACGGGCAATCCTGCGCCGCACGCACCCCGGCCGGAATCGGCAACACCGAGAAGTCGACCCCTTCGCGTTCCAGCGCAGCGAGAAACACATGGCGTTTTTCCAGGGGCAGTGCCACGAACCGGCGGGCAAGTTTGCGAGCGTCATCTGCGTTCATTTACATCCATCCGTCTAGATCGAGCGAGGCGCAGAGGCGCCCGGTATCCAGGGAAAACGGATGGCTCAGCCGGAAAATTAGACCCCGCCATACCACCTGTGCCGCGGCGTTCGCGTCATCGAGGCGGGTTCGCCACGGTGGCTACTGAAACATTTTCTTTCATTTTCACCGTAGGGTTTTCGATTCTCATTCGTCCTAACCATAAACAGCGCGCGTTCGTTGCGATCGGTCGCGCTTCTTCCTGTCCGATGGATTACCCTCACCCATGGCAAAGCAATCGAAATCCAGGCTGTGGTTCCTGGTTCACAGCTGGCTGGCACTGCCGATCTGGTTCTTCGTGCTGATCGTCTGTTTCACCGGTACCCTCGCGGTGGTGAGCCAGGAGCTGGTGTGGCTGGCCAACCCTGACGTGCGTGCCAGCAAGCCCGCCGAAGACGCGGAACGCCTGAGCTACCAGCAGGTGCTCGACGCGCTGCACAAGGCCGAGCCGGACATGGCCGTGCGCACCCTGGCCCAGCCAGACGGCTCGCACTTCGCCCTGCTGGCCAGCGTCACCTACCCGGACGGCACCGCCCCCACCCTGTACGTGAACCCCTACACCGGGGCGATCCAGGGCAAGAGCCCGGACTTCAACTTCGAGGCCTTTACCCGGGCCCTGCATGGCTGGTGGCTGGTGCCGTTCACCAACGGCTACAGCTGGGGCTGGTACCTGGTATCGCTGCTCGGCCTACCGATGCTCGCCTCGCTGGTGACGGGCCTGGTGGTGTACAAGAAGTTCTGGCGGGGCTTTTTCAAATGGCCGCGGCGTGGCCATGGCCCGCGCATCTTCTGGGGCGACCTGCACCGCCTGGCCGGGGTCTGGTCGATCGGGTTCGTCGCGGTGATCTCCATCACCGGTACCTGGTTCCTGATCCAGGCGATCCTCGCCGACAACCACGTCACCCTCTCCACCGAGCCGATCGTCCCGGTCATCGCCCGCGAGCAGGTGCCCCAAGGTGTCGACGGCGGCCCGCCGCCGCGCATCGACCTGGACGAAGCGGCCCGGATCGCCACCGCCGCGATTCCGGGGCTGGAGATCAGCTTCATCTCCCTGCCCGGCACCGCCTACAGCCATGTGCGCATGGGCGGGCGCGGTAGCTACCCGCTGATGTTCCAGACCGCTGAGGTCAACCCCTACACCCGCACCGTCGACAGCCAGTTCAGGCTCGCCGACCGCACACCCCTGGAGTTCGTCACCGAATCCATGCGCCCCTTGCACACCGGTGACTTCGGCGGACTGGCAATCAAGCTGGTCTGGGCCTTCTTCGGTTCGCTGCTGACCCTGATGGTGCTCAGCGGCCTGCTGATCTGGAGCAAGCGTACCGCCCAGGCCACCGCCGCCGCCCTCAAGCGCAGCGAGCGCCAGTCACGCCAGCCCCGCTCCGACGTCGTCGTGGAGGCCCAGGCATGAGTTCGCCCAGCCCCCTGAAGCAGTTCTGGCAGAAGTGGCGCTTTCACCTGAACATCCTGTTGGTGTTGATCCCCCTGGGCTTCATGCCCCGGTACTTCAGCGAAACGCGGCTGTTTCGCGGTGACAGCGGCCTGGGCGCCCATGCGATCGAGGCTATCGCCGTGGGCCCCTACAGCATCGACCTGGCCGAGATGCGCGACGAGGCCCCGCGTGCCGATGGCCCGGCTGGGCACTTCAAGCAGTTCAACGCTGCCTTGTGCAAGGCCTGCATCGGCGAGGTCAAGGCCATCTACCTGCGTATCGGCAAGCCGCGCAGCCTGCGCACGGCAGGCACGATTTTCTTCGGCACACCGTACCGCATGGGTACGTCGCTGCCGGTCCCGCCCCGCACCCGCCCCGACGCCGACCTCTGGATCACCCTCGAAGGCTGGGACGGCAGCATGCACCAGGCATCGGTCCCGCTGACCAAGGCTTCGCCAGCCACCGTGGCCTGGCTCAAGAAACAAGGAGGCAAGCAATGACCCCCCTGATGCGCAGGCTCGCCCTGCCCCTGTTGGCCCTTGCCACCGCGCCGGCACTGGCCCACAACCCGATGTGCGAATGTACCGAAACCGGCGAGCAGATCACCTGCAAGGGCGGTTTCTCCGATGGCAGCGGCGCGCCTGGAGTGACCCTGGACGTGATCGGCTATGACGAGCAGGTGCTGGTCGGCGGCAAGCTCGGCGAGGACTCGACCCTGACCTTCAAACGCCCCGACGGCGAGTTCTACGTACTGTTCGACGCAGGCCCCGGCCATGTGGTGGAAGTCGACCATGCCGACATAGGCGCGCCATGAGCCGCATCCAGGTGGTGCGCCCGGCCGGCGCCGGGCACGAAACCCTTTATGTGCTGCTGGTCGCGCTGCTGATCGTCGCCATTGCCGCCACCGTGGTGGCGCTGCGTGGCGAGCGCAAGGACGAGACGGTCATCGCCCGCCACCAGGTCGATGCCCGCCGCGACCTCAGTGCCGCCGAGCAAGGCATCTATACCGACCTCTGGGTGGCCTTCGACGAGATCCAGCTGCTGCGCGAGGAAAATGACCAGGCCCCGACAGTGGCCATCCTGGCCGAGGAAGGCCTGCCGCCCTTCGCCAACGACGCCAGCAGCGCAAGCCGAGGCCGCCATCAATGGCAATGGCTGCCAAACGGCGCCTACCTGGGCCGCAGCCAGGACACCCAGGTCGCCGGCAGTTTCCTGCTGATCCTGCCCCCCGGCGGCGCGCAGCCGGCCGATGTCTGGCTGCGCCGCGACCGCAGCACCCTGTTGCCGGACGACCTGGGCCAGGCTGCGCTGATCGCCGCAGGCTGGCAGCAGGTGGTCAGCCATTACGACGCCGGGGTCACCCGCCAACACCGCCACTGAACCCAAGGACTCCCCATGCTCCGCTCCACCCTCGCTCTGCTCCTGGCCTGCGCCCTGCCCGTCCTGGCCCTGGCCGATAACGGCAAGCCCCTGCGCATCGGCATCACCCTGCACCCCTACTACAGCTACGTGAGCAACATCGTGGGCGACAAGGCCGAGGTGGTGCCGCTGATCCCGGCCGGCTTCAACCCCCACGCCTATGAGCCCCGCGCCGAGGACATCAAGCGCATCGGCACCCTGGACGTGGTCGTGCTCAACGGCATAGGCCATGACGACTTCGCCGACCGCATGATCGCCGCCAGCGAAAAGCCCGACATCGCCACCATCGAGGCCAACGCCAACGTGCCGTTACTGGCAGCCACCGGCATCGCCGCCCGAGGCGCCGGCAAAGTGGTCAACCCGCACACCTTCCTGTCGATCAGCGCCACCATCGCCCAGGTCAACAACATCGCCCGCGAACTGGGCACGCTCGACCCGGACAACGCGGCGTTCTACCGCAGCAACGCACGGACCTACGCCAAGCGCCTGCGCACGCTACGGGCCGAGGCGCTGGCCAAGGTCACCCAGGCGCCGCAGGCGTCCTTGCGCGTGGCCACCATCCACGCCGCCTATGACTACCTGGTGCGCGATTTCGGCCTGGAAGTGACCGCCGTGGTCGAGCCGGCCCACGGCATCGAGCCGAGCCCGGCCCAGTTGAAGAAGACCATCGACCAGCTCAAGGCCCTGGACGTGCAGGTGATCTTCTCGGAGATGGACTTCCCGTCCGCCTACGTCCAGACCATCGAGCGCGAGTCGGGTGTGCGCATCTACCCGCTGACTCATATTTCCTACGGCGAGTACACCCAGGGCAAGTACGAAGTGGAGATGAAGCGCAACCTCGACACCGTGGTGCGCGCCATCCAGGAGACCCGCACGTGACCGCCGCCAACCTCAATGCCGCCTGCGGGCCGCGCATCGACTTCGAGGCCATCGACCTGACCCTGGGGCGCACGCGCATCCTCGAACAGGTCTGTTTCAGCGTGGCCCCCGGCAGCGTGCACGCCATCGTCGGCCCCAACGGCGGCGGCAAGAGTTCGCTGGTCAAGACCCTGCTCGGGCAGATGCCCCACCAGGGCCGGCTCACCTTGCACTGGCCAGGGCCACGCGAGGTGATCGGCTACGTGCCCCAGGCCCTGGAGTTCGACCGGGGCCTGCCAATGACCGTGGACGACTTCATGGCTGCCCTGTGCCAGCAGCGCCCGGCCTTCCTCGGCCTGGCTCGCCACGCCCGGCCCGCCATCGACGCGGCCCTGGCACGGGTCGGCATGCTCGACAAACGCAAACGGCGCATGGGCGCGCTGTCCGGTGGCGAACGCCAGCGTGTGCTACTGGCCCAGGGCCTGATTCCCGACCCACAACTGTTGGTGCTCGACGAGCCCATGGCGGCCCTCGACGAAGCAGGTATCCAGGTGTTCGAGCAGCTGCTGCAGGCCTGGCGCCAGGCCGGTACCACGGTGCTGTGGATCGAGCACGACCTGGAGGCAGTGCTGCGCCTGGCCGACCGGGTCACCGGCCTGAGCCGCCAGGTACTGTTCGACGCCCCGCCTGCCCAGGCCTTGACCCCGCAGCGCCTGCTGGGCCTGTTTTCCGTCCACCCTCGCAGCGAGTGCCTGGCCTGATGAGCGATGAAACCTTCCGTCAACTGATCCAGGGCTGGGCCACGGCGGGCTATCTGCCAGAGGCGCTGGCCTACGGCTTCGTGATCAACGCCCTGCTCGCAGGCCTGATGATCGGCCCCGTGCTGGGCGGCCTGGGGACCCTGGTGGTGGTCAAGCGCTTTGCCTTCTTCTCCGAGGCGGTCGGCCATGCCGCGCTGACCGGCGTGGCCATCGGCATCCTGCTCGGCGAGCCCTATACCGGGCCCTATGGCAGCCTGTTCGGTTATTGCCTGCTGTTCGGCCTGCTGCTCAATTTCCTGCGCAACCGCACCGGGTTGTCGCCGGACACCTTGATCGGCGTGTTCCTCTCGGTGTCCCTGGCCCTGGGCGCGAGCCTGCTGCTGATGTTGGCCGGCAAGATCAACGTGCATATCCTGGAGAACGTGCTGTTCGGCTCGGTACTGACAGTCAGCGCCCAGGACCTGGTGGTGCTGGGCATCGTCGCGATGCTGGTCCTGGCGCTGGCCTTGCCGCTGTACAACCGCATCATGCTGGCCAGCTTCAACCCGCAGCTGGCGGCGGTGCGCGGGGTGGCGGTGAAGACCCTGGACTACCTGTTCGTGGTGCTGGTGACCTTGGTCACCGTGGCCTCGGTGAAGGTGATCGGGGCAATCCTGGTGGGCGCCCTGCTGGTCATCCCGGCGGCGGCGGCACGCCTGGTCAGCCAGTCGCTCAAGGGCTTTTTCTTCATGTCGCTGGCCATCGCCACCCTCAGCGCCGTGCTGGGCATCCTGCTACCCATCGTCTTCGACCTGCCCGTGCCTTCGGGCGCGGCGATCATCCTGGTCGCGGGCGCCTGCTTCGCCCTCGCGGCCCTGGCCCGCACCCTCGTTCCCCGCCTGCAAGGAAACCCGGCATGACCTTGAACCTCAAGCACCTGACCCTGGCCCTCGCCCTCGCTGGCCTGCCCAACTTCGCCCACGCCGCCGGCAGCGAAGTGCTGACCACCTTGCCGGTGACTCACAGCCTGGCTGGCGCCTTGCTCGAGGGTACCTCGGTGCAGCTCAAGCGCGCCGCCCCGGCCAACCTGCCGGCCACGCGTCAGCCGTCGTACTTCGGCGGGCGCGGCGGGGCCAGCCTGCACAAGGCCGCGCAGCAGGCCGACGCGGTGATCGGCCTGCGCTCGATCTGGCGCGACGACCCGCTCTACCCCATGGCCCGGCGTAGCAATATCCGTATCGTCGAGATCGATGCCGCACGCCCGGTGGACGGTGCCCTGCCGGGCATCGCGGTCAAGGGTGACGACGCCTTTGCCAGCTACCCCTGGCTCAACCCGACCAACCTGGGGCGCATGGCTGATGTGCTGGCCAATGACCTGGAGCGCCTGTCGCCCGGCGACAAGGACAAGATCCAGGCCAACCTCGCCGGCCTCAAGCGCCAACTGCTGGCCCTGGCCGCCGAATCGCAGGCACGCCTGGCCGAGGTCGACAACCTCAGCGTGGTCTGCCTCTCCGAACGGCTGGGGTACCTCGCCAGTGGGCTCAATCTGGACGTGGTGGAACAGCCGCTGCCCGCCGGGGACCAATGGGACGCAGCCACACTGCAAGCGCTGACCGACAACCTCAAGGCCCAGGACGTCGCGCTGGTGCTGCATCATCGCCAGCCGGAGCCGACGGTGGCCGCGGCGGTCGCGGCCGGTGGCGCCCGGCTAGTGGTGATCGACAGCGAGCCGGAAGATGCCATTGGTGGTTTGAAGGCCAGTGTCGGACGGGTGGTGAACGCACTTGTTCAGGGTTGAGGCTCACGCCTTCCTGACCATACCTGCCGACACGAACCCTTCAAATCGACTGAGCGCAAAAGTCACCGCGACCCAAGAGTCGGCATTATTGTTAAGAAGATCATTGGCTGTGAGCGCACGACCGTCGAGCTTTTCTAGAGGCTTGTCTTTCCCGGCTTATTGCAGCTTTTCGCTCGGTTTAAGAACCCTCACGTTTCAAAGGCACACCCTCAACTTATCAGCCAGCCACGTTGGCTCTCGCTCGAACCTGACGTCACCAGAATAGATATCTTTCAAGTCATGGCGATCGGGATGACTTGCACCCTTTAACCTCACCACAATCATGCCGCTGCTGGCCTTGCTGATCTCCTTTACTTTCAGTTGTGTATAAGGGGTAACTAAGATGTGATCGGCCAAGATAGAGGTGGGTGCCAACTTTTTAGGCACGGTTTCATCCAGCAGCAGTGCTACCTGATCACCCCCCTCGCCCCCCAGCCTCGCGGACCAATCCTGCCACCCAATCGTATTGCGAAGCAATTTGGATGCCGACATATACCCCGGGTCGACCACAACGTCATTTTCTTTTATCGTACCCCCATATACACCCGTCGGGACTTTCAGCATTCTGTAGGCGACACCCTCATAGTCCTCAAGTACTGAACTATCATTTTTAAGGTCCTGAACAAGATTCGGATACGTTTGACGAAACTGTTCCTCATCTCCTTCTGACAATGTTCCACGCAAATGCCCATTGAGCAACCGGTATGCATCATTCCCTCCCTCTGCATAAATCATCAGCGCAGGCAAGTCATTAATTTTAGAAGCCAACCACTTCAACACCTCCTCATCTCGTTGGCGTGTGGCCTCGTCAATCCCCTTGTGCCGATTATCATTGACCGCTTGCTCATAGTTTTGAAATTCTTGGACAAGCGGTGATGGGCCCCTTTCGTTCAAGAAACGCATGACCTTTTCTAACATTCGGCCATCTCTATCGATGGCCGAAGTTGGGTTATTCCCTACCATCCAGAACAGATTCAACCCGTCCACCGTACCGGCCGGATCCGCGCTCAACCAGCGCCCCGCCCAAGGCTGGTAATAGCGATAGCCGTAGTAGTACAGGCCTGTGGCATCTCGCTC
>NZ_JBLUPW010000026.1:0-71253 GCF_048068175.1 Pseudomonas sp. NY15356 | reverse complement strand
ACTCATCGTGGCGCGGGATGCAATCCCAAACAGACGCCGGATAGATTTAGGCAAGCCATCCATTTCATCCGATGATCAGTATTGCAAAAAATGGGGTGACCATAGATTTTTCCCGGCGCCTGAAGAGGCTCGGGTTGCTCGTACTGCGGTGGAGTCGATCATCCAGGTGTCCAAGTCGATCAGTCCTTCCCGGTTCAGCCGAATATGCAGACGCTCCAGTACTCGCTCGAATGTGCCGTCGTCGCGCCAGTCACGAAAACGCTGATACACCGTTGACCAAGGCCCAAAGCGTTCAGGCAGGTCGCGCCAGGGAGCGCCCGAGCACAGGATCCACAGAATTCCGTGGAGAACCTGACGATCATCGTTGCGAGGACGGCCCATTTTCTGTTCTGGAGAAACCAAATCCTTGATCAGCTCCCATGACGCATCAGAAAGTTCGTAACGCCTTGCCATACGGGCCTCCAACCGGTCATGGCGGCAATTTTAGCCACAACGACTTTTCGTACAAAACCTAATTCGCCCAGTCTAGGGGGCTATAGATCGCCAGTCATCAGTAGCTCTCTCAGTATGCTGAGATTTTTCCTTGCTCGGGGTACAGCACGCATCCGATATGATATTTCTTCGTTCGACTCCATAAATAACCCTCGAGGCCCTTAAAAAAGATCTGACAATCTAGATGCCATCAAGGCCTCTTCTTCCTCGATGCGCGAGTTATTCAGGTCAATAAACAGGGCGTAAAATCTGACGCCGGGTAATTCGCCTATTAGATTTATGCCGGATGGATTTTTATCATTTGCAGGAAATATCAATATTCCATGACTGGCGCTGTAAGAGGCGGCATAAGAAATAATTTGATTAAGGTCATCTCGGTCGGGAAGCTTTTCTATGGATTTATACTTTACGTCGATAACAATGGTAGAGTCACCACTGGTCTGAACAGATTTTAGAACAATATCTGGGGTGGCCATGATAGGGTTTTTTACTTGCGGAGGTGGAACTAGCAACGCTTTTTTCCCTCCATATGCGCCGCCTTTATTTCCGTCCAAGACTTGAATGTCATTCCGGTATCGGTAAGCGGATCGCAAGACCTCAAGAGCATACCACTCAAAGGCTTCTGCAAGATTCAAAATCAGAGAGTTGGCGCTTGTAGAACCACTAAGTCCGAAGCTTAATCCTTTGCCGGAAATGAAGATCATTGCCAAGCCTACCGCGTCGCGATAGTTCTCTTTGAGGCACTCAATATTAAGGCTCGGATCGTGCTGCGCATTGTGCAGCTCGTAGTGATCTGAGACCTCTGCAAAAGAGTTAAGGGCGTACTGTATTGCAACTCGGCGATGCTTGTCCTTTACCATTTCCGGATTTTTTGAGAGACCCAAACAAACCTTTTTTAGGAAACGATTGGGGGGGTTGTCAATCATCCTCTCGTAGTGGGAAGCTACGACATGCATACCATTAAGTTTGGCCCGAGCTCTAATCGTTTTGTTGAAATTTATCTTTCCGGAGGGAAATAAGGTTTGCTCTTCTACTCTTGCATACTTTTTGTACAGTCCGGTATTTATAATCTCTTCAATGTGCTTTAGTAAGCAATCGATCAAGAATTCATTCAGGTTTTTTGACGAATAATCGTGGGGGGAATAGCGGCGCTTGAAGTTCTTAAGGATTTCGGGTTTGTGATTGGATAGGAAAACGAGCCGCTCCAAGTTGCTAATAGGCACCTTGGGGATTATATTAAGACTTAACTTGTCATTTACTGGAATGACGCCGACCCAACCTCCGGCCTGGAATATTGGCTTTCCTTTCTTGTATCGAATAGAAAAGAAGTTTCTTTCTAGAATCTCGGGGTAGGCAAGGAGTTCTCCACTCGGAAGTAGTAAGGATTCAGGAACGTCCATGTCCTTGAATTCCGCAATGGTTAGAGTCTTTGTATTCTCACTCTTCATGAAAAATACGATTCCATGCGGACTGGATTAGAGCCAGCTGCTCGGGATCATTCTTCAGTACTCTTTCAAAATGAAACGACAGCTGGTGATCCCATAGGCGCTTGAGACTATCATCATCTTTAACTTTCAAAAAATAGGCGTGGCCGAGACTGCATAACCGGTTTGAGTGTCGGGAGGTCATGAAGAAAAATTGTTCGAGTTTTCCTTTTCGCTCATCGCTCAAGCTACTCCCAGAAAGGGCGTCTCTCAGTAACTCAATTTTCGGTTCAAAATGAATTTTTGCAAATCGGCGTTCCAGGGCCATATCCAGTTCTTCGACTCCTCTATCCCATGGATTCATCGTACACAGGACCACCAAGTTGTCAGGGACAGAATAGGATCTACCAGAAGATAAAGTGAAATTCAGTTTTCGATTGGACTGTTCTAGGTAGGTTAGAGCTTCACCAAATACCCGGACGACATCAGTTCGGCTGAGCTCGTCGATGACAAGCACTGATGTTGAATCAGGATTGTTTCGTGCTGCCTCACATGCGCGTAGAAAAATCTTATCAACCAGATCAAATCCACCGCTTTCGTTAGGGATGTAGGACTCTACAAAATCCTCATACTGGTAGCCCGGATGAAACTGAATAAATTTTACAAGCTCCTGATCGCCGTCAGCCAATCTGAGAGCTATCTGTCTAGCAAACCAGCTTTTACTTGTTCCTGGGTCTCCCGTGAAGATAACGCCTCCATAGCCGTCATCCAGAAGCTGTAAGACCTTTAAGTAAATTTCATTGTCTTCTGCTATAAGGGATTGAAGTTTGACCGGAGGCAAGTTTGCTTGGCTAGCGCCTGTGGAAATGACTTTACGGTCAGGGCTGAATTTGTGCACCTTCAAGTCTTTGAAGTTTGCTAAATAAAACCCTTCCACCGAACTATTAGAGGCTGCGTTAGAGAGCAGGAAGACTGGGGTGGCGCTACCTGAAGCGCCTTTTGCTGCCTCCATAAAGAGTACGGTCTCTAAACCATTATACAAAAACTTCTGACAGTCGTTGATCAGCTTGTCTAATGCATTAGGGTCGGTCACAACATAGAGGACATGTTGTGCATCTTGAGGGCTTAGTTGCTCTTTTACTCTGTTGCCAGCTTGGCGCAGTTCGTTAACTATACTCGCGCGCGCGGTAGCGCCAAAATTTTGTGCATACCACTCTTTAATCAGTCTACCTTTGTTGTTGTTTTGAGAGTCAGCCTCTCGAAGGTATTGAATGGCCTCAAAAAAATCATTTAGCGAAATCGAGCTCAAATCCATTTTACCTAAATCCTGAATGATTGCTTAGTATTTCCAGAAAGCCTGCCGGGTACTTAAGATTGCCTTTATATGCTCTAGAAAGAAATCCCGTCGTTGCACGTATTGAGAGAGGCTTAACGGGGTGTAGCAGAAATTCTGATATTCGAGCGATTTTAGAATCAAAAGGCCAGTCTGAGCTACTGGACTCATACCTTTGCTTATTGATGGACCATGCAGCCATAGGCCATTTTTGTCCTAAAGGCCGATCTTTTGAAGCGTCGTATTCCACCGGCCTCAAGGTTTTCTTTGCAATCCATTCCGAAACGTTAACGGTTACAGAGTTTCCAAGCAAACGCCATCTAATTGATGGTTTAGCGATTTCCTCAGCTGGCTTAGTCCAATCCTCGTAGAAGCCTTGTACTCGTTCAGCATCTCTAATATCTGGCGTTCCAACTAATCCATCTGGGAAACAGATTGCAGGCGGGGAGGGTATACCGATGGTGGAGCCAGCCTTAAGCGGGGGAATGGCATTTTTATTTAGCCCGGCAGCAAACGCACCTTCTGTCCAGTAAAAGCCAATCGGTTCTTCGATTGAAAGTTCTTTAAGCGATTCCGGCTTACCGCTGTCATCAGAGAGAATGACGTTTCTAGGGTCTTCTTCACGGGATGCAACAAAATAAACCCGATGGCGGCGTTGAGGTACGCCAAAAGACTGGGAGTCAATAACTCGATAAGCCCAGTTGTAACCAAGTTGCTCGAAGCTCTCAACTATCCGTCTCATGGCCTCACCTTTGTTTAGGTGAAGCATGAACCGGACATTTTCAATAATCACCCATTTAGGATGATTGGTTTTGAGTACTCTGAAAACTTCATCTACCAATGAGGACTGACTGCCGTTGATTCCTACCTTGTTTCCTGAGGAACTAAGGTTTTGGCATGGAAAGCCAGCACATAATACATCTGCGCCGCGCAGCGATGACACATCTCGAACGTCGTCGATAAGTTCTACGTTGGGGAACCGGACTTTCAAAACATGCGCAGCTACCGGGTCGATCTCACATAGCATCTGAGATTGAAAACCATTTAGATGGAAGCCAAGCTCCAACCCCCCAATGCCTGAAAATAATCCGCAAACCTTAGGTTTCAAGTCTTGTAACTTTTCGAGATTCATATGCGATTGTCACATATCAGACTATAAGCAAATATATAAGACAGCTTGGGTGGCACCGCGTTACCGATTATTTTCGCGATTGCAGTTCTAGACCCTGCAGCGTTAAATTTAAAATAATCTGGGAAGAACTGCAGTCGAGCTGCTTCTCTGGCAGTCAGTGTACGCCTGCGACTCGGATGCACGTAGCGGCCCATGCACATGCTATAAAAGCCACTTGTGATAGTTTGCGATGGCTCACTCCATTTTAACCGACCATAAATGCTTTTGTAGGAGTGATTGCCATGGGCATGGCAGGGCGGTCTCATATGATTTGGTAGGTCATCTATATCGTTGTCAAAAAGATAGTTAATTCTAGCCATGTTGTCCTTCGATGGCTTAGAAGGAGTTTCTTCCAAATTCGGCGAATGACTATCTTCGAGGTCTTTAATGGCCCATTCCAAGTTGCGCACGGGTGTAGTGAATCGCTCGACCGCCTTTGTAATGCCTTCAGTGGCTGATTTAGAAGCAACTATTATTAGTCTGCGGCGAGTTTGAGGAACCCCAATAACCGTTAGGTCTACAGGGGCCATTTCGACTCGATAGCCAAGCTCCTGAAGAGCGGAAATCGTCTTGTGAACAACGCCATTTTTATCATGGCGCGCCCCCAAGACATTTTCGATTATAATATGAGAAGGTTGGAGCACGTAAGCCGCACGAGCCATTATGAAATACAGGCTGTTTTTGGGGTCATTCCGTCTCGAATAATTATTTAAATCTGAGTGTCCTTGGCATGGTGGTCCGCCGACTAGAATATCGACTTTCCCCACCTGAGCTCTCAACTGTTGCTCTGTATCCGTAAGGTCATCAAATTGATCAGAGCTACTAAACAGGTCGCTAACGTTCGCTTGAATCGCGTTGGCGAACTTAAAATTCTCTTTGTATACTTTTACAGCCGTTGGTTCAAAGTCGACAGCTAATGGGATATGCAAGCTTAAACCGAGATCATAAGCTGCCTCAGCGATCCCAAGGGAAATCCCTCCTGCACCACAAAAAAGGTCTACAAGAGAAAGCCCAGGGCCTTTGCTACAAAAGGGCGGCACGTGTTGCTTTCGCAAAAAGTCATGGTCTGAGCCATTGATTTGCTTACCTACCCCCGCAGAAACTGGAGCAAATAGGTCACCCGTTGCTGGTTCGCAACCGCTCCCAGGAATAGTGAACAGGTCATTCATCAACAGAAACCTTTGTTGTATTGCCGAGCGTGTCAGAAGAAATGGCCTGCAGAGATAGCTCCAGCCCAAGAATTTTAAGAATGGCAAGCAGCTTTCTGGACCCAAGCTCCTCCGATCGTCCGCGCTCGAAGCGGGAAAGGCACTCCTGAGATATTCCGGCCTCAATTGCCACAAGACCTTGTTTTAGCCCTAGCCGGTGTCTACGTTCAGCGACCGCTCGGCCTAGCTCTTGGACCGTCCGCAAGGGCGTTTCCTCACCAATTTGATGATGGACAGGATACTTTTTTTTGACGTAAATGTCAAAATCAGGCGATGGTAATAAAGCCCTACATCGGACCGTTATCGTCGTTTGGTTCCTGGATACCATTGTCCTCTGGAAAGGCGTTGCGTATATATTCGAGCATTAGTTCTTTTTCGTCACAAATAATATCGTTAGATATTTCCTCTAACAATTTCATTGCGTAGGGTCGATTCTTTTGTAGTAGTTCAATAAAGTATCGTTGGTGTGCAAGGTCTTTCAATTGCAGTTCTCTATAGTCCATTTTTTATTTCTAGTACAGGATATTAAGCTTCGGTCGCAATTTTAGAGTTGGGTTCCAACCGGCCGCGTGCATATCCCGCATCAACTAGTTCGGGCTGTCGCCTGCGTTACCTCAGGGTCCTTGCTTAGGCTTTCCTAACTATTCGTGACATGATGGCAAGAATCTCAGCCTGCAGCTTTCGGAAGTCATTCATCGTTGCTTCCACGTCCATCGGTCTTGCTCCTTCGCCGCGCTTTTCTGCGAGCCAGAGTTTTAATAGTCCCGCGACCCTTCCCAGATCGCCATTTACTTTGCACAGATCGGCAACCGCGCGCAGGTCAACGACGGATCGTATGGGAGTGTTGCGGCCAACAGCCGTAAGGTACCCGGACAGCGATAGGTTGGCCTGACGGGCCTTATCCTCGATCTCTGAGCGCTCGTCTTCCGACACCCACACCTTGATGGGCGGCAACTCCCGTCGAGGGGTAGGCTTTTGATCTTTTAACATATTGTCTTCTCCAGCTTTCAATAGTCGCGGCAGCGACGGTAAGCCTCGCAGAGCAAGATCCGTCGAACCGCAGGTGAGTAAGGGGCGGTGTTGGAGGTCGTAGCTGCGAAGCAGCGTAGGCCTACAACACACATCTTGCCGGCTTGTTGTAAGCGATTAAAGGAAATTTAAACCCCAAAATCTACCATCTGAATTAAATTTCACTAAATTGCTTAAAGTTGCCTTGAGTTGCCTTGAGTTGCCTTGAGTTGCCTTGAGTTGCCTTGAGTTGCATATGGTTGCGTCCGATTTCATTAGCTTTCGCTGCTCAGCTATTCAGTGTTTTCTTAGATTTTCATTCGTGCTAAAACCAATTGCATTAGCAGGGGGAGCCGATGCGAAGTGATAGTCTAAAGCGTATCAAGAGAAGAGGTGGGCGCGCCGAATTCTTCTCGATCAAGGAAGAGTTGGAGGCGAAAATACTGCTTGGTTACACGCTTAAAAATCTTTACGCCCAATATGTTGATAGATTTAGTTTTGGATATGTTCAGTTCACACGATACGTATCTCGCTACTGCAAGAAATCAAGGTCATTTGTCATGACGGGCTCACATTGGAGACAAGAATGAAGAAAGTATTTAGATTAATAGCTGCGGTTTCTGTTTTTATCTTTACGCAGCAGAATGCTTTCGCTATCTACTGCGCAAATTGTTCTACATTTTATCAGCAAATGTTTGAATATGCGGAGCAGGTCAACACGGCGCTGAATACGGCCGAGCAGTTACAAACGCAGATTCAGCAGTATCAAATTATGGTAACTCAAGGTAGGGGCTTGCCCGATTCGGTGTTCGGCAGCATCGCGGCCGATCTTAAAAACGTAATGAAAATCTACGATCGCTCGCAGGCGTTGGGCCGCCAAATCCAGAATATGGATTCGCAGTTCAACACGGCTTTCCCCGGCTTCAATTCGTACCTGAATCAAGTTGCCAACTCGGCTGAGTCACTGGCACAAGATCGCTATCAGACTTGGTCTGAGCAAGGCCGCGATAACGTGAAAGCTGCGCTAGAAGCGGCGAACCTCAATACCAGCACCTTTGAGTCTGAGGGCGAGCAGCTTGACCGCATGATGATCCGTTCACAGTCAGCTGTGGGCCGGATGCAAGCACTTCAGGCGGGCAACGAAATAGCCTCACAGAACGTACAGCAGTTGCAAAAGCTGCGCGATTTGGTGGCTACGCAAATCAACATGCAGGGCAACTATCTGGCTCAGCAGGGGGACCGTACAGCAGCCAGCGAAGCTACCGAACAGCAGTTTGAAGCGCGCAAAAATACACGCGGCGGCGTGAAGGGGTACTGAGAATGACTGTTTCGAAATGGCTCATCGCGTTGATCTGCTCCGGCTCTGCACTAACCGGTTCTATGATCACTGCGGCGGTTCAACGCAACAGCGAGTGCACATCGGTGGCGGAGCAGAAACAGCAACACCGCGACGCTGATGCCTCGTTTGAAGCGCGACCGAACACTCGCGGCGGAGTTAAGGGGTACTAGTTATGGATCGTCGCCTACTGTTCTTCCTCGTCTTGGCGGGTGTATTCGTGAGCGGAGATGCAATGGCCGCGACCGACCTTTCCCATGCCGACACTTCGGTCCAAGGCCTACTCGACCTCGTTTTGCAGCAGTCGCACCAGTGGTCAGGAAAACTGTATGACTACGCGATCAGATTATTCTGGCTGTTGGCCTCGATTCAGTTCATCTGGACGTTCATGCCTCTAGTCATGAAGCAAGCCGACCTCGGCGAGATTGTCAGCGAGCTACTGCGGTTCGTCCTGGTGGTCGGTTTCTTCCTTGCCGTTATGAAGTACTCGGTGGAATGGTCATCTGCCATTGTCGATAGCTTCCGCGATGCGGCGGCATCTGCGAGCGGCCTCGAGCGCCCGTTAGAACCCGGCGATATGCTGGCGGTTGCGCTGGATTTTGGCCGCACCATGGTGAAGGGCATATCTGTGTTTTCGCCGGCCAAAGGAATCCTGATCGCAGTTTGCGCAATCCTTGTATTGGCGTGTTTCGCCTTCATCGCTGCATTCATGTTCGTAACGCTCGTAGAGTCTTACGTAATCATCAATGCTTCGGTGCTGTTCTTTGGCTTTGGCGGCTCACAATGGACGCGTGATTTTGCAATCGCTCCAATGCGTTTCACCGTCGCAATCGGAGCCAAGCTGTTCGTCTTAACGCTGATTGTCGGCCTAATCGTTCAGTCGGCCAAGCAGTGGTTGACCGCCTACACCAATGACGAAGCATCGTTGATGACGATGGTTGGTCTGGCCTTGGTGTGCTGCTATCTGACAAAGACCATTCCTGACCTGATCGGCGGCATGATAAGTGGCACCTCGATGGGGGGTGGCTCAGCCATCGGTGGTATGGCGGCGGCTGGTGCTGCCGGTGCAGCGGCGGCAATCGCGACCATCGCCACCGCCGGGGCGGCCGCTCCTGCCGCTGCCGGTGCTCTCGGTGCTGCTGGCAGCAGTGGTGCTGCCGGTGCAGCGGGTGCCGGTGGCATCAGCAGTGGCGGTCTGGCAGGGGCTATCAACTCCAGCTTTGCCGGTGGTGCCGCTTCGTCTGTAGGTGGTGCAACGTCCTCCGGCGTGGGGGCCAACACTGGCGGCGGCGCAGCGACCAAGGGGGCAAGCTCCGCAGGTGCGAGGACTGGCGGTGGTGCAGCTACCCCATCGGCTACGCCCAGCAACGGCGTCCAACAGGCCGCTAAGCAGGCGAGGAAGGCCGCGCAGAGTGGCGATGACAATGATCAAAAAGCGGCACCAAAGGGTGGGACTGTTAGTTCCGGCAACGCACTGTCCCAAGCGGCCAATGGTGGGGCAAAAGCACTCGGCGTGATCGCCTCGCTGTCAGTGCCCGGCATGGAGAATGCGCACTCAGTGTCTCTTGGTGCTGGTGTTCCAACATCAGCTCTCGGCGAAGCCAGATCGACCACAAGCGCAGAACCGCCTGGGGAAACGATAGGCGGGGAATCCAACGTCATCCGACCAGATGAGGACACCAGCTCGAATCTGGGGCGCCTCGACGTTCCGAGCATGGCCACGAGCAACGACCAACCGGAGAAATAACCATGAATGAAATTCTGATATTCGCTGGATTCGTAGTTCTCACTTCGACCTCGGCCGTCGGTCTGTGGGCGCTCGGCCGATATCTGCGTAGCAAAGGTTATGGGCCGCAGCTGGATAAGCTGAATCGCCAATTCACGGCCATACAGCTTCGAATCAGACCGCTTGCCTTGTCTGCCTCTTATCGCATGTTTGCGGGCACGCAGATCCTGAATCGTCTACCTCTCCTGGGAAGTAAGAGTAGCGTCGCTCTGAACCATCAAGTGTTGATTGCCATTCAGGCCGTGCAGGAAGCACAGAAACGAGAGAAGCCCAACAATCGCTAATTGCCGACCAGCCTCCTAGACAACCCCGCCTATGTGTGGGGTTCATTCCAATCCAGCCTCTCCTGTCTCGTAGCGAGCTTTAGGAGGATCGCAGGACCACCTCCACCATCTACACGGATAAAGGCCATCCAAAGCTCAGGGCTTTGTCATTAGTAATACGCACGGACTTTGAACAGTCTGATACGCCCACCTTACAGGCTCTGAGCTGCGTCTTGAGCGACACTCGACCCTGACATCACCAGACCCCTTGATGAGCGCAATGGAACGGCCTACGGCCACCTCTCGTCGTTTTAATGTCTATTTAGATTTTGCAGAGGGGGCTACATGCCAGGCTCGAAGCGGTGGGTGTACGACGGGACAGCTTCTTCTTTTGGTGCCCAAGGGCCGTAGGCCTACTGGCAAGGCCGGACCGCGCCTAAGCGCGGGCTGCGCCGCGCAGAACTGAATATCCTGAATATCCTGCCAAGTCCGAGCGGGTGTGCGACGTTTCGGGCGGGTGTGCAACGCTATCGGGCGGATGTGCAACGCTATCGGGCGGGTATGCGACGCTTCAAGCTTCACCAGTACCTTTTTTCTTAACCCTCACGCCGTCCAGAATCAGGCCTAACGCTTTCAACTCGGCGGCGTCTTCCCTCAACCTGTACCGCGCATCGCGCATCGCCTTACTCTGCATCGCACCGGCCACAGCCACGATGACGGTGTCAAGATACCAGCCACCTGACGGCTCAAACTTGTGGCTCAAAACGTGCCGCGCAACCGCTTGGCTAATGCCATGCTGGAGACGGGCAATGGGGGCCGGGTCGTAGTACAAACTCAAATCATGCTCAAGTAGCATTACCAATGCTACGCCAAGCCGCACCCGCCACAGATTTCGCTCTCCCCTTGTAAGCGGATCAAGCCGCGTCATCGGCGAAGGGATAACGTGATCGATCAATCCGCCGATTATTGGAAAATCGAATTGTGGCGTTTCGATTGTGATCGTCGCAGCTCGCAGTTCGGCCAACAGCTTTTCGATCTGTGTAAAGCTGTAGCGGCTGTCGGACAGTGTTTTTCTCACCCGAGCGGGGTCTACTAGAAGCTCCACCCCGCCATCAGAAGCATCGCGCCGCCGTTCAGCGCAATACAATATCGCTTCGACTATATCGGCGTGTCTCTGGCCTAGTCTGCCTGTCACACGGCAGCGACCGAATGACGTATCGGCCCAGTCACTCTCCCGTAATCGAGGGCGCTGGCTAGGTTGATAGAGCATCACGCGCGCCTGCGCGCTTGTACTGGTGGGGGTCACTGCATTACCACCGCTCATCGTCGCCTCCATTGACGATGTGCAGAGTTCCTCCCCTCTTCGTCTCCAGCAGTTCCACTGGTACAAGGACGCCGCCGTCATGGCGCTTGTACCATTGATCGACTGGGGTGGCGTCGTAGTTCTGTTTGCTAACACCGAAGCGGACAAACAAGCTCCTTCGGTCATTGCCGATCGGCTGTCGATCATAGGCGCGGTCGCTGAGGGTCTTGGCCTGTTCCTCTGTCATTTTTGCGACGAAGCCGCACCAACGGGCGTTGTCGATCAGGGCGGAGGCGCCCCGCGCCGCCTGCTGCTGGTCAGTCTGCCCCTCACGGGCACTCCCTTTGCTGACGTGATGCAAGTACAGGACGGATGCCCCAGTGCTCGTCGCGACGCACTCCAGCGTGGCGACAAGTCGTGCCATATCGCCGTTGCTGTTTTCGTCCCTATCGTGAATCCGGCTTAGAGTATCCAGCACGATCAAGCGTGCACCGGCGCAGAATTCGATAACGCGGGCAAGATGCTGGCCATCCATCACGTTCATCCGTATGCCCATGATGGGCTGGACGATCAGGTTCTCCGCGATGGCTTCACGTGCCCGCTGATTCAGGTGCTGGCCGATCGCATGGATTCGGCGGACCAGTGCGACTTCTGGGTCTTCTCCAGCGAAATACACCACGCGGCCAGCGCATGTAGGACCAAGCCCTACTAGATCACCACCGGCAACGCTGCATGCGATCGACATGGCCGCTTCGAGTGCCCAATAGCTCTTCCCGGTGGCTCCTGGGGCAACCAAAGCTCCTACTGTGCCAGCGAGGAAGCCGGGCCATATGAAATCAAGCACCGGCGGGTCACTTTCAAAAGCTGCGGTTAGATCGATGGTCATCAAATACGCCCCTCATCTTCGAATGAGTCTGCGCTAAGGACCTCAGCAATTTGAGAGGTCCGGAAGTAGACTCTGCGGCCTATCTTCAGACGGGCTCTGTTGATAGGGAGGGTCCAAGGGTTTTGCGTTCTCAGGCTGATTCTTAGGCCATCTGGTGAGCGATCCAAGATCGTCGCCAACTGAGGCAAGCTCAATAGTGGTCCAAATCGCTCCAAAAGGTTTTCTTCGATACCCATCGCTCATCTCCATTTGTGATCGGATTTATCCGTATCGTAGGGAGGGCACTGGTTGATAACATTCTTTTAATTGGTCATTATGGTTGACATGAGCGCAAGCGAAACAGAAATCCCAGTCTGGCCAAACTGTTCACCGATCATGGAAGCGGCGGTGCGAGAGCTCGTCGCAAACTGGCGGCCGTACTCAAGCAGCGCGAGACGTTTTCCGATACGCAGGCTGATTGAGCAACTGATCGACCCGGCTATCGCGCTGCTGTGTGTCGATGCGGTGTTTCAGCGATACATGTTGGGTGCACCGGGAACTACCGCCCTGAGTGATCTGATACATTCAATTCACTACAAGGGAGCTATGCAGGCTCAGCGAGTTCTGATCCGTCAGTACATGAGCGCGACGCGTCATACTCGAGAGCAATCGAGAGAGGTGATCGGGACGCTTGAAACATTGGTGGAGGTAATCGGAGCGTGCGGCCGCAAGCGTCCTGCTCGCTCACGATGTGCCGTTGAGGGAGTAACTCAAAATGCGCAGCGCAACAGAGAATTTTGTGAGGTGTGCGGGCAGCCGTCTGAACTCGCTCATCTGATCAATACAGGTGACTGGCCTGAAAGCGCCGATACAGACTACGCCCTGCACCTCAGTAATCGGTATTGCGCTTCCCATCGACCTCGGCATGCTGATGGGACTTGGAATCCGCAGTATCAACGGGCAAAGCGCTCAAAGAATCTCTTTAATCTCGAACTGGCCCGGCTCACAGAACAAAGTGCTCAGCGCACTCCGTCACCGAAGCACGACAACCCTGCTGCTGAACTTTTTGCTTTCCATATCACGCATAGCAACGGTCTTACCGCCGCAGATGAAGGTGCACTGCGGGAGCAAGCGCGCCTAATGATTGATGCTCGTCTGACGGACGCCAAGAAACAGATGCTGATTCTTCGGGCGTCCGGTTTGAACCAGAGCGAGATTGCTCGGAGGATGGGCATTAGTCGTCAGGCAGTGTCGAAGGCGCTGGGGTCGATTCCTTCTTCTTTCCAGTTCGACGACGCGTCAGAACATCCAGTTCATTGACTAGGTCTTCAGCTCGTAGATGGGTATAGCGTCGGAGCATTTGCATTGATCTGTGGCCGCTGATGGCGGCGACCTTTTGGTCGCTGAGGCCACCTTCTACTAAACGGCTGACGGCTTCATGACGCAAGTCATGGAACCTGAAATCGGCCAGCCCGAGATTTTTCTTGATGTCTAACCAGACCTTGTTGAAGTTGTAGGGGCGACGTTTACCGTCTTTGCCAGGCTCACCGAAGAAAACCAAATCAGAGTCGAGTGGACGAATCGGGTTGGCCAGTGCCTCGCGGAAAGCGGCGGTGGCATCGGTTGTCAGTGGGACGGTTCGATGCTGCGTGTTTTTGGTATCAAGCAGGCGGACGATACGGCGCGCTAGATCTACCTGACCGCGGCGCAGGGTTGTGATTTCGGAAGAGCGCATGCCAGTTTCTAGTGCGATGCGCACGATCCAATTCAGCATGGGATTGCTGTGCTTTTTAACCGCAGCAATGAGTTTTCGCTCTTCATCAGCGGTAAGGCGGCGGTCACGTCCTTCTCCTGGGCTTGGCTTCCTGATGTTCAGCACAGGATTGAACGTCAGGCCTAATCCCCATTCTTGAATGGCCACTGTGAACAGGTGGCTCAGCAGCGCTAGCTCCAAGCGCACTGTATTGTTGCTGGTTGGCTGACCGCGTGTGGTAAAGGTGGAAAGACGTTTATCCCGGTAATCGGCTATCACTTCGGCAGAAAGTGCAGCGAGCGAGTATTTACCCAGCCCATTGATTAACTGCTTCGCCTTGGTGGTCTCCGCCCGCTGAGTCGTTGGTTTCTTCGTCGGCGTGATTTCCCTTAGATATCGCTGCAAGGCTTTTTCAAGCGTCAGGCGCTCGGACCCGCTGCGCTGGATATACACACCCCGCACCATTTCATCTTCGGTGCGTCGTGACCAATCTTCGGCGTCGCGCTTGGTGCGGAAAGTTTTGGCGTTGGTCGGCCATCCGGTTTTGCGGATGATGGCCTTCCAGGTGCCGGCAGGGGTTTTGACGATTGTGGCCATCTGAAGGACTCCAAAGGCGTGCAAGCGAAGCCGCACTGTACCTAATTTGTACCTTTGGACCATAGGACTGATCCGGCTGCCACAAACCCAAAAAGCCGAAAGCCGCGTAGTACGCGGCTTCAAGGTTGGTGGGCCCACACGGACTCGAACCGTGGACCAAAGGATTATGAGTCCTCTGCTCTAACCAACTGAGCTATAGGCCCCAGAGGTGGCGGGGATTATAACGAGGGTTTGAGGTGGGTGCCATCTGAAAGATCTGATAGTGCTATACGAAGAAAGGTTGCTGCGAACTCCTCCGGGGGCAGGGGCGGGCTGACGATGTAGCCCTGGATCTGCTCACAGCCTTCGATGGCCAGGAAGTGCTGCTGATCCTGGTTCTCCACACCTTCGGCAATGATGGTCAGCTGCATGCTGCGGCCCAGGGCGATGATTGCGCGGGTAATGGCAGCGTCGTGGGGGTCGTCCGGCAGGCCGCGGATGAAGGACTGGTCGATTTTGAGGATGTCCAGTGGCAGGCGCTTGAGGTAGCTCAGCGATGAATAGCCTGTACCGAAGTCGTCGATGGCCAGTTGCACGCCCAGGTCCTTGAGCTGGTGAAGGATGGCCAGGGCTTCTTCGGCCTGGCTCATGATGAAGTTCTCGGTGATTTCCAGCTGCAGGTCGCCGGCCTTGAGCTGGTACACCTTGAGCAGGCGTTCGATGCGCCTGGCCAGGCTCGGTTGGCGCAGCTGGGCGCCGGCGAGGTTGATCGACAGGGGGCCGAACGGCTTGTAGAGGGCCTTCCAGGCGAACATCTGGCGGCAGGCCTGTTCCATCACCCAATCGCCCAGTTGGAGAATGGTGCCGTTCTCCTCGGCCAGGTGGATGAACTGTTCCGGCGGTACCTCGCCGAAGGTCGGGTGCCGCCAGCGAACCAGGGCTTCGGCGCCGACCAGGCTTTGGCTCTTGAGGCTGAACTTAGGCTGGAAGCACAGGCTCATTTCGTGACGCTCGATGGCGCGGCGCAGTTCGTGCTCCAGGGCAATGCGCTCGCTGGCCTGGGCGGTGAGGTCGCGGGTGTAGGCTTCGACGCGGTTGCGACCCTTGGCCTTGGAGCGATACATGGCGGCGTCGGCATTGCGGATGAGGCTGGCGACGTCGCTGCCGTCCTGGGGATAGAGGCTGATGCCGATGCTCGCGCTGGTGAAGAACTCATGTTCGCCGGCCTGGAAGGGCGCATGGAAGCAGGCCAGCAATTTGTTGGCGATGGCGTTGGCATCGCTGGGGCGATGCAGGCCGGGCAGGAGGATGATGAATTCGTCACCGCCCAGGCGGGCTACGGTGTCGAGGTCGCGTACTTGTTCCTTCAGGCGGTGGGCGATACTTTTTAGCAACAGGTCGCCCACGGGGTGGCCTAGGCTGTCATTGATGTGCTTGAAGCGGTCCAGGTCGAGGAACAGGACCGCGCCCTGGCGATTGGCCTCCTGGGCGCCGCTGAGGGCAGCCTGCAGGCGGTTTTCGAACAGGGCGCGGTTGGGCAGACCGGTGAGCGGGTCGTGGTGGGCCTGGTAGTCGAGCTTGGCCTGGGCAAGCTTGAGGCTGGAGATATCGGCGAACACAGCGACGAAGTGGGTGATCTCATGCTCGCGGTTGCGCACGGCGCTGATGGTCAGCCAGCCGGGGTAGAGCTCGCCATTCTTGCGCTTGTTGTAGATTTCTCCCTGCCAGTGGCCTTCGGCGGTGAGCTGGTGCCACATGGCGGCATAGAACGCGCTGTCGTGCTGGCCGGAGGCAAGCAGGCGCGGGGTCTGCCCGAGGGCTTCTATTTCGCTGTAGCCGGTGATTTCGCTGAAGGCGCGGTTCACCGCGCTGATGCGTTGCTCCGGGTCGGTGATCAAGACGCCTTCTGCGGTATTCTCGAATACGGTGGCCGCCAGCTGCAGTTTTTCCTGCATCAGGTTGCGCTCGGTGATGTCGCGCACGATGGTCAGCATGCAGTCGGTACCGGCGATCGGCAGCGGTCGGGCTGACAGCTCGCACAGGCGAATCTGCCCGTCGCTGCGGCGTATGTGGCAACTGAAGTCACGTACGAAGCCGTCACGCTGGAGCTGATCGACCAGGCGCTTGCGTTCGTTGAGGTCGACCCAGATGCCCAGGTCGAGGGAGGTCTGGTCGCTGGCAGGATTGATGTCGTAGCCGGTCAGGCGGCAGAAGCCTTCGTTCGCCTCCAGCAACAGGCCGTCACTCTGACGTGACAGCAGCAGGCCGTCGGGGGAGGCGTGGAAGGCCTTGGCGAACTTCTCCTCCGAGGTTTGCAGTTGTTGCTGGGTTTCCTTCAGCTGGCTGATGTCCCGCACGGCCACCACCAGCGCCCGGGTGCCATCGAGTTCGAACGTTTCAGCGGAGACCAAGCCGGTGAATATTTGGCCGTTGCTACGTCGGAACCGGGTCTCCAGATTACGGATGGCACCGCGCTGCAGGCGCTCCAACAGGACGGGCCCGGCACCTGCGACTGCCCAGAGGTCCAGCTCAGTGGCGGTGCGACCGATCACCTGGCTCGGGCTCAGGCCGATCTGCTCTTCGAAGGCTTCGTTGACCTCCAGCAGGCAGCCATCGCTGTGCCGGGCGATCACCAGGATGTCCGGGCATTGTTGGAACACCGAGGCGAACTTCTGCTCCGACAGGCGCAGGGCATCCTCGGTACGCTTGGTTTCGCTGATGTCGATCATCAGGCCGCGCAGCAACGGGCGGTGCCCATGTTCGATCATGCTGACGATATTGCGCACCCAGAGGGCCTGGCCATCGGCGCGGATCACCCGATAGTCGAGGCTGTGGTCGCGTCCGGCGGCGGTCTCGCTGTCGCAGAAGGCTTGGGCCCAGAGCGCATCCTCGGGGTGCAGGATGCTGCGCCAGAACCCTGGCTTGAGCCAGTCGCCCAGGGGGTAGCCGAGCAGATCCTCGGCATGGGGGGAGACGTAGCTGTAGGTGAAATCGTTGGCGTCGGCTTCCCACGCGATGGCCGACAGGCTTTCGACCAGGCTGCGGTAGTGGTACTCGCTGCTGCGCAGTTCCTGCTCGAGCGCGATACGCCGGGAGATTTCCGAGCTCAGGCGCCGGTTGATGCGGATCACCACGGCGAGGATGGCCATCAGCAGCAGGACTGCGGGCAGGCCATAGAGCAGCAGGTCGTTCCAGAACGAGCGTTGGTCGACGACATTGCCAACCCAGCGTTGCTGGATCTGGTTGACTTCGCCAGGACTCATGTCTGCTATGACCTTGTCCAGAATACCGATCAAGACCTTGTTGCCTCTGGGCGTGGCCATGGCCAACTGATAGCGGTAAGGCGTCTCGCCACTGACGTACAGGCCTTCGAGCTTGAGTTGTCGCAGGGCCCAGATACTCGAGGCGAGGTCACCGACCACAGCGTCCACTTCATCGGTGGCCAGGGCCTGGAGGGAGGAGCTGACGTTGGGCAGTGCGACGAGGTTCAAGTCCGGATGGTGCGTGCGCAGCAGCTCATGGGGCGCGTAGTTTTCCACCACGGCGACCTTGAGCCCGTACAGTTCCTTGAGTGTGCGGGGCTGTGGCCCGCCGTCATGGGCCAGGATGACGATGGGGAAGTCCAGGTAGGGGCGGGTGAAGGACAGGTAATTCTGGCGTTCCGGTGTCGACATGATGCCAGGGAGCAGGTCCAGGCGGTTTTCCTTGGCTTGCAGCAGGACGTCGGTCCAGCCTCTGGGCTCGACCGGTTTGAGCTGGATGCCCAGGCGTTCCTCGATCAGGGCAACGTAGTCGGCGGCCAATCCCTGGTAGCGGCCCTCCTGGTCGCGGAACTCGAAAGGTGGCCAGGAGGCATCGATACCCAGACGTAGCTGGGGGTGGGCGCCGAGCCAGGCTTTCTCTTCATCCGTCAGGGTCAAGGCGCCGGCCGTTGTGGTCCAGAGAAGCAGGATCGACAACAGAAGGGCCGGCACAAAGGACATAGCGGCCTCTCGTTCAAGGGGTATGAATCGAGTGTAGACGGGCAAAGCGTGCCGGGTAATTCAGTTCGCGGGTCAACCATCGCGATGCAACGCCATGCCTGCAGCCCAGAGGGGGCGCTGGCTGAAAAGAAAAACCCCGGCCTGGGCCGGGGTTCGTCATCACTCGTCGAGGAAGGAGCGCAGGTGCTCGCTTCGCGTCGGGTGGCGCAGCTTGCGCAACGCCTTGGCTTCGATCTGACGGATCCGCTCGCGGGTCACGTCGAACTGCTTGCCGACCTCTTCGAGGGTGTGATCGGTGTTCATGTCGATGCCGAAACGCATGCGCAGCACCTTGGCTTCGCGTGCGGTCAGGCCCGAGAGCACGTCACGGGTGGCTTCCTTGAGGCTTTCGACCGTGGCCACGTCGATCGGGGACTGCATGGTCGAGTCCTCGATGAAGTCGCCCAGGTGCGAATCTTCGTCGTCACCGATCGGGGTTTCCATGGAGATCGGTTCCTTGGCGATCTTCAATACCTTGCGGATCTTGTCCTCAGGCATTTCCATGCGCTCGCCCAGCTCTTCCGGAGTCGGTTCGCGACCCATTTCCTGCAGCATCTGGCGGGAAATGCGGTTGAGCTTGTTGATCGTCTCGATCATGTGCACCGGAATACGGATGGTGCGCGCCTGGTCGGCGATCGAGCGGGTGATCGCCTGGCGGATCCACCAGGTGGCGTAGGTCGAGAACTTGTAGCCGCGACGGTATTCGAACTTGTCCACCGCCTTCATCAAGCCGATGTTGCCCTCCTGGATCAGGTCCAGGAACTGCAGGCCACGGTTGGTGTACTTCTTGGCGATGGAAATCACCAGACGCAGGTTGGCCTCGACCATTTCCTTCTTGGCGCGGCGGGCCTTGGCCTCGCCGATCGACATGCGACGGTTGATTTCCTTGATTTCGGCAACGGTCAGGCCGGTCTCGGTCTCGAGGTCGATCAGTTTCTGCTGGCAGGCGACGATCGCGGCGTCCTTCTCACCCAGGGCGGCAGCCCACTTGGTGTTGCGCTTGGCCAGGTCGCCGGACCAGGTTTGGTCGGTTTCATTGCTTGGGAACAGGCGCAGGAAGTCGGCGCGTGGCATGCGGGCATCACGCACGCACAGCTGCATGATGGCGCGTTCCTGGGCGCGCAGGCGCTCCAGGGCGCTGCGCACGCGCTCGACCAGCGCGTCGAACTGCTTGGGCACCAGCTTGATCGGCATGAACAGGTCTGCCAGGGCCTGGAGGGCTTCGATGCTCTCCTTGCCGCTGCGGCCGTGCTTTTTCAGGATCTTGCTGGTGGCCTGGAGCTGGTCGGCGACGGCGCCGAAACGCTGACGGGCAACTTCCGGGTCCGGGCCGCTTTCGCCCTCGTCCTCGCTGTCGTCACCGCTTTCTTCGCTGTCTTCCTCTTCGTCTTCTTCTTCCTTGGCAGCCGCGGCCTTGGCGCCAGGGATCGGCACTTCTTCGGTCGGGGCGGCGATGTTGTCGTCAGGGTCGATGTAACCGCTGAGGACATCGGACAGACGGCCACCTTCGGTGGTGACGCGGTCGTATTCGCTGAGGATATAGTCGACAGTACCCGGGAAGTGGGCGATGGCGCCCATGACTTCGCGAATGCCTTCCTCGATGCGCTTGGCGATTTCGATCTCGCCTTCGCGGGTCAGCAGCTCGACGGTACCCATTTCGCGCATGTACATGCGCACCGGGTCGGTCGTGCGGCCGATATCGGTTTCAACTGCCGCCAACGCTGCGGCGGCTTCTTCGGCTGCGGCTTCGTCGGTGTCGGCTTCCGCCAACAGCAGGGCATCCGCATCCGGAGCACTCTCGAATACGTTGATCCCCATGTCGTTGATCATGCGGATGATGTCTTCCACCTGTTCCGGATCTGAAATATCCTCAGGCAGGTGGTCGTTGACCTCCGCGTAAGTCAGGTAGCCCTGCTCACGGCCGCGGGTGATCAACTCTTTGATACGAGATTGCTGTTGCGCTTTTCCGGACATAACACCCTATCCACTGAAGGTCTTGGCGGGCAAAAAACAAGCCGAGGATTATACCCGAGCATGGACCTCACGCGCCAGATGAGGTCGGGGTTTGTGCGGGAACATTCCGGCTCAGCAGGGCAAGGAGCTGCGATTTTTCCTCGCTGCTCAATTCGCTTTGACGTGCTTTCCTGAGCAGATGTTCCAGGCTGCGCTCGCGTTGGCGGGCGGACAAGCTAGTTATAGTGTCGAAAAACTGTTGTTCAAGGTTGTCGGCATCGATCAGCCATTCCTTTTCCGCCAGGGCCCGCAGCAGCCGGCCTTGTTCGGTGCCGTGCCAGCGTGCGATCAGTTGCATTGAGCTTAGCTTAGGATTCTTCTGCGCGGCTTCGATCAAGGCCACCAGCAGCTGGCTGTAGAGGTGCTCTTCGTCGGCGAAATGGCTGGCATCTTCCACCTTGCCGGCCAGCAGCGGGTAGTGCAGCAAGGTGCGCAGCGCCGACAGCGTCGGCGGCTCCACCGGTGCGGGCACCCTTGGCGGCGCTTCGCCGCGATGGCCATCACGTTGCCAGGGCTTGCCGCCTTTCTTGTCCCAGGGCTTGCCATCCCATTGTTTCTTGCCGCCTTTGCTGGGCGTCCATGGGCGCTGTTCTTGCTGGGCGGGCGCATGGTCGTACGGGTGCGCCTCGCTGTAGTCGGGGGTGTAGCTGGCCATGGCGTCGTAGTCATAGCCGGGGTCGTAATCCGGGGTGCTGGGGGCTGGTGCGTGCTGGGCCAGCTGTTCGACCTGTTGTGGATCCAGCCCGGTGATTTCCTTCAGGCGGTTGCGCATCAGCTGGCGCAGGTTGGCACCGGGAATCTTTTCGATCAACGGTGCGGCCAGGGTCGCCATGTGCGCCTTGCCTTCCAGCGAACGCGGGTCGGCCTCGTTGCCCAATTGCTCGAAGAAGTAGTCCGCCAGTGGCTGGGCGTGCTGGTTGATGCGGGCCATGAAGGCATCGGTGCCTTCTGCGCGCACCAGGCTGTCCGGGTCTTCGCCTTCGGGCAGGAACAGGAAGCGGGCACGGCGGCCGTCCTGCAGACTGGCCAGGGTTGACTCCAGGGCGCGCCAGGCAGCCTTGCGGCCGGCCTGGTCGCCATCGAAGCAGAACAGCACGCTCGGCACCACGCGGAACAAGCGCTTGAGGTGCTCTTCGCTGGTGGCCGTGCCCAGTGTCGCCACCGCATTGCGCAGGCCTTGCTGGGCCAGGGCGATGACGTCCATGTAGCCCTCGACCACGATGATCTCGTCGAGGTTGCGGTTGTGCTTGCGCGCCTCGTACAGGCCGTACAGCTCTTGCCCCTTGTGGAACACCGGGGTTTCCGGAGAGTTCAGGTACTTGGGCTTGTCGTCCCCGAGGACCCGGCCGCCGAACGCGATGACCCTGCCACGGCTGTCGCGGATAGGGAACATCACGCGGTCGCGGAAACGATCGTAGCGCTTGCCGCTTTCGGCATTCTCGATCAGCAGGCCTGCATCGATCATCACCTTTTGCTGCAGGCTGTCCGCGCCCAGGTGCTTGAGCAGATTGTCCCAGCCCGGTGGAGCGAAGCCCAGGCCGAAGTCACGGGCGATTTCGCCGGACAGGCCTCGGCCCTTGAGGTAGTCCACCGCCGCCTTGCGGGTCGGGTGGCTGCGCAGCGCCTGGCGATAGAACTCGGCGGCGGCTTCCAGCAGCGGGTAGAGGGGCGAGTCGGTGGGCTGGCGGGGCTTCTGCCCGCGACGGCCTTCCTCCCGAGGGACCTCCATGCCGGCGGCCCGGGCCAGCTCTTCGACCGCCTGGGGAAAGTCCAGGTTGTCGTGGTCCATGACGAAGCCGAGCGCGTTGCCGCCAGCACCACAACCGAAGCAGTAGTAGAACTGCTTGTCGGGGCTGACGGTGAAGGAGGGGGTTTTCTCCTTGTGGAACGGGCAGCAGGCGGAAAGGTTCTTGCCGGTCTTCTTGAGCTGGATACGCGAGCTCACCACATCGACGATGTCGGTGCGGTTGAGAAGGTCGTCAATGAAGCTTTGGGGAATCAGCCCGGCCATGGCAGTCTCGTCATCTGGCAGCTGGCAAGTCTAATCGCTACGCGCCGGTTGAGGGCGAGCAGTTGATGCGGGAGATGTGAGGAAAAGTGTGCTCGTCAGCCACGAATGGCTCGTCAGTCAGGACGTGCACGACTGGTCGGGGACCAGTTCTGACGTGTTCAGGCAGGTTGCCCATGCGCTGTTGCGAAGGGCGCCTCTGGCCGAGGCCGGAGGTTTGAAGCAACTGCTGCCATCAGCCCGGCACGAGGCCGGGCGGGCAGAAGCTTTGCGTTGAACGCCTGTATCAGTACAGACGAACGGCGCGGCGCTGTTCGCGCTGAACCTTCTTGGCGTGACGCTTTACAGCGGCAGCGGCTTTGCGCTTGCGCTCGGCAGTCGGCTTCTCGTAAAACTCGCGGCTACGAACTTCAGCCAGTACACCGGCTTTTTCGCAGGAGCGCTTGAAACGACGCAGAGCTACGTCGAAGGGTTCGTTCTCTTTAACTTTGACGGCTGGCATCCAGGGCTACCTTAATTCATTACCGGGGTAGACGTGCTCCTGGCAAAACAAAAGGTGTGCTGGAGAACGTCGGTTTTCAAGGGTTGCGGATGTTAACCCTTAGCTGGCCGGAATGCAAAGCCTCTGATCGAAAACCGCTGGTCGGCATGTGGTACGGAGACTATCATGCGCGCCTTCGAATTCAGCCTCCACAAGGCACGGACCCATGCTAGTACTGGGATTGGAAACATCCTGCGACGAAACTGGCGTCGCATTATACGACAGCGAGCGCGGCCTGTTGGCCGACGCGCTGTTCAGCCAGATCGACCTCCACCGCGTCTATGGCGGCGTCGTGCCGGAGCTGGCCTCGCGTGATCACGTCAAGCGCATGCTGCCCCTGATCCGCCAGGTGCTGGCCGAGGCTGGCTGCGTCGCCACCGAGATCGATGCCATTGCCTACACCGCCGGCCCCGGTTTGGTCGGCGCCCTGCTGGTCGGCGCTTCGTGCGCCCAGGCGTTGGCGTTCGCCTGGGATATCCCGGCGATCGGTGTGCACCACATGGAAGGCCATCTGCTGGCCCCCATGCTGGAGGAGACGCCTCCGGCGTTTCCGTTCGTCGCCTTGTTGGTGTCCGGCGGCCACACCCAGCTGGTGCGGGTCGATGGCATCGGCCAATACGAACTGTTGGGCGAGAGCCTGGACGATGCGGCGGGCGAGGCATTCGACAAGACAGCCAAGCTGATCGGCCTGAACTACCCGGGAGGGCCCGAGATCGCTCGCCTGGCCGAGCAGGGGGTGCCCGGGCGCTTCGTGTTCCCGCGGCCGATGACCGATCGTCCGGGCCTGGAATTCAGCTTCAGCGGCCTCAAGACCTTCGCCCTGAATACCTGGCAGCAATGCCGCGATGCCGGCGACGACAGTGAGCAAACCCGTTGCGACCTGTCCCTGGCATTCCAGCAGGCGGTGGTGGAGACTCTGACCATCAAGTGCAAGCGCGCCCTCAAGCAGACCGGCCTCAAGCGCCTGGTCATCGCCGGCGGCGTGAGCGCCAACAAGGCCCTGCGGGCCTCGCTGGAAACCATGCTGGCCAGCCTCAACGGCAATGTGTACTACGCGCGCCCCAAGTTCTGCACCGACAACGGCGCCATGATCGCCTACGCCGGGTGCCAGCGCCTGTTGGCCGGGCAGCGTCAGGACCTGGCCATTGCCGTACAGGCGCGTTGGCCGATGGAGCAGTTGCCGGCGGTGTGAGGCGGTGTGTGCAAGGTCAAAAATGCCGTTCGCGCCCGGCGAACAGGTCGCGTAGATTGCTGCGATGGCGCCAGACGATGAGTACCGTGAGCACGGTGATCGGCAACAACGCCTCGGGCTCGCGCCAGGCCAGCAATGGCAGGGTCAGCGGGGTGGCGATCAGCGCGGCCAGGGAGCTGGTGCGGGTGAGGTAGAAGGTCAGCAGCCAGGCGGCGATGGCCAGCAGCGCGGCGGGGAAGTACAGGCCCATGAGCATGCCGGCTGCGGTGGCCACGCCCTTGCCGCCCTTGAAGCAGAAGTACAGTGGGAACAGGTGGCCGATCACCGCGCAGAGCCCGACCCAGGCTTGCTCCTGCAGGCCCAGGCCGGCCAGCTGGGCCAGCAGCACGGGCAACAGGCCCTTGCACAGGTCGCCCAGCAGGGTCAGGATCGCCAGCTTGCGGCCTGCCAGGCGTAGCATGTTGGTCGCGCCGGCGTTGCCCGAACCACTGGAGCGCGGGTCCGGGCTGCCGCTGAGGCGGCTCAGGACAATGGCGAAGGACAGAGAGCCGAGCAGGTAGGCAAGCAGCGCCAATAACCAAAACATGCTAACTATTCCGGGCGAGGACGCCCTGATTCTAACGGCGCCAGTCGCCCTTGTCGTGCTGTGGAGAGAAGTGCTTGGACAGAGTGTTCATCGAAGGCCTGGAAGTCGATACCGTCATCGGTGCCTATGACTGGGAGCGGGATATTCGCCAGTGCCTGCGCCTGGACCTGAGTTTCGCCTGGGACAATCGCCCGGCGGCTGCCGGTGACGACCTGGCCCTGGCCCTGGACTACGCCAGTGTCTCGGCGCGTGTCCAGGCATTCGCCGAGCAGGCCCGTTTCGAACTGGTGGAAACATTCGCCGAGCGCCTGGTCGCGGTATTGATGGAAGAATTCAACATTCCTTGGGTGCGCCTGAAGCTGACCAAGCCAGGTGCCGTACCGGCGGCCCGTGGTGGCGTTGGCGTGGAGATCGAGCGCGGATGTCTCTGAGTACGGTTTACCTGGGCTTGGGCAGCAACATCGACCGCCAGACGCACCTGTGCGCCGGGCTCGATGCCCTGGCGGGCTTTCTGCAGGGCATGCGCTGCTCACCGGTGTTCGAAAGCCAGGCGGTGGGCATCAAGAGCGGGCCGTTCTACAACCTGGTGGTCACCGGGCAGACCGACCTGCCGCTGCTGGAGCTGGATCGTCGGCTCAAGTTCATCGAGGCGGACAACGGCCGTTATGCGCCTGAGCGCAAGGGCTTGCCGCTGGATATCGATGTGCTGATGTATGACGACCTGCTGGGAACTTTCGACGGCCTGGTGCTGCCCAGGGCCGAGATCCTCAAGAATGCGTTCGTGCTCTGGCCGTTGTCGTTGATCGCGCCGCAACTGGTGCACCCGGGCGTCGGCAAGACGATGGGGCAGCTGTGGCAGGAAGCGGATATCGACCAGGCGTTGGCACCGGTGCCCTTCGAGTGGCGTGGGTTGCAACTGACCCGGATGTGAAGGCCCAATCGCCGGCAAGCCAGCTAGCTCCCCCACAGGTACGGCGGTGTTTCTGACAACAGCGCAGGACAGGTGAGAGCCGGCTTGCCGGCGATTGCGGTTGTATAAACGCGAAAAAAAACCCGAAGGTTACCGGCGCTTATAGGCTTCGAGTGCTTCCAGGCGTTGCGCCTTGATTGCTTCCCCCAGCGCTTGCCCGGCCAAGCCTTTCTCCACCAGTGGTTTCACATCCACTGCTTTGGCAGCGGCCGCCGCGTCGCGCAGGTAATCGGCCTGCGGGTAAGCCTGGTCGTTCCTCTGACCACGCGCCTCCATCTCGCACGCAGCAATGAAATCCTCGAAGCGCTGCGGGCGACGGTACACGTCGAACTTCTGCAGCAAGTCCAGCAGGCTGGCAGCGCTCAGTGCCTTGGCGTTGTGGCAAAGGGGCTGGCACTCATTGACCAGGGACGCGAGCTCCTGGCATTCCCTGGGGGCCTTGAAGCGCTGGTTGACTGCCTTGACCTGGCTCGGCTCGCCCAGCCCCTGCAGCAGGCAGGCCCAGCGTACATTCAGTGGCTGTTGCGCGCGAGCCGCTTCTCGTAGTGCTGCCAGCGGGTCTGGTCGCTGCGCGTCGAACAGTGCATTGATCTCCGGCATCAGTTCCTTGAGCGCATCGCAATCGCGCAGCACCTGGATGAACACCTGGGGCTGGTCTTCCATCAGGGCTCGCTCGATTTCCTTCCAGCTGCGCTCGGCCGTCAGTGCTTGAAGCTCGCCCGATGCGCTGATCTGGCGCATCAGCTCGAGCGTCTCGCCGGCGACATGGAAGCCCAGCGGGGCATAGCGGGCCGCGAAGCGGGCTACACGCAGGACACGCAGGGGATCTTCGGCGAATGCTGGAGAAACATGGCGCAAAATGCGTCGATCGAGATCTTCCTTGCCGTTATACGGGTCGCACAGATTGCCATGCGCGTCCTCTGCCATGGCATTGATGGTCAGGTCCCGGCGGACCAGGTCTTCTTCGAGGGTGACCTCGGGGCTGGCATGGAAGGTGAAACCGCCATAGCCGCGCCCGCTCTTGCGCTCGGTGCGCGCCAGGGCGTACTCCTCGCCGGTGCGAGGGTGGATGAATACCGGAAAATCAGCCCCGACCGGGCGATAGCCCAGGGCTTGCATCTGTTCGACCGTGGCGCCGACCACCAGCCAGTCGATATCGCTGACCGGGCGCCCGAGCAAGCGGTCGCGCACGGCGCCACCGACCTTGTAGATCTGCATGTAGAACCTCCATTACTGCCCACAGCATACCCTGTCGGCAGTAAGGGAGGGCTGTTTGCTCAGAGATGATGCACCACGGCAAGATCCATACGGCCGTACTCACCCGCTTCGTTCTGCTCGCCTCGCGGCGGCATGTGGTGGGTTTTCATGACCTGGTCGCCTTGGACGGTTTCCAGGTGGATATCGAAGCCCCACAGTCGATGCAGGTGCCGAAGCACTTCCTCGGTGGAGTCGCCCAGCGGCTTGCGGTTGTGCTGCTGGTGGCGCAGGGTCAGGGAGCGGTCGCCGCGACGGTCGATGCTCCAGATCTGCACGTTGGGTTCACGGTTGCCCAGGTTGTACTGGGCAGCCAGTTGCTCACGGATGATGCGGTAGCCGGCTTCGTCATGGATCGCCGGTACCAGCAGGTCGTCGCGCTGGTCATCGTCCAGGATGCTGAACAGCTTCAGGTCGCGGATCACTTTGGGTGAGAGGTACTGCAGGATGAAGCTTTCGTCCTTGAAGCTGCTCATGGCGAACTTGATGGTGGAAAGCCAGTCGCTGCCGGCGATATCAGGGAACCAGCGCCGGTCTTCTTCGGTAGGGTGCTCGCACATGCGACGAATGTCGGTATACATGGCGAAGCCCAGGGCATAGGGGTTGATGCCACTGTAGTACGGGCTGTCGAAGCCCGGCTGGAACACCACACTGGTGTGGGACTGCAGGAACTCCATGATGAAGCCGTCGGTCACCAGGCCTTCGTCGTACAGGTCGTTCATCAGGGTGTAGTGCCAGAACGTGGCCCAGCCTTCGTTCATCACCTGGGTCTGGCGTTGGGGGTAGAAATACTGGGCGATCTTGCGCACGATGCGTACCACTTCCCGTTGCCAGGGTTCGAGCAACGGGGCGTGTTTTTCGATGAAATACAGGATGTTTTCCTGGGGTTCGGCGGGGAAGCGCACATCATCGCGCTCGTTGCCTTTCTCCGAGCCCTTGGGAATGGTGCGCCACAGGTCGTTGATCTGGCGCTGCAGATGCTCCTCGCGCTCTTTCTGCCGCCGGCGTTCTTCCTCGGCGGAGATGGGGTAGGGGCGTTTGTAGCGGTCCACGCCGTAGTTCATCAGGGCATGACAGGAGTCGATCAGGTCTTCGACGGCATCGATGCCGTGGCGCTCCTCGCATTGAGCGATGTACTGCTTGGCGAATACCAGGTAGTCGATGATCGAGCTGGCGTCCGTCCAGGTGCGGAACAGGTAGTTGCCCTTGAAGAAACTGTTGTGGCCGTAGCAGGCATGGGCGATCACCAGTGCTTGCATGCACATGGTGTTCTCTTCCATCAGGTAGGCGATGCACGGGTCGGAGTTGATCACGATTTCGTAGGCCAGGCCCATCTGGCCACGGCTGTAGGATTTTTCCGTGCTGAGGAACTGCTTGCCGTAGGACCAGTGGTGGTAGCCCAGCGGCATGCCGACGGACGCATAGGCATCCATCATCTGCTCGGCGGTGATCACCTCGATCTGGTTGGGATAGGTATCCAGGGCGTAACGCTCGGCCAGGCGGCTGATTTCGCGGTCATAGGCCTGGATAAGCTCGAACGTCCACTCGGACCCGGTGGAAATGGGCTGGCGTCTCTGCTCTCTGGCGGTCATGTGGCTAACCTGCGCTGGAAGAGTTCACGGAAGACCGGATAGATATCACCGGCCGATACCAACTGCTGCTGGGCGAAGGTGTCGGGGAAGGCTTCGCCGATGCGCTCGTATTCGTACCACAGCGCCTGATGCTCGCGGGGGGTGATTTCCACGTAAGTGTAGTACTGCACGTGGGGCATGATCTGCTTGGACAGGATCTCACGGCAGATCGGCGAATCGTCGTTCCAGTTGTCGCCGTCGGAGGCCTGGGCGGCGTAGATGTTCCAGTCGCTGGCCGGGTAGCGATCGGCCATGATCTCCTGCATCAGCTTGAGCGCGCTGGACACGATGGTGCCGCCCGTCTCGCGGGAATAGAAGAATTCTTCCTCGTCCACTTCCCGGGCGCTGGTGTGGTGGCGGATGAACACCACCTCGATGCGGTCATAGTTCCGCTTGAGGAACAGGTACAACAGGATGAAGAAGCGCTTGGCGATGTCCTTGGTGGCCTGGGTCATTGAGCCCGAGACGTCCATCAGGCAGAACATCACGGCCTTGGAACTCGGGTTGGGTTGCTTGACCAGCAGGTTGTACTTCAGGTCGAAGGTGTCGAGGAAGGGCAGGCGATTGATGCGCGCTTTCAGGCGTTCGATCTCGGCCTCGGTCGCCTGGATATCGGTGAAGTTGTCCGGCTCCTCGACCTTCAAGCGCGCAAGCTCGGCCTGGGCTTCGCGCAACAGCGCACGGCTGCTGCCGGTCAGGGCGATGCGCCGGGCATGGGCCGAGCGCAGGGTGCGGACAATGTTGATGCGCGACGGGTTGCCTTCGTTGGCGATACCGGCACGCACGGTCTTGAAGGTGTCGGCCCCGGTGAGGTGACGTTTCACCAGGTTGGGCAGCTCCAGGTCCTCGAACATGAACTCCAGGAATTCCTCCTGGGTGATCTGGAACACGAAGTCATCCATGCCTTCGCCGGAGTTGCCGGCCTTGCCACGGCCGCCACCACCCCCACCGCCTTGGGGCCGGGGAATGTGCTCGCCGGCGGTGAATTCCTTGTTGCCTGGGTGAATGATGGTCTGCTTGCCGCCACGACCATGGTGCAGCACCGGCTCGTCGATGTCCCGCGACGGGATGCTGATCTGCTCGCCGTGCTCCATGTCCATGATGGAACGGCGGCTCACGGCCTCTTCGACGGCTTTCTTGATGTGCTCACGGTACCGCCGCAAGAAGCGCTGGCGGTTGACCGTGCTCTTGTTCTTGCCGTTCAGGCGTCGGTCGATTACGTAGCTCATGGGCCCTCCAGTAGCTGGGTACAGCTGCAAGCTTCAAGCTACGAGCTGCAAGTAAAAGCAGTCGCCGCCGCCGTGAGCCGTGCGATGCGCACGGCGCACCGCGTCCGGCTCAGGGCTTGCGGCTCGCAGCTTGCCGCTTTTACTGCGATTTCCTGACCCGCAGATACCATTCCGACAGCAGGCGAACCTGTTTGTCGGTGTAGCCACGTTCGACCATCCGGGTGACGAAGTCGTTGTGTTTCTGTTGGTCCTCCTTGCTGGCCTTGGCGTTGAAGCTGATGACCGGCAGCAGGTCTTCGGTGTTGGAGAACATTTTCTTCTCGATCACCACCCGCAGCTTTTCATAGCTCAGCCAGCTCGGGTTCTTGCCGTTGTTGTTGGCGCGGGCACGCAGCACGAAGTTGACGATCTCGTTGCGGAAGTCTTTCGGGTTGCTGATGCCGGCCGGTTTCTCGATCTTCTCCAGCTCCTCGTTGAGGGCGATGCGGTTGAGGATCTCGCCGGTTTCCGGGTCGCGGTACTCCTGGTCCTGGATCCAGAAGTCGGCGTACAGCACGTAGCGGTCGAAGATGTTCTGGCCGTATTCGCTGTAGGACTCCAGGTAGGCGGTCTGGATTTCCTTGCCGATGAACTCGATGTAGCGCGGTGCCAGGTATTCCTTGAGATAGCGCAGGTAACGCTCGCGTACCTCGGCAGGGAACTGCTCCTGTTCGATCTGCTGCTCCAGCACGTACAGCAGGTGCACCGGGTTGGCCGCGATCTCGTGTGGATCGAAGTTGAAGACCTTGGACAGGATCTTGAAGGCGAAGCGGGTCGACAGGCCATTCATGCCCTCGTCGACCCCGGCGGCATCGCGATACTCCTGGATCGACTTGGCCTTCGGATCGGTGTCCTTGAGGTTCTCGCCGTCATACACGCGCATCTTCGAATAGATGTTGGAGTTCTCAGGCTCCTTCAGGCGCGACAGCACGGTGAACTGCGCGAGCATCTTGAGGGTGTCTGGCGCGCAATGGGCCTTGGACAGCGAGCTGTTGACCAGCAGCTTGTCGTAGATCTTCACTTCGTCACTGACGCGCAGGCAGTACGGCACCTTGACGATGTAGATCCGGTCGATGAACGCTTCGTTGTTCTTGTTGTTGCGGAAGGTATGCCATTCCGATTCGTTGGAGTGGGCCAGTAGGATGCCGGAGTAGGGGATCGCCCCCAGGCCTTCGGTGCTGTTGTAGTTGCCTTCCTGGGTGGCGGTGAGCAACGGGTGCAGGACCTTGATCGGTGCCTTGAACATCTCGACGAATTCCATCAGGCCCTGGTTGGCCCGGCACAGCGCGCCCGAATAGCTGTAGGCGTCGGCGTCGTTCTGCGGGAATTCCTCGAGTTTGCGGATATCCACCTTGCCCACAAGCGCCGAGATGTCCTGGTTGTTCTCGTCGCCAGGTTCTGTCTTGGCGATGGCGACCTGGTTGAGGATGGATGGGTAGAGCTTGACCACCCGGAACTTGGAGATGTCGCCGCCGAACTCCTGCAGGCGCTTGGTGGCCCAGGGCGACATGATGGTGTTCAGGTAGCGCCGCGGGATGCCGAACTCTTCTTCCAGGATCGCGCCGTCCTCGGCGGCATTGAACAGCCCCAGGGGCGACTCGAACACCGGTGAACCCTTGATAGCGTAGAAGGGCACCTTCTCCATCAACTGCTTGAGCTTTTCGGCCAGGGACGATTTACCGCCGCCCACCGGGCCCAGCAGGTACAGGATCTGTTTCTTCTCCTCCAGGCCTTGGGCGGCATGGCGGAAGTAGGACACGATCTGGTCGATGCACTCTTCCATGCCATGGAAGTCGGCAAAGACCGGATAGCGACGGATCACCTTGTTGGAAAAGATCCGCGACAGCCTGGAGTTCGTTGAGGTGTCGACCAGCTCCGGTTCGCCGATGGCCAGCAACAGGCGTTCGGCCGCCGAAGCGTAGGCGCTGCGATCCTCTTTGCACAGCTCGAGGTACTCCTGCAGCGAGAGTTCTTCCTGGCGGGTTGACTCGAAACGTTGTTGGAAGTGGCTAAAAATGCTCATGACGTCACCTCGCTCGATACGTGGAGCCGACGCCGGATCAGTCAGCATGATGCTGGCATGCAACCGGGCTGGCCGATTGCTGTATACCCCCCAGAACACCCGTAGAAACGCTACCGATGACCCGCACGCCGGTGTACCGGCTCTCCCCTTTTTTGGATGGCCTGGGCTTAAGGATAGTTGGTTATACGAGAGGTCAAGGGCGCGGGGTCGAGAAGATACTCACGACCGTTCGTCAGGTAAGGCCCGAGCCCGCTCGTGGCGCGGGCTGCGGGAAAATGAAAATTTTTATTCGGCGCCGCCTTGGGCGGTTTCGGCCGGGTAGGTGCTGCGCCACAGCTCGAAGCCGCCATCGAGGCTGTACACCTCGGAAAAGCCCTGGCCCACCAGATAGGCCGCAGCGCTCTGGCTGGAGTTGCCGTGGTAGCAGACCACCAGGGTCGGTGCGTCGAGGTCGGCATTGCGAATGAACTCGGCCACCGAATGGTTATCAAGATGAGTGGCGCCGCTGATATGGCCTGCGGCAAACGCTTGAGGGTCACGAATGTCGACGACCACCGCACCTTGCTCACGCAGGGCCTGGGCCTGCTCGGGAGGGATGCGCTTGAATTCGCTCATGGGGGTGGTTTCCTTCGGGGCTGATCGTTGAGTCTAGTCGGTTATGCCGGTTGGCGCAGGGTGCCGTCGTCGGCGCAATCGCAGCGGTGGAACTCGCCGCTGTCGACGTTGTACAGGGTCATGGCGCCACCCCAGACACAGCCGGTGTCCAGGCCGATCACATCGGGCACATCGATGCGCCCCTCGAGGGCGGCCCAATGGCCGAAGATGATCTTCACGTGGCGCGAACGGCGGTCCTTGTGGGCGAACCAGGGCTTGTAGCCCTTGGGTGCGCTGTCCAGGCCTTCCTTGCTCTTGAACTCGAGCTTGCCCTCGGCGGTGCAGAAGCGCATGCGGGTGAAGTAGTTGGTGATGACCCGCAGGCGTTCGATACCGGCCAGGTTCTTGCTCCACTTTTTTGGCTCGTTGCCGTACATGCCGTCCAGGTAGAGCTTCAGGCGGGTGTCGTCGCGCAGCACTTCCTCCACTTCGGCGGCCAGCTCCAGCGCCTTGCCCAGCGTCCATTGCGGAGGGATGCCGGCATGCACCAGCGCCACGCCGCGTGCTTCGTCGTAGTGCAGCAGCTTCTGCTGGCGCAGCCAATCGAAGAGCTGGTCGGCATCTGGCGCTTCGATGATCTCGCGCAGGGTGTCGCCCTTCTTCAGGCGCTCGACGTTGTGCCAGGCTGCCAGCAGGTGCAGGTCATGGTTGCCCAGCACGCATACCAGCGAGTTGCGCATGGAATAAAGGAAGCGCAGGGTTTCCAGCGACTCCGGGCCACGATTGACCAGGTCGCCCACCAGCCACAGGCGATCCACTGCCGGGTCGAAGTGCACGCGATCGAGCAGGCACTTGAGCGGCTGCAGGCAGCCCTGCAGATCGCCGACGGCGTACACCGCCATCAGTGCAGCGCCCCGGGCACGGCCAGGCGGAATGGCGCGATGGTGGCGTCGAAATGCTGACCGTCTCCGGCCAACATCTGGTAGCTGCCCTGCATGGTGCCGACGCGAGTGGTGAGCACCGCGCCGCTGCTGTAGGTATGGCTGTCGCCTGGCTCGATGAGCGGCTGCTGGCCGACAACGCCGGCACCGCGCACCTCTTCCACTTCACCGTCACCGTTGGTGATCAGCCAGTGGCGCGAGACCAGCCGGGCTTTCAGCGTGCCATTGTTCTGCACCGTGATGGTGTAGGCGAAGGCGAAGCGGCTGTTGTCGGGGTCGGATTGTTCTTTCAGGTAGCGGGTCACGACGCTGACGTCGATCTGATAGCGGGGGTCGGACATGCAAAGGCCTTGGAGGAGCGGACGCAAATACTGCAATGGTTGCAGTCTAGGCCATAGGTGGGGGGGAGGGCCAGTGTGGGGCGCTATGTAACCCACGCGGGCCCTATCGCCGGCAAGCCGACTCCTACCTGTCCTGCGCTGTTTTCAGAGACACCGCGATACTGTGGGAGCCGGCTTGCCGGCGATGGGGGGTAGCCACTATCAGGCTTGTTGCTCGGCCAACTGGTCGGCCAGGCGCACGAAGGCGGCCAGGTCGAGCTGTTCGGGGCGCAGGCTGCCGTCGACGCCGGCGGCTTCGATGGCCTGGTTGTCGAGCAGGCCCTTGAGGGTGTTGCGCAGGGTCTTGCGGCGCTGGTTGAAGGCTTCCCGAACGATGCGCTCGAGTAGGCGTGGGTCCTTGGCCGGGTGCGGCAGGGTCTCGTGGGGCACCAGGCGTACGATGGCCGAGTCCACCTTGGGCGGTGGGTTGAAGGCGCCTGGGCCTACGTTGAACAGGTGCTCGACCCGGCAGTGGTACTGCACCATGATCGACAGGCGGCCCCAATCGCCACCGCCCGGGCCTGCGGCCAGGCGCTCGACCACTTCCTTCTGCAGCATGAAGTGCATGTCGCGGATCAGGTCGGCGTGGTTCAGCAGGTGGAAGATCAGCGGGGTGGAGATGTTGTAGGGCAGGTTGCCCACCACCTTGAGGCTGCGCGCCGGGACGCCCAGTTGGTTGAAATCGAACTTCAGGGCGTCGCCCTGGTGCAGGCGGAAGTTGTCGCGGCCGGCGAACTTGTGCTGGAGGATCGGCACCAGGTCCTTGTCCAGCTCGACGACGTCCAGCTGTGCGCCGCTGCCCAGCAGGCCCTCGGTGAGGGCGCCCTGGCCCGGGCCGATTTCCAGCAGGTGCTCGCCGGGCTTGGCATTGATCGCCCGCAGGATGCGGTCGATGATACCGGCGTCGTGCAGGAAGTTCTGGCCGAAGCGCTTGCGCGCCCGGTGTTGGTATTGCTCGTTCATGGTCGGTTCTCGGCCATCTGGTAGGCGGTTTGCAGGGCCACGCGCAGGCTGCCGGTGTCGACCTTGCCGGTGCCGGCCAGGTCCAGGGCGGTGCCGTGGTCGACCGACGTGCGGATGATCGGCAGACCCAGGGTCACGTTGACGGCGGCGCCGAAGCCTTTGTACTTGAGTACGGGCAGGCCCTGGTCGTGGTACATCGCCAGCACCGCGTCGCAGTGCTCCAGATACTTGGGGGTAAACAGGGTATCGGCCGGCAGTGGGCCACGCAGGTCCATGCCTTGGGCACGCAGGCGTTGCAGTGCTGGCTCGATGATGTCGATTTCTTCGCGGCCCAGGTGGCCGCCTTCACCGGCATGCGGGTTGAGGCCGCAGACCAGGATGCGGGGCTGGGCGATGCCGAACTTGCTCTGCAGATCGGCGTGCAGGATGCGCGTGACCCGCTCCAGGCGCTCGGCGGTGATGGCGTCTGCGATGTCCCGCAGGGGCAGGTGAGTGGTCACCAAGGCCACGCGCAGGCCATGGGTGGCCAGCATCATCACCACCTGGGTGGTATGGGTCAGGTCGGCCAGAAATTCGGTATGGCCGGAGAAGGCGATGCCGCTTTCATTGATCACGCCCTTGTGCACCGGGGCGGTGATCATGCCGGCGAAATGCCCGTCCAGGCAGCCTTGTCCGGCGCGGGTCAGGGTTTCCAGAACAAAGGCGGCGTTGGCCTTGTCCAGTTGCCCTGGCACCACTGGCGTCGCCAGTGGCGTATCCCACACGTACAGGCTGCCGGCGGGGGCCGGCTGGTCGGGCCAGGCATCGGCGCTGACCGGCAGCAGGCTGACAGCCAGCCCCAGCTGCGCGGCTCGCTCGGCGAGCAGGTCACGGCTGGTGATGGCGATCAGGGGGTAGGGCTGGGCCTCGGCGGCCAGCAGCAGGCACAGGTCAGGGCCTATGCCGGCCGGCTCGCCGGGCGTGACGGCGAAGCGCAGGGGCTTCACTGCGCGGCCTGGTCGGCGCCAGGCAGCTTGATTTCAACGTAGGCTTCGTCGCGGATCTGGCGCAGCCAGGTCTGCAGCTCTTCGTCGTACTTGCGGTTGCGCAGCACGGTCAGCGCTTGCTGTTCGCGCGCCTTCTCGGTGCTGTCGGTGGCGCGGCGGCCCAGCACTTCCAGCACGTGCCAGCCGTATTGGGTCTTGAACGGCTTGGTCACCACGCCCTGCTGGGCATTGGCCATCTGCTCGCGGAACTCCGGCACCAGGCTGTTCGGGTCGACCCAGTTGAGGTCGCCGCCGTTGAGCGCGGAACCTGGGTCTTCCGAGAAGCTCTTGGCCAGCTCGGCGAAGTCTTCGCCATTCTGGATACGGTCGTACAGGCGCTCGGCCAATTGCTCGGTCGCCGCTTCGCTGCGGATCTCGCTTGGCTTGATCAGGATGTGGCGTACGTGGACTTCGTCACGCAGCACGTTCTCGCCACCACCGCGTTTCTCCTCGAGCTTGAGGATGATGAAGCCGTTGGGGATGCGGATCGGCTGGGTGATGTCGCCCACCGACATGCTGCTGAGCATCTTGGCGAAGTCAGGTGGCAGCTGGCCGGCCTTGCGCCAGCCCATCTCGCCGCCTTCCAGGGCGTTTTCGCTGCCGGAGCGGGCGATGGCCATCTGGCCGAAATCGGCGCCCTGGCGAAGCTGCTGGTAGATATCGCCGACCTGGCGTGCGGCGGCCTGGATGGCGTCGGAGCTAGCGCCTTCCGGGGTCGGGATGAGGATGTTGGCCAGGCGGTACTCTTCCGACATCTGCATCTTGCCGAGGTCGGAGTTGAGGAAGTTCTTCACTTCCTGCTCGGACACCTGGATGCGCTCGGCCACGCGGCGCTGGCGCACGCGGCTGATGATCATCTCGCGCTTGACCTGCTCGCGGGCATCGTCGAACGACAGGCCGTCATGGGCCAGGGCGGCGCGGAACTGCTCCAGGGACATACCGTTGCGCTGGGCAATGGTACCGATGGCCTGGTTGAGTTCCTCGTCGGTGATGCGAATGCCGGAGCGTTCGCCGATCTGCAGTTGCAGGTTCTCGACGATCAGGCGTTCCAACACCTGCTGCTCCAGGGCGCCGGCCGGAGGCACGCCGCCGCCGCGTTTGGCGATGGTCTGCTGCACTTCGCGCACGCGCTGGTCCAGCTGGCTCTGCATGACCACGTCGTTGTCGACGATGGCCACGATGTGATCCAGGGGAACAGCGGCATGCACCGCGCTGCTCAGCAATACGGCGCCCAGCATCAGCGGGCGCAGGCGATCAATAAGCTTGGTCTTCACGTGTACGGTAACCTTGAATGCCTTCGTCGAGGAACGACTCGACCTTGTTGCCCACAACGCCGCCGAGGCCTTTGAGCACGATTTGCAGGAAGACGCCGTGGTCGCCTTTCTCGTTTTGTGGCAGTGCCTGGCTGAAATCGTCGTAGTCGATCCAGTAGCGGTTGATCAGGCGTAGCTTCCAGCAGCAGTTGTCGTACTCGAAACCGCCCATGGCTTCCAGGGTGCGGTTGCGGTTGTAGTCATGCTGCCAGCGGGCGATCACGCTCCATTGCGGTACGACCGGCCAGATGACCGAGAAGTCGTGCTGCTGGATCTTGTAGTAGTCCTTGACGTAGTTCGGGTCGCCAGGGGTGCCGTAGTCGCCACCGCCTACCTGCCAGCGGCCGGTCAGCGAGTCGTAGCGAACCAGGTCGTTGCGATAGCGGTAGCCCAGGTTGACGATCTTGTTCGGATTGTCTTCCGGCTGGTAGTGGAACATGGCACTGCCGGAGCGTGGCTTGCGGCTGTCCGGGTCCCAGTTGTAGTCGGAGTTGAAGCGCCAGTCGCGGTTGAACGCATACTGGTACTCAAGCGCGTAGGGCGACACATCCGACTGCGCGTCGTCGCGGGTACGCCAGTCGATGCCTGGCATTTGGACCTTGCGATCCTTGAAGTAGAAGGCCTGGCCAATGCTGAAGCGCTGACGCTCGAAACCGTTTTCCTCGATCCAACGGTTGGTCACACCCAACGAGAGCTTGTTCTCGTCACCGATGCGGTCGGAGCCACTGAAGCGGTTGTCACGGAACAGCGAGGCGTAATTGAAGTAGGACTCGCTGGTGTCGAACACCGGAATGTCCTTCTGATCCTCATACGGAACGTAGAGGTAGAACAGGCGCGGTTCGAGGGTTTGGCGGTAGTTCTTGCCGAACCACTGGGTGTTGCGGTCGAAATAGAGGCCGCTGTCGATACTGAACACCGGAACGCTACGGTTCTGGCTGCTGGAGAAGTCGCCGCGCAACTCGCGGGTCGCGTCGCTCGCTGCTGCCAGGTCTGCCTTGCCCTTGCTGTCCAGATCCAAGTCGTAATGGGTGTACACGTATTTCAGCGTCGGCTTGAGGAACCCGTAACTGGCCTCCATCGGCAAGCTAATGGCAGGGGCGATGTTCAGGCGAGTGCCATTGGCGCGCGCTAAACCGAAGATATTTTCATCTAGGCGCTTGCCACCAATGATGTTGCCGGATGCATCCTTAACTGAGCCTGCAGACAGGTCTGGATTTCCGTCCTCATCAAACACCAGATCGTCTTTCAGATCACGATCGAAGCGGACGGCTTCGGTCTTGTAGCTGAAGTCGAAGCCACCTGGATGATACGGCAGCATGCCGTCGAACGTGATCTGCGGCAGCTTGTCGTATGGAGTGATGCGCGAAATGGTCGCCATTTCATACGCATGCGCATTCAACCGTGCCCGATAGCTGTCACCCCGATAGGTAATAGCACCCTGCTGATCCACTACGTCGCGGCTCTCGACCCCAATCTGCCCCGTCTCCAGATCCTGGAAATAGAACGGATCACTGATATCGGTGTAGTCCACCTCAGTCATCAAGCGCGAATCCAGCCCGCCCTTGTGCTGCCAGTTATACATCCAGCGCTTTTCTTTGTAGTCGGTCTGCTCTTTACGATCGTCGTTCTTGTCGTTCAGGTACGCAGCACCGAACTGGCCTTCGCTGGACTTGGTCAGGTAGCGGAACTCGCCTTCCATCAACAAGCCACGCTTGGCCATGTAGCGCGGATACAAGGTGGCGTCGTAGTTCGGCGCCAGGTTGAAGTAGTACGGCGTGACCAGCATGAAGCCGGTGTCGCTGCTGGTGCTGAACGACGGCGGCAGGAAGCCGGACTGGCGACGGTCGTCGATCGGGAAGTAGATGTACGGTGTATAGAACACCGGGAAATCCTTGACCCGCAGGGTGACGTTGGTCGCGGTGCCGAAGCCGGTGGCCGGGTTCAGGGTGATGTTGTTGCCCTTGAGCTGCCACGCATTGCTGCCCGGCTCACAGGTGGTGTAGGTACCGTCCTTGAGGCGGATGATGGCGTTTTCACCACGCTTGGCGTACAGCGCGTTGCCGCGAATGCGCGATTGGTGCATCACGTATTCGGCGTTGTCGACCTTGGCCTCGCCGGTGTCCAGCTGGATCTCGGCCTGGTCGCCGACGACCAGCGAACCCTTGTCGCGCAGCTTGACGTTGCCCTTGAGCTCGCCGCGGTTCTCGGCCTGATACAGGTTGGCCTCGTCGGCCTCGACCTGCATGCTGCCCTGGCGCATGACCACGTCACCGGCGAGGGTGGCGATCTGCTGCTCCTGCTGGTAGCGGGAAACCTTGGCGTTCAGGTAGGTCGGTGACTCATCCTGGGGCGTGGTGTCGTCCATGCCCGGGCGTGTCGGCTCGATATACGCGCCACCGCAGTACGGGCCGGTCTCGGCCAGCTGGGCCGCGGTGAGCTTGTCGCGCGGCACCCAGTCCAGGTGGCTGTAGTCTTCGCTGCGCGACTTCAGGCCACGGCCCTTGCTTTCGGTGACCAGCACCGGCTTGGGTTCGCCGTCGGCATCGGTCTCGGCCACCTGGGCGTCACCGCCGGAGCTCAACGCAGCACCTTCATGCACCGGGCGCGGTGGCAGGTTGCTGGCAGTGGTTTTGGGCTTGCAGTCCCAGCCACCAGAGGCGGACACTTGGCAGTCGAACTGCTCGGCTGCCACCACGTATGACGTGGCCAGAGGTTGCAGGGCCAGCAGGCCGCCAGTCACCAGCAACGGAAACTTTCTACGAAACGCGGGGGATTTCAATGCCATCTTATTAGTCCGGGCTTCCTGCGTGCCATCTGCCCGCGTGTGGGGCCGCACGCCTCTCGATGGTCTGAAAAAGATGCTGGATAATAAAGCATGACCCGCTTGACGGCTAGGGCCGTCGGAGACCCTTGTAATGCCCGATCACGATGTACGCCTGCAACAACTGACCGCCTGGCTCGATGAACAGCTTGCCCACCTTTTCCATGACAACGCCTGGGGCGAAGTGCCCGCAGGCCGCCTGACCGCGGCCAGCAGCGACGCGAGCTTCCGCCGCTACTTCCGCTGGGAGGCCGCTGGCCACAGCTTCGTGATCATGGATGCACCGCCGCCCCAGGAGAACTGCCGCCCGTTCGTCGAGATCGATCATCTGCTGGCCAGCGCCGGCGTGCATGTCCCTTCCATCCACGCCCAGGACCTGGAACGTGGCTTCCTGCTGCTGAGTGACTTGGGGCACAAGACCTACCTGGAAATCATCGATGCCGACAACGCCGATCCGTTGTTCGCCGATGCCATCGAAGCCTTGCTCGCGTTCCAGCGCTTGCCGATGAGCGCGCCACTGCCCAGCTACGATAACGCCTTGCTGCGCCGCGAAGTGGAGCTGTTCCCGGAGTGGTACGTAGGGCGGGAGCTGGGCTTGGCCTTCACCGAGGCGCAGCAGGCGAGCTGGCAACGTGTCAGCCAGCTGCTGATCGACAGCGCCCTGGCCCAGCCCAAGGTGCTGGTGCACCGCGACTACATGCCACGCAACCTGATGCAGAGCGAGCCGAACCCTGGCGTACTGGACTTCCAGGATGCCGTGTACGGCCCGGTGACCTACGACATCACCTGCCTGTTCAAGGACGCCTTCGTCAGTTGGCCCCAGGCGCGTGTCGAAGGCTGGCTGCGCGAGTACTGGCAAAAAGCACGCACGGCCGGTATCCCTGTCCAGTCCGATTTCGAGGACTTCCACCGCGCCAGCGATCTCATGGGCGTGCAGCGCCACCTCAAGGTGATCGGGATCTTCGCCCGCATCTGCCACCGTGACGGCAAGCCCCGCTATCTGTCCGACGTGCCACGCTTCTTCGCCTACATCGACGAGGTCATCAGCCGGCGCCCCGAGTTGGCGGAGCTGGGCCAGCTGATCGCCGAACTCCAAGCCGGAGCTCGCCCATGAAGGCGATGATCCTGGCGGCAGGCAAGGGCGAACGCATGCGCCCTCTGACCCTGCACACGCCCAAGCCGTTGGTACCGGTGGCTGGCCAGCCGTTGATCGAGTACCACCTGCAGGCCTTGGCCCGAGCAGGCTTCACCGATGTGGTGATCAACCATGCCTGGCTCGGCCAGCAGATCGAAGACCATCTGGGCGATGGCGCCCGCTTTGGCCTGAGCATCCGCTATTCGCCAGAAGGCGAGCCGCTGGAAACCGGTGGCGGTATCTTCAAGGCCCTGCCGTTGCTGGGGGATACACCGTTCCTGCTGGTCAATGGCGATATTTGGACCGACTACGACTTCGCCCGGTTGCGCGCCCCGTTGGCCGGCCTTGCCCACCTCGTGCTGGTGGACAACCCAGGCCATCACGGGCGGGGCGATTTCCGCCTGGCCGGCGAGCAGGTCGTGGACGGCGACGATGCGCCCGGGACCCTGACCTTCAGCGGCATCTCGGTACTCGATCCCGCCCTGTTCGACGGTTGCCAGCCCGGCGCCTTCAAGCTGGCGCCCCTGCTGCGCCAGGCCATGAGCCAGGGGCAGGTCACTGGCGAGCACTATGCGGGCCATTGGGTCGATGTCGGCACCCTCGAGCGCCTGGCCGAGGTCGAGCGCCTGATCGCCGGGCGCGCCTGAGATGTGGTGGCCGAGCACAGTGATCGGGGCCGGCGCCGGTTTCGCCATCGCCAGCATTCCCGGCGCACTGCTTGGCGCCTTGCTTGGCCAGGCCATGGACCGGCGTCTGCGCCTGCAGAGCTGGGACGATGTGCGCGAACGCCTGGGCGGGCGCCCGGCGTTGCGGGACGAGGAGCTGTTGTTCGTGTTGCTCGGGCGCCTGGCGAAAAGCGATGGCCGGGTCGTCGAGGGGCATATCCAGCAGGCCCGCCAGGAAATGACCCGGTTGGCCATGACCGAACCCGCGAGGCTGCGGGCGATCGCCGCGTTCAACCGCGGCAAGTCGGGCAAGGATCGGTTGGGGCGTTACCTGCAACGGATCAGGCTGCAACCCCATGCGGCCGAAGGCACCTTGCGCGCCTGCTGCCGGATGGCCTGGGCGGACGGCAAGGCCGGTACCCGTGAGCGCGAGCTGCTGTTGGAATGGGGCCGCGAGCTGGGGCTGACCCGGACCCAGGTCCTTGGCCTGGCGCTGGAATACGAGCCGCGAAAAACGCTTCCGGAACGCGGGGTGATGACGTATTCGGCGGCCTTGCGCCTGCTTGGCATCGAGGCGGACACCGACATCGACCAGGTGAAGCAGGCGTATCGGCGTTTGGTCAGCAAGCACCACCCGGACAAGCTGGCCGGCAGCGGTGCCAGCGAGGCGCGGGTGCGTGAAGCGACCGAGCGCACGCGCGAGCTGCACCAGGCGTACGCCATGGTTCGCAAACGGCGGGGGCTCTAGGCGTAATTTATTCCTGCGGCATCAACCACCCGCGTACCCGTCGGAACAGCTGTTCCTGTGTGGCCGCTGCATTGCCCGGCGTGGCGATCAGCGACAACTGCCGGTAGGGGGCGTCCTTCTGCCGCTTGCTCGCCTGCAGACGCAGCTCGGCGGCGCGTCGGTCGCGCGGCAGGGTGCTGTAGTAGATATCGGCAGTGGGCACCTTGAGCGTCGGCGTCAGGCTTTCGAGGTCATGCTCGACCCTTGCCGGCGTTTGCGCCGCGACCATTACCAGTTTCTGCACTTGCGGCGGTTGCCGCTCGCTCAGGTAGCGTGCCGCCCAATAGGCGCCGCTGCCATGGCCGATCAGCACGATGCTGCGCGCCTCGTGCTGCTGGGCATAGGCCACGGCGGCATCGAGGCGGGCGAAGATGCGTTCGGCATCGGCCTGGTCGTTCTGTTCGCTGGCGTCCTTGGCGTCGGTACTTTCGGCCGTGTCGGCATCGGGCGCGGTGGCCTGGGCGACGTTGGCGTTGGCATCATCCGGGGTGTCCTTGGCCGGAGCCGCCTCGCCCTTGCCTTTGTCAGGCTGGGCCTGTGGCGTATTGTCGAGCCGTGGCTGCGGGCTGTCGGAGACCAGGTCCGGAAGACTCACGCTCAGGCTGTGCCAGCCGACATCGGGAAACTTGCGGCGCAGCGGGCCGACCGCATTGGGCCAGTCGGCATTCTCGCCGGCCCCCGGAACGATGATCACGGCCCCCTTGGGGTCGCTGTCGTTGGCCGGTTTCCACAGGGCCAGGAAGTTGTCGGCGCCGACCTGCAAGTTTTGCTGTTCAGCCTTGGGCACCGTGCGTTCGAGCGCCTGGGCGTCTTCCTGGCTGCGTTCTGCCAGGGGCGGGCGGGGTGCAGGGGGGGTGGCCGATGCCTCGGCAGGTTGGGTTGCTGGCGCATCGGCGGCCTGTGTGCCGAGCGGCAAGAGCGAAGCCAGGCAGAACACTGCCAGCGTCGTGCGATAAAGTGTGAACATGGATCTTACCCAAGGCCAGAGTGATACCGGCAGCCTAATAGTATTTGTCCGTGACGGCCATGCATGATGGCCGCCCTTGCCAAGACGAGCGTATAGATGAAGCGAGTGCGTCGCCTGTTGGTTATCGGCTGGATGTTGCTGCCCTTGATCGCTTTGGCCCGGCCCGAGCCTGCGCCTTCGGTGGTGCTCGACCCGGCCCAGCAGCAATGGCTGGACAGCCATCGCAGCCTGCGGGTCGGCCTGGTGCTGCAAGCGCCCTACGCCCAGTTCGATCGGCGCCTGCAGCAGCTCTATGGCGCCAACGTGGAACTGGTGACCCAGCTTGCGCGTGCCCTGGAGCTGGACCTTACCTGGCGCAACTTCCCCGACCAGGCCGCTCTGGAGCAGGCCCTGCGCGCCGGCGAAGTCGATTTCGCCCCGGGCCTTACGCAAACCCCGGGCAGCCTGCGTCTGTGGTCGTTCAGCGACCCCTATATGCGCGTGCCCCAGTTGGTGGTCGGGCTGCGCACCGGGGCGCTGGCGGTCGAGCTGGAAAAGCTCGGCGTCAACGACCGGGTCGCGGTGCGCATGCCCAGTGCCTTGGCCGACTACCTGCGAGCCAACTACAGCAACCTGAATCTGCAGGGTGTGCCCAGCGAGCGTCAGGCCCTGCAACTGGTGCTGGGCGGCCAGGCCAGCTATGCGGTGCTGGACGAGGCAAGGCTCAGTGGCTTGTCCCGGGAGAGCGAGTTCGGCGACCTGGCCGTGGTTGGCGATATCGGCTTGCCGCAATTGCTGCGCATCGGCTCGCGGCGCGACTGGCCGATGCTGGCCGACATCCTGGAGCAAGGCCTGCAGGCCATTCCCGCCAAGGCGCTGGAGCAACTGCACCAGCGCTGGTTGCAGCCGAAGTACCCACGCCTGGGCGATACCGTGGGCTTCTGGCGCAACCTTGCGCTGCTGTTCGGCCTGTTGCTGATCTGCGCCCTGGCCACGCTGCTGTGGCAGCGCCGGCAGCAGCACCAGCTGGAGCGTCACCTGCTGACCGCACGGGAGAATCTGGTCGAACGCCAGGCCCGGGAGGAAGCGCTGCGCCTTAGCCAGTTCTCGATCGACCAGAGCACCGTCGGCATCCTCTGGGTCAACTGGGACAGCCATGTGCGCTACGCCAACCATGCGGCCGAACGCATGCTCGGCCGTGGCGAGGGTGAATTGCTCGACCGCCCGCTGATCGATTTCGAACCGAACCTGCACATGGACCGCTGGCTGGAGCTGTGGAAGCGGGTCCGCAGCGGTGATGGCAGTGCCGAGCAGTTCGAGACCCAGTGCCTGCACAGCGACGGCAGCTTGCTGCCGGTGGAGCTGTCGCTGAGCTTCCTGCGTTTTCGCGACGCCGAATACCTGGTGGTGTTCCTCACCGATGTCACCGAGCGCCGCCGTGCCCTGGCGGCCTTGCGCGAAAGCGACGCGCGGCTCAAGGGGATTGCTGGCAACGTGCCGGGGCTGGTATTTCGCCTGGAGCGTGACCCGGCCGAGGGTGACTTGGAGTTCCCGTACATCAGTGAAGGCAGCGAGGCACTGGTGGGTTACACGCCCGCGCAGATCCAGCAGCCCGACATGGGCTTGCGCAACCTGGTGCATCCGCAGGATCGCGCCGACTATCACCGGGTCCAGGACCTGGCCCTGGCCACTGACCAGGATTGGTCCTGGCAGGGCCGGATCCTCACGCGCCAGGGCGAGCAGCGCTGGGCCGACATCAAGGCCAGTACGCGGCGGCTGGCCGACGGCCGCGTGGTCTGGGACGGCATTGTCTGGGACATCACCCAGAGCAAGCGGGTCGAGCTCGAACTGGCGCGTTCCCAGGAGCAGTTGCGCGAACTCTCGGCGCACCTTGAGAGCGTGCGCGAGGAGGAAAAGGCCCGCATTGCTCGGGAGGTGCACGATGAGTTGGGGCAGATGCTCACCGTGCTCAAGCTCGAAGTCTCGATGTGCGAACTGGCCTATGCCGAGCTGGACCCGGGCCTGAACGAGCGCCTGGCCAGCATGAAGCGCCTGATCGCCCAGCTGTTCCAGTTGGTGCGTGATGTCGCCACCGCCTTGCGCCCACCGATCCTTGACGCGGGCATCGCTTCGGCCATCGAATGGCAAGCGCGACGCTTCGAGGCGCGTACCCAGATTCCTTGCCTGGTGCAGGTGCCGGATCACCTGCCGGCGTTGAGCGACGCCAAGGCCACCGGGTTGTTCCGCATTCTTCAGGAGGCGTTGACCAACGTGATGCGCCACGCCCAGGCGCATACCGTGCAGATCGAGCTGGCCTGCGAGGCGGACCACCTGCGCATGACCGTCATCGACGATGGTGTGGGATTTGCGCGCGACCAGGCTAGGCCGACCTCGTTCGGTCTGGTGGGGGTGCGTGAGCGTGTGCTGATGCTCGGTGGCAGCATGGAGCTGGACAGCGAGCCGGGTGAAGGTTGTAGCCTGAGTGTGACCATTGCGTTGGGGTAGGGGAGAGCGATCGTGATACGTGTGTTAGTGGCCGAAGACCACACCATTGTCCGCGAGGGCGTCAAGCAGTTGATCGGCCTGGCCAAGGACATGCAGGTAGTGGGTGAGGCCGGCAATGGCGAACAGCTGCTCGAGGCCTTGCGCCAGGCGCCGTGTGAGGTGGTGTTGCTGGACATCTCCATGCCAGGGGTGAACGGCCTGGAGGCGATCCCGCGGATCCGCGCCCTGCACAACCCGCCGGCAATCCTGATGCTGTCGATGCACGATGAGGCGCAGATGGCCGCCCGGGCCCTCAAGGCCGGTGCCGCGGGCTACGCCACCAAGGACAGCGACCCGGCCCTGTTGCTGACCGCCATCCGCCGAGTGGCCAGCGGTGGGCGCTATATCGACCCCGCCCTGGCCGATCGCATGGTCTTCGAGGTTGGCCTGACCGAGACCCGGCCGCTGCACACGCTGTTGTCGGAGCGCGAGTTCTCGGTGTTCGAGCGCCTGGCCCAGGGCGCCAACGTCAATGACATCGCCCAGCAGCTGGCGCTGTCGAGCAAGACCATCAGCACCCACAAGGCGCGGCTGATGCAGAAGCTCAAGGTCAATTCGCTGGCGGAGTTGGTGAAGTACGCGATGGAGCATAAGCTGGTGTGATTACGACATCCGTGCCCAGACGCGCGGTTTCCTATGGGAGATCACCCTGCCCTGCGCAGAGACCAGCCCCATGTGGGAGCGGGCTTGTCCCGCGATTGGGCCTGGCCCGATATCACCATCGCCGGGCAAGGGCTTCGCCCTTGATCGCGGGGCAGGTCCGCTCCTACAAAGAGTCCGCAAAATCCAACGGTTATGAGTTGTTCTATGAGCGCGGGCCGTTCGGGGCCTACGTGTCTATATCCGAATGCGTCACGCGTGTAGGGCGTTCCCTACAGCAAATCTTCCATCTGGATGATGGCATTCTCTCAGTACCCCCGATTTCCGGGGGCCTTGTAGCTGCTCTACGCTTTGCCTACGCAGTCATTCCAACAAGAAGGTGCAGGCATGAGCGAGGCGAATTCGAACGCTGGCGAGACACTGGTCAGCTTCCGCGGTGTACAGAAGAGCTACGATGGCGAATCGCTGATCGTCAAGGACCTCAACCTGGACATCCGCAAGGGCGAGTTCCTCACCTTGCTCGGCCCGTCCGGCTCGGGCAAAACCACCAGCCTGATGATGCTCGCCGGTTTCGAGACCCCCACTGCCGGTGAGATCCAGCTGGCCGGGCGTTCGATCAACAACGTGCCGCCGCACAAGCGCGACATCGGCATGGTGTTCCAGAACTACGCGCTGTTCCCGCACATGACCGTGGCGGAGAACCTGGCTTTCCCCCTGAGCGTGCGCAACCTCAGCAAGACCGATATCAGCGAGCGGGTCAAGCGGGTGTTGGCCATGGTCCAGCTCGATGCCTTCGCCAAGCGCTACCCAGGCCAGCTTTCCGGTGGCCAGCAGCAGCGTGTGGCCCTGGCCCGCGCCCTGGTGTTCGAACCCCAACTGGTGTTGATGGACGAGCCGCTTGGCGCCCTCGACAAGCAACTGCGCGAACACATGCAGATGGAGATCAAGCACATCCACCAGCGCCTGGGCGTGACCGTGGTGTACGTGACCCACGACCAGGGCGAGGCGCTGACCATGTCCGACCGGGTGGCGGTATTCCACCAGGGCGAGATCCAGCAGATCGCCGACCCGCGCACCCTCTACGAAGAACCACGCAACACCTTCGTCGCCAACTTCATCGGCGAGAACAACCGTTTGAACGGCACCTTGCTGATGCGCGACGGTGATCGCTGCCAGGTCCAGCTGCCCCGTGGGGAGCGGGTCGAGGCCCTGGCGGTGAATGTCGGCCAGGCCGGTGAGCCGGTGACCTTGTCGATCCGCCCCGAGCGCGTGCGCCTCAATGGCCACAGCGAACGCTGCGTCAATCGCTTCTCCGGGCGAGTCGCCGAGTTCATCTACCTGGGCGACCACGTGCGGGTACGCCTGGAGGTGTGCGGCAAGGGCGACTTCTTCGTGAAGCAGCCGATCGCCGAACTCGACCCGGCCCTGGCCGTGGGCGACGTGGTACCGCTTGGCTGGGAGGTGGAGCACGCCCGCGCGCTCGATCCGATTGCCGAAGCCCATTGAAGGTTTGCTTCACCAACCCTGAACTGTGGAGAGAACAATAATGCACAAGCAGTTGAAACTGACCGCCCTGGCCCTCGGCCTGTCCGTCGCCGGCCAAGCCCTGGCCGCGGACCTGACCGTAGTGTCCTTCGGCGGTGCCAACAAGGCCGCCCAGGTCAAGGCGTTCTACGAGCCATGGGAGAAGGCGGGCAAGGGCAAGATCGTCGCCGGCGAGTACAACGGAGAAATGGCCAAGGTCAAGGCCATGGTCGACACCAACAGCGTGTCCTGGAACCTGGTGGAAGTGGAGTCGCCGGAACTGGCCCGTGGTTGCGACGAGGGCATGTTCGAAGAACTCGACCCGGCGCTGTTCGGCAACGAGGCCGATTACGTGCCGGGCGCCATCCAGCCCTGCGGTGTGGGCTTCTTTGTCTGGTCCACTGTGCTGGCCTACAACGCCGACAAGCTCAAGACCGCCCCGACCAGCTGGGCCGATTTCTGGGACACCAAGCAGTTCCCGGGCAAGCGCGGCCTGCGCAAGGGCGCCAAGTACACCCTCGAATTCGCCCTGATGGCCGACGGTGTGGCACCGAAGGACGTGTACAAGGTACTGGCCACCAAAGAGGGCCAGGACCGCGCCTTCAAGAAACTCGACCAGATCAAGCCGAGCATCCAGTGGTGGGAAGCCGGTGCCCAGCCGCCCCAATACCTGGCCTCGGGTGACGTGGTCATGAGTTCGGCCTACAACGGCCGGATCGCGGCGGTGCAGAAGGAAAGCAACCTCAAGGTGGTGTGGAACGGCGGTATCTACGACTTCGACGCCTGGGCCATCCCGAAAGGCGCGAAGGATGTCGAAGAGGCGAAGAAATTCATCGCCTTCAGCGTGCAGCCCGAACAGCAGAAGACCTACTCCGAGAACATTGCCTACGGCCCGGCCAACGCCAAGGCGGTCAGCCTGCTGTCGGACGCGGTGAAGAAGGATATGCCGACCACGCCTGAGAACATCGCCAACCAGGTGCAGATCGACGTGGCCTTCTGGGCCGACAACAGCGAGCAATTGGAACAACGCTTCAACGCCTGGGCGGCGAAGAAGTAAGCCGCGCTGACGGAGCGCCGGCCATCGCGCCGGCGCTCATCGTTCCCCAGATTTTCGGAGTTCGCCATGGCCATTGCAGTGCCCCTGAACGAAGGCGCAGGTAAAAGCCTCAAGCAGCGCCTCAAGCACGCCGAGCGGGTCAACCGTTGGAAGGCGCAGGCGTTGATCGCGCCGCTGGCGCTGTTCCTGCTGCTGGTGTTCCTGGTGCCGATCGCGGCACTGTTGTACAAGAGCGTCGGCAACCCTGAGGTGGTGACCGGCCTGCCGCGCACCGTCCAGGCCATCACCCAGTGGGATGGCAAGGGCCTGCCGGGCGAGGACGTGTACAAGGTGCTCAGCGAGGACCTGGCCGAATCGCGCAAGAAACAGACCCTGGGCGATCTCTCCAAGCGCCTGAACATGGAACTGGCCGGCTACCGCAGCCTGTTGGCCAAGACTGCCCGGGCGTTGCCGTTCAAGGCCGAGCCCGCTTCCTACAAGGATGCCCTGCAGGCGCTCGACGAGCGCTGGGGCGACCCGGCCTACTGGCAGGCGATCCGCCGCAACACCAGCACGGTCACGCCCTTCTACCTGCTGGCGGCCCTGGATCACCGCATCGATGACCTGGGCGAGGTGGCCAAGGCGACCCCTGACCAGTCCATCTACCTGGACATCTTCACCCGTACCCTGTGGATGGGCGTGGTGATCACAGCGATCTGCCTGGTACTGGCCTACCCGTTGGCCTACCTGCTGGCCAACCTGCCGACTCGGCAGAGCAACCTGCTGATGATCCTGGTGCTGTTGCCGTTCTGGACGTCGATCCTGGTGCGCGTGGCGGCGTGGATCGTGCTGCTGCAGTCGGGCGGCCTGATCAACAGCGCACTGATGGCCATGGGCATCATCGACGAGCCACTGGAGCTGGTGTTCAACCGGACCGGCGTATACATCTCGATGGTCCATATCCTGCTGCCCTTCATGATCCTGCCGCTGTACAGCGTGATGAAGGGGATTTCGCCCAGCTACATGCGTGCAGCGATTTCCCTGGGTTGTCACCCGTTCGCCAGCTTCTGGCGGGTGTACTTCCCGCAGACCTACGCCGGTGTCGGTGCCGGCTGCCTGCTGGTGTTCATCCTGGCCATCGGCTACTACATCACCCCGGCATTGCTGGGCAGCCCGAACGACCAGATGGTCAGCTACTTCGTCGCCTTCTATACCAACACCAGCATCAACTGGGGCATGGCCACCGCGCTGGGTGGGCTGTTGCTGCTGGCGACCGTGCTGCTGTACCTGATCTATAGCTGGCTGGTCGGTGCCAGCCGCCTGCGCCTGAGCTGAGGAGCCCTTGTCATGCTGAGCCCTTACATGTCGCCCGTGGAGCGGGTCTGGTTCTACAGCCTGCGCATCCTCTGTGGCCTGATCCTGTTGTTCCTGGTACTCCCGGTGCTGGTGATCGTGCCGCTGTCCTTCAACAGCGGCAGCTTCCTGGTGTACCCGTTGCAGGGCTTTTCGCTGCAGTGGTACCAGGACTTCTTCGCCTCGGCCGAATGGATGCGGGCGTTGAAGAACAGCATCATCGTCGCGCCGGCAGCCACCTTGCTGGCCATGGTCTTCGGTACCCTGGCCGCCATCGGCTTGACCCGAGGTGACTTCCCCGGCAAGTCGCTGGTGATGGCCCTGGTGATTTCGCCCATGGTGGTGCCGGTGGTGATCATCGGCGTGGCCAGCTACCTGTTCTTTGCCCCGCTGGGCATGGGCAACAGCTTCATTTCGTTGATCCTGGTACATGCGGTGCTGGGCGTGCCGTTCGTCATCATCACCGTGTCGGCGACCTTGCAGGGCTTCAATTACAACCTGGTGCGGGCGGCAGCCAGCCTGGGCGCTTCGCCGCTGCTGACCTTCCGTCGGGTGACCTTGCCGCTGATCGCCCCGGGGGTGATCTCGGGGGCGCTGTTCGCCTTCGCCACTTCGTTCGACGAAGTGGTAGTGACGCTGTTCCTCGCCGGCCCCGAGCAGGCGACCCTGCCACGGCAGATGTTCAGCGGCATTCGCGAGAACCTGAGCCCGACCATCGCCGCGGCGGCGACCTTGCTGATCGCGTTTTCGGTGATCCTGCTGCTGACCCTGGAATGGTTGCGCGGGCGTAGCGAGAAGCTGCGGACCCAGCAGCCGGCCTGATCGTGGGTATCGACACCGAACTTGTAGGAGCGGGCTTGCCCCTCGATTGCGGCAGTGAAGCCAACATCGCAATCGCGGGACAAGCCCGCTCCTACAGGTTCGGTGCTGGCGAGCGATCGAATTGATACCAATCAGCCCTCATCCGCCTCCCTGAGTTACAATGCGCGCCACCGTGATTTCTGCCAACAGGTGCGCCATGCAGCCCTACGCTATTGCTCCCTCCATCCTCTCCGCCGATTTCGCCCGCCTGGGCGAGGACGTCGACAAGGTACTGGCCGCCGGGGCCGACATCGTCCACTTCGATGTGATGGACAACCACTACGTACCCAACCTGACCATCGGCCCGATGGTCTGCAGCGCCCTGCGCAAGTACGGCGTGACCGCACCGATCGACGTGCACCTGATGGTCAGCCCGGTCGATCGCATCATCGGTGACTTCATCGAGGCTGGCGCCACCTACATCACCTTCCACCCGGAAGCCTCCCAGCACATCGACCGCTCCTTGCAACTGATCCGCGACGGTGGCTGCAAGGCCGGCCTGGTGTTCAACCCGGCTACCAGCCTGGATGCGCTTAAATACGTGATGGACAAGGTCGACATGGTCCTGCTGATGAGCGTCAACCCAGGGTTCGGCGGGCAGAAGTTCATCCCCGGCACCCTCGACAAGCTGCGCGAAGCCCGTGCCTTGATCGACGCCAGCGGCCGCGATATCCGCCTGGAGATCGATGGCGGCGTCAACGTCAACAACATTCGTGAGATCGCTGCCGCCGGTGCCGATACCTTCGTGGCCGGTTCGGCGATCTTCAATGCGCCGGACTACCAGGAAGTCATCGCCAAGATGCGCGCCGAGCTGGCCCAGGCTCGCCCATGAGCGGCTTCGAGCAGCTGTTCCCGGGAGCGCTGCCCAGGCTGGTGATGTTCGATCTGGATGGCACCCTGATCGATTCGGTCCCTGACTTGGCTGCTGCCGTGGATCGTATGCTGCTCCAGTTGGGGCGCCCGCCCGCGGGCCTGGAGGCCGTGCGCCACTGGGTCGGCAACGGTGCCCAGGTCCTGGTCCGGCGTGCCCTGGCCGGTGGGCTGGACCACGATGCGGTCGACGACGAGCTGGCCGAACAGGGCCTGGCGCTGTTCATGGAAGCCTATGGCGAAAGCCACGACCTGACGGTGGTCTACCCTGGGGTGCGCGATACCTTGCGCTGGTTGCGCAAGCAGGGTGTGGAAATGGCGCTGATCACCAACAAGCCCGAGCGCTTCGTCGGTCCGTTGCTGGACCAGATGAAGATCGGCCGCTATTTCCGCTGGATCATCGGCGGCGACACCCTGCCACAGAAAAAGCCCGACCCGGCTGCGCTGCTGTTCGTCATGAAGATGGCCGGCGTGCGCCCCGAGCAGTCGCTGTTCGTGGGGGACTCGCGCAGCGATGTACTGGCGGCCAAGGCGGCCGGGGTCAAGTGCGTGGGGCTGACCTACGGCTACAACCATGGGCGTCCGATCCATGAAGAATCGCCCAGCCTGGTCATCGACGACCTGCGCGCCCTGTTGCCAGGTTGCTTACTCCCGGCCACTGGGATAACGTTGGCGGACCTTCAGGCCTCACAAGACAGAGAGTCCACCGTGGCGGTTACCGGCAAATTCTGGATGAAAGTCATCAAGGCCCTGGCCCGTTGGCGCTGGCGCGCCTGACTCCTGCCCGCCGGCGCCTGCCGGCCCGTCCGCTTGCCCGACCCTATTGCTGCTTGCCACGAGGCTACTCATGACCCGCGAAGAATTCCTGCGCCTGGCCGCTGCCGGCTATAACCGCATTCCCCTGGCCTGTGAAACCCTGGCCGACTTCGATACACCGCTGTCGATCTACCTGAAGCTGGCCGACCAGCCCAATTCCTACCTGCTCGAGTCTGTGCAGGGCGGCGAGAAGTGGGGCCGTTATTCGATGATCGGCCTGCCGTCGCGCACCGTGCTGCGGGTGCATGGCTACCAGGCGAGCATCCTGCAGGATGGCGAGCAGGTGGAAAACCACGAGGTGGAAGACCCCCTGGCCTTCGTCGAAGCCTTCAAGGACCGCTACAAGGTAGCCGACATTCCAGGCCTGCCGCGTTTCAACGGCGGCCTGGTCGGTTACTTCGGCTATGACTGTGTGCGCTATGTGGAAAAGCGCCTGGGGGCGTGCCCGAACCCGGACCCGCTGGGTGTGCCGGATATCCTGCTGATGGTCTCCGACGCCGTGGTGGTGTTCGACAACCTGGCCGGCAAGATGCACGCCATCGTGCTGGTCGACCCGGCCCAGGAGCAGGCCTACGAACAGGGCCAGGCCCGCTTGCAGGGCCTGCTGGCCAAGCTGCGCGAGCCGATCACTCCGCGCCGTGGCCTGGACCTGAGCGGCCCGCTCGCCGCGGAGCCGGCATTTCGCTCCAGCTATACCCGCGAGGACTATGAGAACGCGGTGGGGCGCATCAAGGAATACATCCTGGCCGGCGACTGCATGCAGGTGGTGCCGTCCCAGCGTATGTCCATCGACTTCAAGGCCGCGCCGATCGACCTGTACCGTGCCTTGCGTTGCTTCAACCCGACGCCGTACATGTACTTCTTCAACTTCGGCGATTTCCATGTGGTCGGCAGCTCCCCAGAGGTGCTGGTGCGGGTCGAGGACAACCTGGTCACCGTGCGGCCGATCGCCGGTACCCGCCCGCGTGGCGCGACCGAGGAAGCCGACCGGGCGCTGGAAGACGACCTGCTGTCGGACGACAAGGAAATCGCCGAGCACCTGATGCTCATCGACCTGGGGCGCAACGATGTGGGCCGGGTGTCGTCCACCGGCAGCGTGCGCTTGACCGAGAAGATGGTCATCGAGCGCTACTCCAACGTCATGCACATCGTCTCCAACGTCACCGGCCAACTGCGCGAAGGGCTGACCGCGATGGACGCGCTGCGCGCGATCCTGCCAGCTGGCACCCTGTCGGGAGCGCCGAAGATCCGTGCCATGGAGATCATCGACGAGCTGGAGCCGGTCAAGCGTGGCGTCTACGGGGGAGCGGTGGGCTACTTTGCCTGGAACGGCAACATGGATACCGCCATCGCCATCCGTACTGCGGTGATCAAGGACGGCGAGCTGCATGTGCAGGCCGGTGGCGGTATCGTGGCCGATTCGGTGCCGGCGTTGGAATGGGAAGAAACCATCAACAAGCGTCGGGCAATGTTCCGCGCGGTGGCTCTGGCGGAGCAGACACCGGCCAAATAAGCCTTTGATCCACGACTGCCGAGCAGCCCATCGCCGGCAAGCCGGCTCCCACAGGTTCGAGAACTGCGAAAACCTGTGTGAGCTGGCTTGCCAGCGATTGGGCCGGCCCGGGTTGGCCTAGAAATCCAGGCTCAACGCCAGGCTCACGCCTTGCTGGGTCACGTCATCACTCTTGCGCCAGTTGTAGTTCCCACGCACATGCACCCCTGCCACCAGCTCATGGGTCAGCCCCAGGCTGGCCCGCGTCAGGTTGCTGTCTGGCGTATAGCCTGTGAGCGTGAAGTCGTGGGCCGGCAGGCTGGTCAAGTGCATGGTCAGGTCCTGGCGATCATCTTCGAACTCGTGCTCGCGAGCGACTTCGGCGAACAGCCGGGTGCCGACCGTGAACTGATACCCGCCTTGCAAGCCAAGCCCCAGGCGCCGCGAAGTCCGTTCCTGGTCATCGAAGGCCAGGGCCGTGGAGCGCCCGCTTTTCTCTTCGTAACCATCGACCTTGACCCGTGCATAATCGGCGCTGACGAAAGGTGACAGCTGCCAGGCGCTGTGCTCGGTCGCCAGGTTGTAGCCCAGCCGGCCGGTGAGCGCCCAGGCTTCGCCATCGGTGTCGCCTTTCTCGCTGCGCTCGCCGGCGCCGAGCGCGAAGGTGCGCTTGAGGTCGTGATAGTCCAGGTGCCCGGCGGTCAAGGCCGCATCTCCCCACCAGCGGCCCTGGCGATACTGGGCGAATACCGTGGCGAGGTAGCTGTCGAGCTTGTAGTCCGAGTCGTGCGCGCCGGCTTCGAGTTTTTGCCGGTTCACGCCTGCGGCCAGGCCGATGCGCCAGGCGTCGTCGAACCGGTAGCTGCCGCCCAGGGTCAGGTTGTAGCCACGGCCATCACCGCTGGCGCCGCTGCGCTGGCCGTCGAAGTCCAAATCCTGGGCTCCCGTGGCGACGAACGGTTGCCATTGGCCAACCGCCTGCCAAGGGGCCTGCCATTGGTTGCGCAGTTCGTCCTGGTGGGCGCGCAGGTTGCCGTGGGCCATTTCCGGCAGCAGCGTCAGTTCCCAGGGTGCGGCCAGGATCGAGTAGCCATAGTCGGCGATCAGTTGCTGGCCGGCGATGGTTGGGTGGACCGAGTCGTTGAACAGCAGCTTGGTCGGGTCCGGCGCGGTGCCGTTGGCGCCATACACCGGGTTGCCCACGCAGCCTTCGCCGCTGTAGCAGGTGCCGACCAGGTTCTGGTCGGTCGCCAGGCCGAACTCGGCGGGGCTCGCCAGAGCTTCCCGGAGCAGCATCGGGATGTTCAGCGGGATGATCTGGGCGTCGATCTGTCCGAGTTGGCTCAACAACGACTGGTTGAATACACCGGACAATTGCGACAGCGGGCCCTCCAGTGGCGTGCCGCTGTAGTTGGGTGTCTGGCCCAGGTCCGGCAACAGCCAGACCATGATGTAGCGTGCTCCACCCTGTTGCAGTGCCTGGGCGCTTGCCGCCAGGCGCCCACCTGCGGCTGCAGCGTCAGCCGGCGTGTTGACCAGGCCCTGGAGGAAATCGTTGCCGCCGCCGGTCAGGTAGTACAAGGCGTTGGGGTCGGCGAACTTGCCATTGGCCAGGTAGCCGTCGCGTTCGCGCAATACCAGGCCCGCCCCCGGGCGGCCTGGTGGGATGACGGTGCGTGAGGTGTCGGTGATCGAGTCGAGTATCTGCTGCGTGGTGTAGCCGCCGACGGCCCAGTTGTTGCCGTCGGGCCGGGTACCGATGGACGTGGAGGGGTTCAGCTCCTCGGGCGCGACTCCCAGGCGGCTGCCGAGGATCATCGGCGTGACCGGCGCATAGCTGCCATCGGCGTTGCGGTTGGTGAAGCGCAGGCCGAACTGCCCGGCATCGCTGAGGCTATCGCCGAACACGATCATCGAGGAGTAGGGCGAAGGTGCCGCCATGGCGTGGCTGCAGGAAAGGGCCAGCAAGCCCAGCAAGGAGCGAAGAAAGGGTGGTTTTTGCATGGAGGAAGATCCTTTTCATTGTTTTTATCAGGACAAACCGATTGACCTTAGCAAACCTGTGGTCATTCTTCCCGAGTGGATTCGTTTCGCCGTGTTTACGGGCATATTGCACCCGCCGTCCCGGTAGGCTACTGTGCCGTGACGTATGAGCGAGACCTAATCCTGTGTTGATCGTCAGCAAACTCTTGATGCGCGTTATCAAGGCCCACGCCCGTTGGCGTTGGCGCGCCTGACTTTATCTCCTGCCGGCCAGCCCGGCCCGTCCCCGTTTGCCTCCCAGCTGTTTCACCGAGCGCACCCCGCGCGATAGCCCGTCTTTGCGTCCGGCGCTGGAAGGTTCGAATTCAAAGTCAGTAGATTCAAGAGGTTCAACCCGATGTTACTGATGATCGACAATTACGACTCCTTCACCTACAACGTCGTTCAATACCTGGGCGAGCTGGGTGCCGAGGTCAAGGTCATTCGCAACGATGAAATGACCATCGCCCAGATCGAAGCCCTCAACCCCGAGCGCATCGTGGTTTCTCCTGGGCCTTGCACACCGAGCGAGGCGGGCGTCTCCATCGAGGCCATCCTGCATTTTGCCGGCAAGCTGCCGATCCTCGGCGTGTGCCTTGGGCACCAGTCCATCGGCCAGGCTTTTGGCGGTGACGTGGTACGTGCCCGCCAGGTGATGCACGGCAAGACCAGCCCGGTCCACCATCGCGACCTGGGTGTGTTCGCCGGGCTCAACAACCCACTCACCGTGACCCGCTACCATTCCCTGGTGGTCAAGCGCGACACCCTGCCCGACTGCCTGGAAGTCACGGCCTGGACCGCCCATGACGACGGCTCGGTCGACGAGATCATGGGCTTGCGCCACAAGACGCTGAACATCGAGGGGGTGCAGTTCCACCCCGAGTCGATCCTCACCGAGCAGGGGCACGAACTGTTCGCCAACTTCCTCAAGCAGACCGGCGGCCGCCGCTAAGGATCGAACATGGATATCAAGAGCGCGCTGGGCCGTATCGTCGGCCACCTGGACCTCACCACCGAGGAAATGCGCGACGTCATGCGCCAGATCATGACCGGCCAGTGCAGCGAGGCACAGATCGGTGCCTTCCTGATGGGCATGCGCATGAAGAGCGAGAGCATCGACGAGATCGTCGGCGCTGTGTCGGTGATGCGTGAGCTGGCCGACAAGGTCGAGCTCAAGACCCTGGACGGTGTCGTCGACATCGTCGGTACCGGCGGCGACGGTGCCAATATCTTCAACGTTTCCACCGCGTCGTCCTTCGTCCTGGCGGCAGCGGGTTGCACCGTGGCCAAGCACGGCAATCGCGCGGTATCCGGCAAGAGCGGCAGTGCCGATCTGCTGGAGGCTGCCGGTATCTACCTGAACCTGACTCCGGTCCAGGTCGCCCGCTGCATCGACAGCCTGGGGATCGGCTTCATGTTCGCCCAGACCCACCACAGCGCCATGAAGCACGCTGCTGGCCCACGCCGTGACCTGGGGTTGCGCACCCTGTTCAACATGCTTGGCCCGCTTACGAATCCGGCCGGTGTGAAGCACCAGGTGGTCGGGGTGTTCACCCAAGCCTTGTGCCGTCCCTTGGCCGAAGTGTTGCAGCGCCTGGGCAGCAAGCATGTGCTGGTGGTGCATTCCAAGGACGGCCTGGACGAGTTCAGCCTCGCCGCGCCGACCTTCGTGGCCGAACTGAAGAATGACCAGATCACCGAATACTGGGTCGAGCCCGAAGACCTTGGCATGAAGAGCCAGAGCCTGCATGGCCTGGCGGTCGAGGGGCCGCAGGCTTCGCTGGAGTTGATCCGCGATGCGCTTGGCCGGCGCAAGACCGAGAACGGCCAGAAGGCTGCCGAAATGATCGTGCTCAATGCCGGTGCGGCCCTGTATGCCGCCGATCATGCGATGACCCTCAAGGGGGGCGTCGAGCTGGCCCATGACGTGCTGCACACTGGCCTTGCCTGGGAGAAGCTGCAGGAGCTGGGTGCCTTTACCGCCGTATTCAAGCAGGAGAACGAAGCATGAGCGTGCCGACGGTGCTGGAGAAGATCCTTGCCCGCAAGGTCGAGGAAGTGGCCGAGCGCAGTGCCCGGGTCAGCCTGGCCGAGGTCGAGCGCCTGGCCAAGGCAGCCGATGCGCCGCGTGGCTTTGCCCAGGCGTTGATCGAACAGGCCAAGCGCAAGCAGCCGGCGGTGATCGCCGAGATCAAGAAGGCTTCGCCCAGCAAGGGGGTGATCCGCGAGCATTTCGTGCCTGCCGACATCGCGGTCAGCTACGAGAAAGGTGGGGCGACCTGCCTGTCGGTGCTGACCGATGTGGACTACTTCCAGGGTGGCGATGCCTACCTGCAACAGGCCCGCGCCGCCTGCGCGCTACCGGTGATTCGCAAGGATTTCCTGATCGACCCATACCAAGTCGTGGAAGCCCGCGCCCTGGGGGCCGACTGTGTGTTGCTCATCGTCGCCGCGCTGGATGACGTGCGCATGGCTGAGCTTGCGGCCACCGCCAAGGACGTCGGCCTCGACGTGCTGGTGGAAGTGCATGACGGTGACGAGCTGGAGCGCGCCCTGAACACCCTCGATACACCGCTGGTGGGGGTGAACAACCGCAACCTGCATACCTTCGAGGTCAGCCTGGAAACCACCCTCGACCTGTTGCCCCGTATCCCGCGTGACCGGCTGGCCATCACCGAGAGCGGCATCCTCAATCGTGCCGACGTAGAGCTGATGGAGATCAACGAGGTGTACTCGTTCCTGGTGGGTGAGGCGTTCATGCGCGCCGAGCAGCCGGGGCTGGAGTTGCAGCGTTTGTTTTTCCCCGAACGGGCGGTGAAGACCGTAGGTCAGGCATTGGACTGATCGAATCGAAAGCCGGCGTAATGCCGAATGCCTGTCAGTTAAGGCCCCATCGCCGGCAAGCCGGCTCCCACCTGTCCTGCGCTGCTGTTGTAGACACCGCGGAACCTGTGGGAGCCGGCTTGCCGGCGATGGGCTGCGAAGCAGACCCAAATGCAGCCGATAAGGCTTAACTGACTGGCGTTAGCGTAATGCCGGCTTTTTTGAAGCGGGTTTACCCGCGAAAGGCTCAGTGACAACAACAGTAGGTGGATCAATGAGCGACCAACCCCTGGCCCTCACCGTTGAACAGGGCCTGCACGCCGAGCAGGACCTGCTGGCCGCCGTCTGCCGCGGCGAACGCGATTCCGGCGTATTGTTCTGGCGCCCCACCGACCGTGCTCTGGTGATGCCACGACGCATGAGCCGCCTGGACAACTTCGAAGCCGCCTGTGCAGAGCTGGCGATTGCAGGGTGGCCGGTGCTGCTGCGTGAAACCGGCGGTGAGCCGGTGCCGCAGTCCCACACCACGGTGAATGTGGCGCTGGTCTATGTGGCGCCGCGCAGCGAGGGCGATCATGGTCGCATCGAAAACGCCTATGAGCGTTTGTGCCTGCCATTGTGCGACGTGCTGCGCGAGTGGGGCGGCGTGGCGTCGGTCGGGGAGATCGATGGTGCGTTCTGTGATGGGCGGTACAACGTCAACCTCAATGGCCGCAAGCTGGTTGGCACTGCCCAGCGCTGGCGCCAGGGCCTGGGCGGCAAGCGGGCAGTGGTGTTGGTGCACGGTGCGCTGTTGCTGGACAACGAACGTGAGTCGATGGTCGCGGCGGTCAATCGCTTCAATGAATGTTGCGGGCTGGAGCAACGCTGCCGCGCCGACAGCCATATCGCCTTGCACGAGGTGGTGCCGCAGGCGCCCTGGTTCGAGCGCCTCAGCCAGGCCTATGCCGAGGTGATCGCGTCGATCCCGCGCGACTAGCGGGTGCCGTGAACCACCATGGTCTTGCCCTTGACCTGTACCAGGCTGCGTTCTTCGAGGTCCTTGAGGACGCGGCCGACCATCTCCCGTGAGCAACCGACGATACGTCCGATCTCCTGACGGGTGATCTTGATCTGCATGCCGTCCGGGTGGGTCATGGCGTCGGGTTGCTTGCACAGGTCCAGCAGGCAACGGGCGACACGCCCGGTGACATCGAAAAAGGCCAGGTCGCCGACCTTGCGTGTGGTGTTGCGCAGGCGCTGGGCCATCTGGCTGCCGAGGGCGTAGAGGATGTCCGGGTCGTGGCGGGCCAGTTCGCGGAACTTATCGTAGCTGATCTCGGCCACTTCACATTCGGTCTTGGCGCGAACCCAGGCGCTGCGTTGTTGCGCCTGGCCTGTAGACTCGAACAGGCCCAGCTCGCCGAAGAAGTCGCCACTGTTGAGGTAGGCGATGATCATTTCATGGCCATCGTCATCTTCGATCAGGATGGTCACCGAGCCCTTGATGATGAATGACAGTGTCTCTGCCCGGTCGCCTGCGCAGATGATGTTGCTCTTGGCGTTGTAGCGGCGTCGCTGGCAGTGAGCCAGCAGTTTGTCGATGTTCTTGATCTTGGCGGGCAGGGCTGGAGCAACCATCACGAAATCCTGTTCGATGCGACGCATGGGCTTTTTATAGGATGCTGGCCTCACGCGCCAGTCATTTGGCGTCAGCTTATCAGACGTTGCCGTTTGTATCGGCATGAAAGCGACGCGTCTTGAGCTTTTCCGACAGCGTCACAAGGACTAAGCTGACGGCCTTTTCTGAAATTTAGGGAGTCCAGATACATGAAGGCACGCATCCAGTGGGCCGGTGAAGCGATGTTCCTCGGCGAGTCGGGGAGCGGCCATGTCGTGGTCATGGACGGGCCTCCCGAGGCGGGCGGGCGCAACCTGGGCGTACGCCCGATGGAAATGCTGCTGCTCGGCCTGGGTGGCTGCAGCAGCTTCGACGTGGTCAGCATCCTGAAGAAGTCCCGCCAGGCCGTTGAAAGCTGTGAAGCCTTCCTGGAAGCCGAGCGCGCAAGCGAAGACCCCAAGGTGTTCACCAAGATCCACCTGAACTTCGTGGTCAAGGGGCGTGGGCTCAAGGAAGCCCAGGTCAAGCGTGCGGTGGAACTGTCGGCGGAGAAGTACTGCTCGGCGTCGATCATGCTCGATCGGGCCGGGGTGGAAATCACCCATGGCTATGAAATCATCGAGCTGGGTTGAGTCGCCCTGCTAGCGCCGCACCTACAGGTGCGGCGCAAACCTTGGCAGGCCAGGGGTTCAGTCACGCAGCGCCGGCAGTGCCTGGCGCAACCACCCGGGCAGCCACGCGCGCAGCGCCTGGCTCAGCTGCTCCCGACGCTTCTGGTAAGCCAGCCCCAGGCCGATCATGGCCAGGCCGATCAGCGTCAGCAGCACCGGGAACAGCAGCGAATCGGCGAAGACCTCATAGGAGAGGTAGCCCAGGTAGGCCGCTACGCCCATGGTACCAAAGACCATGAACACAGCCCGACGCAGCAGCACCGCCAGGCCCATCAGGCCAAGGTTGATCAGGCAGTAGAGCGCCTTGCCCAGCTCGCTGCCGCTGTCCAGCAGTGTCAGCCCGCCCCAGAATGCGGCCAACCCGGCCAGGTAGCCCCAGCCGGCATAGTCTCGCCGCGTACGGCCATCCACCACGATGAAGACCAGCAGCAACACCAGGCCGAACCACAGCGAGACGGTACGCCGCTGCTCCCAACTGAACGGCGAGCCATAGAACCATTCGCTCAGGTCCATCGACATGAACCACAAGGCCACGGCGATGGGCATGACGATGAAGGGGAAGGGCACCAGGCGCAGCATCACCAGGCCGGCGACCACCGTGGCGGCTTCCATCAGCACCCAGCCACCCTGCACATAGGTGTAGTACTGGTGATAGTCCGTCAGGTTGTCGTCAAGCGGCCACCAGCCTGCCAGGCGTTCGATGGCGAACACGGCCAGTGGCACGATGCTCACCGCGACCGCCGCCAACACACCGCCGGCGATGGGCTGCCCACGGCGCTGCAGGGCCAGCGCGAACGCGGTCAGCAGCGCGATATACGAAGTGGCGACGGCCAGCAGGGCCACATCGCCGACGCGCATCCAGGCTTCGGTGAGCAGCCAGCCCATGGCGGCCATGATCAGCAAGGCGCCGAAATAGAATGCCACGTGGGCCAGTTGGAAGGAGCCGCGGCTTTGCGGTTGCTTGCGCAGGAAGCCCAGCAGGGCCTGATCCTGGCCCGGCTGGAGGATGCCCGCTTCCACGGCGCGTGCCAGGTCCCTGGCGTCGAATCGTTCCGTCATCGATGGCGTCCTAGATACGATAGGTGCTCTTGGTCATCACCTTGGCCATCAGGCTCATGCCCAGGCGGATCGGAGCCGGGAAGCGATAACCGCCGGCCTCGAGGGCCGACTCGGCGTGCTGTTCTTCGTCGACACGCATCTGTTCGAGAATGGCACGGGACTTTTCGTCTTCCTGGGGAATCTGCTCCAGGTGCTCATCCAGGTGCTTGCACACCTGGTGTTCGGTGGCAGCCACGAAGCCCAGGCTGACCTTGTCGCTGACCAAGCCGGCGAGGGCGCCGATACCAAACGACATGCCATAGAACAGCGGGTTGAGCACGCTGGGGTGGCTGCCCAGCTGACGGATGCGCTGTTCGCACCAGGCCAGGTGGTCGACTTCTTCCTCGGCAGCATGCTCCATGGCCTTGCGCACTTGTGGCAGCTTGGCGGTCAGGGCCTGGCCCTGATAGAGCGCCTGGGCGCAGACTTCACCGGTATGGTTGATGCGCATCAGGCCGGCGACGTGGCGGGTCTGGCTTTCGTCCAGTTCCGCATCCGGCTGGATGATGGCCGGGGACGGGCGGGCGGGTTGGCCGCTGAAGGGCAGCAAGGTGCGCATGGCGGTATCGGCCTGCAGCAACAAGCGGTCGAGCGGCGAGTAGTGACGTTCGGTAGCCATCGGGCACCTCCGCTAGAGTGTGCCCGACAGTTTACCGCAATCGATGGGCAGGGGGATGCCCTGGATCAGCCCGGCGGCCAGTGCATCTGGCGCTGGCCGAGCACGTGCATGTGGATGTGGTAGACGGTCTGGCCGCCTTGCTCGTTGCAGTTCATGACCACACGGAAGCCTTCCTCGCAGCCGAGCTCCTTGGCCAGGCGCTGCGCGGTGAACAGGATATGGCCGGCCAGGCCTTTGTCTTCTTCGGTCAGGTCGTTGAGGGTGCGGATGGGCTTTTTCGGGATGACCAGAAAATGCACCGGCGCCTGCGGGGCGATATCGTGGAAGGCCAGAACCTGGTCGTCCTCGTAGATGATCTTCGCCGGGATCTCCCGGTTGATGATCTTGGTGAAGATAGTCTCCACAGCACTTGCTCCATGGTGAGGGTCGGGCCGAGTGTACCCAGCGCGACGACGCTCGCCCAGTGGCTATTGGAAGCCGACCGGGCAATAGCGGCGGTTGACCAGGCCGGCCAGCTTGCGCGCAAGCCAGCGTGGCATCACGCGTGGCAGCGCCGCCAGCCAGCGGTTGCGCCGGCCCGGCATGATCACGGCGCGATTCTTGTCCAGCGCGCGCACGGTGTAGAGCGCCACTTCTTCAGGGCTCAGGCAGCGCGTGCTGCCTTCGAGGCGGGGAATGTGGCGGCGCGACGAGCGCACCGGGCCGGGGCACAGCACGGATACCTTGATCCCGGTCCGCTTGAGTTCTTCGCGCAGCGCCTCGGAGAAACTCACCACATATGCCTTGCTGGCTGCATAGGCAGCCATCCAAGGGCCGGGCGCTGCGCTGGCCAGGGAAGCGACGTTGAGGATCTGCCCGCCACCCTGCACCGCCATCAGGTTGCCGATGGCATGACACAGGCGGCTCAGGGCAAGGATATTGACCTCGAGCAGGTTCTGTTCGTCTGCCCACTCATGGGCCAGGAAGGGGCCGTAGGCACGCTGGGCCGCGCAATTGACCAGAAGGTCGATGCGCCGCTCGCCTTCCTCCAGCTCGAGCACGAAGCCCGACAGGCGCAGGGGCTGGCTCAGGTCGCAGGCGCGGAACAGGACTTCGACACCGAAGCGCTGGGTCAACTCGATGGCCACGGGCTCCAGGGTTTCGCGGTGGCGAGCCACCAGGATCAGGTTGCGCCCGCGCCGTGCCAGTGCTTCCGCCAGGGCCAGGCCCAGGCCGCTGGAAGCTCCGGTGATCATGGCGTAACGGGTCATGCAAGGCTCCTGGGGGCTGAAGAGGGCGCCTAGTGTACAGCTTGGCCAGGGAAGGTGGTGCCTTTTGCTGGCACAGCTCGCCAGGCGCCAGGCCTGGTACGGTCGGCTTCAGAAGGGCTTGACCACCACCAGGATCACGATGCCCAGCAGAAACAGTACCGGCACTTCGTTGAACCAGCGGTAGTACACATGGCTGCGCGTATTGCTGCCCGCGGCGAAGCGTTTGCGCTGGGCGCCGCACATGTGGTGGTAGACGGTCAGCAATGCCACCAGGGTGAGCTTGGCGTGCAACCAGCCTTGGCTCAGCCAGCCGGGGTTGAGGTACAGCATCCAGCCACCGAAGACATAGGTCGCGATCATGGCCGGGTTCATGATGCCGCGGTACAGCTTGCGCTCCATGGTGACGAAGCGTTCCTGGCTAATGCTGTCCTGGCTCTGGGCATGGTAGACGAACAGCCGAGGCAGGTAGAACAGCCCGGCGAACCAGCAGACGACACTGATGATGTGCAGGGCCTTGATCCATAGATAGAGCATTGGGAAGTTCCTTCAGGTTTCACGGTCGTCAGATAGTAAAGGCCAAGCGCCCGGCGGGGCATCCGAAGAGTTGTTACAGAGCCCCCGGCCCCCTATTATCGTGCGTTTTCCAGTTGGCTCGTTGATAAGGGGCAAGCGTTATGATCAAGGTCGGTATCGTCGGCGGCACGGGTTACACCGGCGTCGAACTGTTGCGTCTGCTGGCACAGCACCCACAGGCCGAGGTCGCGGTCATCACTTCGCGCTCCGAGGCGGGTGTGGCGGTCGCCGACATGTATCCGAACCTACGCGGCCATTACGACGGGCTGGCTTTCAGTGTCCCGGACAGCAAGACCCTGGGCGCCTGTGACGTGGTGTTCTTCGCCACGCCCCATGGTGTTGCCCATGCCCTGGCGGGCGAGCTGCTGGCTGCTGGCACCAAGGTCATCGACCTGTCCGCTGACTTTCGTCTTCAGGATGCGGTGGAGTGGGGCAAGTGGTACGGCCAGCCCCATGGTGCGCCGGAGCTGCTCAAGGACGCGGTCTATGGCTTGCCCGAGGTCAACCGCGAGAAGATCCGCCAGGCGCGCCTGATCGCTGTGCCGGGTTGCTACCCGACCGCTACCCAGCTGGGCTTCCTGCCGCTGCTGGAAGCCGGTCTGGCCGACCCATCGCGGTTGATCGCCGACTGCAAGTCCGGTGTCAGCGGCGCAGGGCGTGGCGCAGCGGTGGGCTCGTTGTTCTGCGAGGCTGGCGAAAGCATGAAGGCCTATGCGGTCAAGGGGCACCGTCACCTGCCGGAAATCAGCCAGGGCTTGCGCCTGGCTGCAGGCAAGGATGTCGGCCTGACCTTCGTACCGCATCTGACCCCAATGATCCGCGGGATCCATGCCACCCTTTATGCAACCGTCGCCGATACCAGCGTCGACTTGCAGGCGCTGTTCGAGAAACGTTATGCCGATGAGCCGTTCGTCGATGTAATGCCGGCAGGCAGCCATCCGGAGACCCGCAGCGTGAGAGGCGCCAACGTCTGCCGTATTGCGGTGCACCGGCCCCAGGGTGGTGACCTGGTGGTCGTGCTGTCGGTGATCGACAACCTGGTCAAGGGCGCCTCCGGCCAGGCAGTGCAGAACCTGAACATCCTGTTCGGCCTGGACGAGCGCATGGGCCTGTCGCACGCGGGCCTGCTGCCCTGATCGACGGTCCGAGCCACACAGGATGGGGGCATAACGCCCCCATTTTTGCCGGGCACGACCAAAGCCGCACAATTCTTGACCGATTTTCTCGGAGAAGCGGATAATGCGCGTCATCGAGTTTTATGGCGGCATTGCGCCGGGAGAGTCAACATGAGCGTCGAAACCTTCACCCCCACGGCTTTGGAATTCACCCAAGGTGCTGCGCACAAGGTGAAGACCCTGGTCACCGAAGAGGGCAATGATCGCCTGAAGCTGCGTGTGTTCGTGACCGGCGGCGGCTGCTCGGGGTTCCAGTACGGCTTCACCTTCGATGAGGAAGTAGCCGAAGACGACACCGTGGTCGAGCGCGAGGGGGTTTCCCTGGTCGTGGACCCGATGAGCTTCCAGTACCTGGCGGGCGCCGAGGTGGACTATCAGGAAGGCCTGGAAGGGTCGCGCTTCGTGATCAAGAACCCTAACGCCACCACCACCTGCGGCTGTGGCTCGTCGTTCTCGATCTGAGCCTGGCCTGTAATGAAAACGCCGCGCTTATGCGCGGCGTTTTGCTTTCTGCATGGGCATCAAGCCGGGTAGATCGCGCCGAGTACGCGCAGCCCTTTGGCAGCCGTGACGCTCGGACGGTTGGTTGGAATGCCTTCGAGGCAGCAATGGGCCAACCAGGCGAAAGCCATGGCCTCGACCCAGTCCGGATCGACACCGTAGGCTGCGGTGCTGGCGACCCGTGCAGACGGCAGCAAGGCCGCCAACCGCCGCATCAGTGCGCCGTTGCGTGCGCCGCCACCGCATACCAGCAGGGTTTCAGTGTGGGGCAGGGCGCTGCGTAGCGAATCGACGATGCTGCAGGCGGTCAGCTCCAGCAAGGTCGCCTGGATGTCTTCGTCCCGGTAGTTCGGCAGCGCCGCCAGATGAGCATCCAGCCAGGGGAGGTTGAACACCTCGCGGCCTGTGCTCTTGGGGCCGGTTCCGGCGAAGAACGGGTCGGCGAGCAGGCGAGCGAGCAGGTCATTGGATACGCTGCCGCTGGCCGCCCAGTTGCCGTCGGCATCGTAGGCCTGGCCGCGCTTGCGTTCGATCCAGGCATCGAGCAGTACATTGCCCGGGCCACAGTCGAAACCATGCACTGGCTTGCCCTGTTCGATCAGGCTGAGGTTGCTGAACCCGCCGATGTTGAGGATGGCGACCCCTTGGCCCAGGTGGCCGAACAGTGCCTCGTGGAAGGCGGGTACCAGTGGCGCGCCCTGGCCACCTGCTGCGACATCGCGGCGCCGGAAGTCCGCCACCACGCACACGCCGGTGAGCTCTGCCAACAGGGCCGGGTTGCCGATCTGCACGGTGAAGCCGCGCGCAGGCTCGTGGCGGATGGTCTGGCCGTGGCTGCCGATCGCGCGAATGGCACCGGCATCCAGGCCCTGGCTTGCCAGGAGTTGGTCGATGCCATCTGCGGCGAGGGTGGCCCAGCGGTTTTCCGCGAGGCAGGCACGGGCGATTTCGTCAGGGCCGCTGGCGCAGAGGGCGAGCAGGTCCCGGCGAAGGTCGGCGGGCATGGGGATGTAGTGGGTGGCGAGCAGACGGGTCTGCTCGCCTTGGTCGATCAGTGCGATGTCCAGGCCGTCGAGGCTGGTTCCGGACATAACACCCAGATAGAGCGCCATGGGTCAGCGCTTGTTGGCTGCGAGCATGGTGGCCTTTTCTTGGTCCATGCGGGCGATCAGGGGCTTGCTCTGTTGCAGGAAGCGTTGGCGCTCGGCGCGGGCGATCGGGTCGGCCATGGGCAGCTTGCGGCTCAAGGGGTCGACGTGCACGCCGTTGACCTGGAACTCATAGTGCAGGTGCGGCCCGGTGGACAGCCCGGTGGTACCGATATAGCCGATGATCTGGCCTTGCTTGACCGAGCTGCCGGTCTTGATGCCCTTGGCGAAGCCCTGCATGTGGCCGTAGAGCGTCTTGTAGGAGTTGCCGTGGGCGATGATCACGGTGTTGCCGTAGCCGCCGCGACGGCCTGCAAGCAAGACCTTGCCGTCGCCGGCAGCCTTGATCGGGGTGCCGCGAGGTGCTGCGTAGTCGACGCCTTTATGGGCCCGGATTTTGTTCAGGATCGGGTGCTTGCGGCCGGCGGAGAAGCGCGAGCTGATGCGGGCGAAGTCCACCGGCGTGCGGATGAACGCCTTGCGCAGGCTGTTGCCGTCGGCGGTGTAGTAGCTGGTGTTGCCCTGCTTGTTGGTGTAGCGCACAGCGGTGTAGGTCTTGCCGCGGTTGGTGAAGCGGGCGGAAAGGATATTGCCGGTGCCGACCACCTTGCCGTCCATGACCTTCTGCTCGTAGACCACGTCGAATTCGTCGCCTGGGCGGATGTCCTGGGCGAAGTCGATGTCGTAGCCCAGCACCCGCGCCATATCCATGGTCAGGCTGTGGGACAGGCCGGCGCGCTTGGCAGAGGCCGACAGCGAGCTCTTGATCACGCCATGGGCATAGGCGGTACGCACCACTGGCTTGCTGACTTCGCGATCGAAGCTGTAGCCCTTGGCGGTCTTGGTCAGGCGAATGGTCTCGAGGTTGCTGACCTTGCTGTGCAGGCTGGTCAGCTGGCCGTCCTTGTCGAGCTCGAACTGCAGCACCTGGCCATGCTTGAGCCGGCTGAACTGCTTGGCTTGCTTGCCGCTGGCCAGGACGTCATGGACCACATTGCTCGGCAACCCGACCTTGGCAAACAGGGTGGACAGCGTATCGCCGCGGGCAACGGTGACTTCGCGATGGCCGGGAAGCTTGGCGTCGGCGCTTTCCTCCGCCTTCTCCTCGGCAGCAGGCGCTTGCTTGGCGGTTTGCGTGGTCGCAGGCTCCGTGCTCTCGATCTGGGCGAAGGGCGAGCCTTTGTCGCCTTCGGTTTGGACCAGGGGGGCGGCCTTGGACTCGTCCTTCAGCTGTTCTGCCGGGGTCTCCAGCTCGAGGCTGAGGGTGGTCTTCTTGGCCTCGACTTCGCTGGAGGGAAATACCAGCAAAGCCAGGCTGAGCAAGGCGGCGATGCCGCTGGCGGCCAACAAATGGCTTTTCGGATAAAGCGGGGGCGCTTTAGGCGTCTCGTTGGTCATAGGTGAGGTGACTTTGAAAAAAGTGAAATGGAAAAGATGAATGACATGATGAAGATGAAATAACTGTATAAAATATAACCAAATCCATTTTCGCGCAAGGGCGCGTAGACGCCGCGATACACCTTTCGGGTCACATTCCTTTGCGAAACTTGTATTTGACGGCCGATCTTGTATGGTTGGCTCCCCTTGAATCTGAGCCTTGCGGGTCTGTCTATGAAGTCGGTTGAAGAGCAGCTGGCGCTTATCAAGCGCGGTGCGGAAGAGGTATTGGTCGAGTCGGAACTGGTGGAGAAGCTCAAGCGCGGCCAGCCCCTGCGTATCAAGGCGGGCTTCGACCCGACCGCGCCGGACCTGCACCTTGGGCACACGGTGCTGATCAACAAGCTGCGCCAGTTCCAGGACCTGGGGCATCAGGTCATCTTCCTGATCGGCGACTTCACCGGCATGATCGGCGACCCGAGCGGCAAGAGCGCCACGCGTCCTCCATTGACTCGCGAGCAGGTCCTGGACAACGCCGAGACCTATAAGCAGCAGGTGTTCAAGATCCTCGACCCAGCCAAGACCGAGGTCGCGTTCAACTCCACCTGGATGGATAAGCTGACCCCGGCTGACTTCATTCGCCTGGCTTCCCAGTACACCGTGGCGCGCATGCTCGAGCGCGATGACTTCGACAAGCGCTACAGCAGCAATCAGCCGATCGCGATCCATGAGTTCCTGTACCCATTGGTGCAGGGCTACGACTCGGTGGCGCTCAAGGCTGATGTCGAGCTGGGCGGTACCGACCAGAAGTTCAACCTGTTGATGGGGCGCGAGCTGCAGCGCGCTTATGGTCAGGAAGCGCAGAACATCGTGACCATGCCGCTGCTCGAAGGGCTCGATGGTGTGAAGAAAATGTCCAAGTCCCTGGGTAACTACGTGGGTATCCAGGAAGCGCCTGGGGTGATGTACAGCAAGCTGGTGTCCATTCCCGATACGTTGATGTGGCGTTACTTCGAGCTGTTGAGCTTCCGTTCGATGGACGAGATCAACCAGTTCCGTGCTGATGTCGAGGCGGGCGCAAACCCGCGTGATATCAAGATCAAGCTGGCTGAGGAGATCGTGGCGCGCTTCCATGGCGACGAAGCCGCGGCCAATGCCCACCGTGCTGCGGGTAACCGCATGAAGGATGGCGAGCTGCCGGAAGATCTGCCGGAGGTTGAAGTGGTCGCTTCGGAAGATATGCCGATTGCTGCCGTGCTGAACAAGGCAGGCCTGGTGAAGAACTCGGCGGCTGCGCGCGATCTGCTCAATGCTGGCGGGGTCAAGGTGGATGGCGCCGTAGTCGATCGTGGCTTTGTCTTTGCGGTCGGCGCTACCCATGTGTGCCAGGCGGGCAAGAAGGCGTTTGCGCGCATTACCTTGAAAGCTGAGTGAAGATGGCTTCTATATAGAGAAGCGATGGAAGCGGGGAGGTCGGTAGGCCTCCCCGTTTTGTTTTTCGGCGATATTGAGGTTTTTTGAAAATAACGGTTGACGTGCCGTTTCAGGGGCCTATAATGCGCCCCACTTCCGACGCAGTCGAAACGCAAAACCCCTTGAGATTCAATGAGTTGAACGCTTCAGGTAGTATCGGAAGGCTTCGGTCTCACAGATCGGCAGCGGTGAAAAAGGCAGTTGACAGCAGGTTTTAACGCTGTATGATTC
>NZ_JBLUPW010000025.1:0-71641 GCF_048068175.1 Pseudomonas sp. NY15356 | reverse complement strand
ACCGGCAACGGAACATCATTGAGCGGATGTTTGGCTGGCTGAAAGAAAATCGCAGGATCGGCACTCGCTATGACAAGCTGGCCAAGAGCTTTGCAGCCATGGTCACCTTGGTCTGCAGCCTACGTTGCATGCGGCAATACTTTTCGTACAAAGCTTAGTCAGAAATCTACAAACCAGTTGTAAAATCGATACCCCGCGATAACTGACACTGCGCATGTGGTTAGGCTCAATAGAGGCCATTGTCCTTCAACGCCCAGCCACCACTGCACTTTGAACAGAAACGCTCCCATCAACACACAGGCCAGAACACCTAGAGCCAGGCCAATTAACGCAAATAGCCGAGTCCCTAACCCCGGATTTCCGCCATGCCAATTCTCACTCAGGCAAAAGGGACAGTGATTCGACGAAGGCGAATAGCCCCAGAAGCCACGGCTATATGTCGCTCTCGGAACCATCGCTTTGCCACAGTTTTGACAGGTAACCATCGAGTGTTTCATACCGCACCTCAGCTCAGACGTCCTAGATGAGCCCATGGTGCGCGACCGCGGAAAAAACCCAATTGCGTGGCCCGAGCTACTCAGCGCCCCGGCCTGGGCTAGGATCAAACCCTGGTCGCCAGATAACCGATACCATGCTGTGCACGACCGACACCATCTAATGCCCGCCGGTGACTGGCTAGCTCCGCCTTGTCGCAGAACGATAATTCAGGACGCCAGTTCAACTCCTCAAATAGCCGTTCATCGAAAATATGTGCGCGGGGGCACTTATGGGGGCACTTACGCAGAATACAAACAAAAATGCATTTTAAAACAGTAACTTAGATACAAATATTTAATCCCCCCGGCTCCACCAAATCCTAAGAAGAAGACGCCCGAGGGCGTCTTTTTTTATGCCTGGAATTCAGTGTCCCAGCGGCATCGACACCATGCCATCATCTTCCCTCCTCCTCCTTCATCGCCTCCAGCTTGCTGAACTGCTCGCTGGCCAGCCGGCTAATGATCCGGATCGCCTGATGAATACCCGCCGTGTTGCGGAAGCTCAGCTGTGGGTTGTGCTCACACTCCAGCACTTCGTCATGCTGGACCAGCACCTCACCGAGCAACTCGAGCGTCCAGACGTAGCTCTGGATAGAAGATAGGCATTCATGGTCCGACATGGGGCACCTCCCGGTTAGCACGGGTGGCGCGGGATTGGCTGTCGATCGGATAGAAGGTTGGGGCTGAGGTGGCTGCGGGAGTTGGTCGGCGGAGAGCGGATACGAGGATCCTGCTCAGAATGCGAATAAGCATGCATGAGACTCCAAGTTTGAGATTGGAGCTACCACGATCCTTCCTACGGGATTGGGTGGCAGCTGTGCGTGGGGTAGGAAGGAAGTGTCAGATTTTTTGTGTGCGGGCCGGTAACGGCCTGCCGTCAGGCAGGCCCTGATTTTCACCAGGTCGGCCTGATGAACCGATCTCCGTACAAAATCGCGAATTGATTCATCGCATTTTTCCAATCATGCGCCGCTGAGCCCCAGTTCGCCGTGATGTTTCGCAGCCCCAGCCAGATCAGCTTGGTAGCTGCGTCATCGTTCGGGAAATGGCCTCGGGTCTTGATGATCTTGCGCAGCTGGGCATTGATACTCTCGATGGCGTTGGTGGTATAGATCACTTTCCGGATGGCTGGCGGGAAGACAAAGAAGGGAATCACTCGATCCCAGGCCCTTACGCGCCAATTACACCGTCTACATTCGAACAGCACCCCGGCTGTTACATTGACTCACTCCCCGTACCCATTCTGCCCGGATCTTATTCGTCAACGCCCAACCCCTACCCTGCGCACAACGCTTTCATCTCAGCAATATCCCGCGCCACCTGATCTGCAGAGTGGTCAAACATCGCCTGCTCCTGCACATCCAGCGGCAACTCGATCACCCGCGCCAGTCCCTGCTCTGCCAGTACACAAGGCACGCCCATGGCGATGTCGTGACGCCCGTACTCGCCCTGCAAAATGGCCACCGCCGGCAAAATGCGGTTTCGTCCATTGGCGATCGCATCGACCATCTGGGCAATGGCCACACCCGGTGCATCGCAGGCGCTGCCCAATTTCTTCAGGCCGAGGATCTCACCACCACCTTTACGCGTACGCTCGACAATTTGCTCGATCTGCTCATTGCTCAAGAAGTGCGACAACGGCACCGAGCCGATCTGGCAGTAGCGCATCAGCGGCACCATGCTGTCACCATGCCCGCCCAACACCAGCGCCGTGATGTCCCGGGCAGAAAACCCGGTTTGCTCGGCGATGAAACACTTCATGCGGGCAGTGTCCAACACGCCGGCCTGCCCGAACACCTTGTCGCGACCCAGGCCGCTGATACTCCAGGCGCGGTAGGTGAGCACGTCGACTGGGTTGGACACCACCAACACCGTTGCCGTAGGTGCATGCTGTTTGATATCGGCCATGATGCTGTCGAGGATGGGCAAGTTGGTACTCAGAACATCCTGACGCGACTGGCCTGGCTTGCGCGGAACGCCTGCAGTGATGACCACCAGCTCGGAGCCATCCAGCATCTCGGCTTTGGCCCCGCCGTAGACACGGGTATCAGACCCGGACTCTACAGCAGCCTGCCACACATCCAGCGCCTTACCCTGCGCCAGCTCACCCTGAACGTCCATCAACACCAGCTCACGGCATAACTCATCCCGAGCGATGATTTGCGCTGCCGCCTCGCCGACCAGCCCGGCACCCACGATTGTCAGTTTGTCCATCAGACACCTCCTAGCCGCGTGCGCCACCAGGAACACGCCTGCGTATAGAGAAGTATCGTCCGCTGGGGCGAAAACACATCCGAAAACTTGCGCCGTCGCAGGCCTATTGTGAGTGACCTTTTGGGGCCATCAAGTCACTCAGGATGGCGCGCGTAACGCAGCCACCCGGCAATGCCTGAGCCGCCCCCTACGCGGTCTTTGGGATGACTCCGGCCCTCATTGACGGGCACTTCCGGGAAGTCGAACGGGCTCATTCCCTCGATACACGCCACGTTGACGCCGTATTGGTCCGGCGCAGAACGGCGTTGGTGGAACGTGTAGATGCCGCACTTTGAGCAGAAGTAATGCTTTGCTTCACGTGTGTTGAACTGATAGAGGGTGAGCGCCTCTTCCCCCTGGGTGACCGTGAGGTCGTTCAGGTTGGCCGATACCGCTACGGCACCACGCATACGGCAGAGCGAGCAGTTACATCTGCGTGCGGTACGCAAACCATCGGTCAGGCGCACAGAAAAGCGGACAGTCCCGCAATGGCAGGCTGCTTGGTAGAGTGGACGGTCATCGTTGCTGTCATCGGTCATAACAGGCCTCTAATCGGTTCCTGGAAGGCGAAGCGTGGGCTTGCCACGGGTGCAATTCTTCAGGGCTGTGTGATCTCCTTCAAAGCATACAATCACCCCTTTCGCAAGGAGCCACTCTGTAGACCGCTGCCGCACCAGTGCCCACCACCAGGTCGTAGCCACAGTTGCGACAGATAACCCCCGAGTGCCTCACGCCGGAACATCTCGCCCAAAACGAAAAAAGGCACCTGTCACCAGATGCCTTTTCCTTACCCAGAATCGACCGACCGTCAGCCCACCGAGCGAGCCATCGACGCCGCCCGCGCCTGCCCACGGCTGGTGATGATCCCCAGGAAGGAAATCACCAACGCCAAGCCCAGGGTCGAAGTCACCTCCGCGCGATGCTCCTCGGTGAACATCATCACCCCCAAGGCGCCAGCGATGAAGATGATCACCGCCCAGGTCAGGTACGGGAACAACCACATACGGAACTTCAGCTCAGTGCTTTCGCGCTCCAGGCGGCGGCGCATGCGCAGCTGGGAAATGGCGATGGCCATGTATACCAGCAAGGCAATGGCACCGGAGCTTGCCAGCAGGAACTCGAACACGCCCTTGGGTGCGAAGTAGTTGAGGATGGCGATGCCCGCTCCGATCAGGGTGCTGCCGAACACGGCTGCGTAGGGTACGCCGGCTTTGTTGGTGTGGTTCAGGACGGCTGGGGCGTCGCCGCGCTTGGCCAGGGAGTACATCATCCGCGAGGCGATGTAGATCGACGAGTTCATGCAGCTGGTCACGGCCACCAGCACCACCAGGTCGACCATGAACGCAGCATTGGGGATGTTCATGATTTCCAGGGCGCGCTGGTAGGAGCCGACCACTGCCAGTTGCGGGTCGTTCCACGGCACGATGGAGATGATCACGAAGATCGACAGGATATAGAACGTGCTGATACGCCAGATCACCGAACGGGTGGCCTTGGCGATGTTGCGCGACGGGTCGCTGGACTCGGCGGCAGCGATGGTCACTGCCTCGGTGCCGATGAAGCTGAACATCACCGTGATGAACGCGCCGACTACTGCGGACCAGCCCTTGGGCGTGAAGCCGCCATGCTCGGCCATCAGGGTGCTCAGGCCGCTGACTTCGCGGTTTGGCAGCCAGCCCATCAGGGCCGCGAAGCCCAGGCCGATGAAGCCGAGGATCGCCGTGACCTTGAGGATCGCGAACCAGAATTCGAATTCGCCGTACTTGGCCACGCTGAACAGATTGGTGCCAGCGAGCAGCACGACCGACAACAAGGCGAAGATCCAGCTGTCCACCTGGGGGAACCAGGCGTTGAGCACATGGCCTGCGGCCAACGCTTCGATAGGGATCACCAATACCCAGAACCACCAGTACAGCCATCCGATGGTGTAGCCGGCCCAGCGGCCGATGGCTTGTTCAGCGTAGGTGGAGAAGGAACCGGTGTCTGGATGGGCGACGGCCATCTCACCGAGCATGCGCATAACCAGTACCACCAGGGTGCCGGCCACGAAGTAAGAAAGAATGGTAGCTGGCCCGGCCGCCGCGATGGCGTGCCCGGAACCTACGAAAAGTCCGGCACCGATGATGCCCGCGATGGACAACATCGTTACATGACGTGGCTTGAAACCTTGTGCAAGGTTGCCATCAGATCCCACGGTGTTCATTGGTCTTGTTCTCTTTTTGCTGACACAAGGAAAGACGGGCAGACGTAGGCGAAAAGCTTCTCCTTTGAAAGAACGGTAACCAGGTACACCACTCACGCTCTGTTGTTGACGTTTTCACGCTCAGGGCGATGCACCGACAAAATGCGGGGTCCACTTTAAGCCGGGGTGGCCGAGGGCAAAATACTCGAAAACGTCCCGCAACTGTTCGATCACGACACGGCGTTGCCGGGCGGGTCACATTTATCAAATGGCCACTAGGGGTGCTCTGGGACGGGCGTTCCAGCGGAATGGGACCGAGGGCGCTACGCGCCCTTTTCGCGGGACAAGGCCGCGCCGACAGGACGCCCGCCCCCCGGGAGGTGCGGCCGGGTGCCGCGAAAGGGCTGCGCAGCAGCCCCCTATAGGGGCGGCCTTGTGCCGCGAAGAGGCTGCGCAGCAGCCCCCATTGGCAGCCTCAGTAGGTCAGGCAGATCTTGCCGAAATGGCGATTGCTTTCCTGGTAGCGGAAGGCCTCGACGATCTGCTCGAGCTCAAAATGCTTGTCCACCACCGGTCGCAGGCCATTGGCGTCGATCGCGCGGATCATCGCCTGCTGCTGGGCGCGGCTGCCTACCAGCACACCCTGCAGGCGAATCTGCCGAACCAGCGCCTGGACCAGCGGCAGTTGCCCAGCAACGCCGGTAAGGATGCCGATCAGCGAGACATGCCCGCCGATACGCGCGGCGATCATCGACTGCTCCAGGGTCGCCGGGCCACCCACCTCGATCACGTGGTCCACGCCACGGTTGCCCGTGAGCTCGCGCACTTTTTCGCCCCACGCCGGGGTGCTGCGGTAGTTGATCAGGTGATCGGCGCCCAGCGCCTTGAGGCGCTCGAGCTTGGCATCGCTGGAGGACGTGGCGATCACCGTGGCACCGGCCAGCTTGGCGAACTGCAGGGCGAAGATCGACACCCCGCCGGTACCCTGCACCAGTACCGTGTCGCCTGGCTTGAGATGGTCATCGCTCATCAGCGCGCGCCAGGCGGTCAGGCCGGCGGTGGTCAGGGTCGCTGCCTCGGCATGGCTGTAGCCCTGGGGCGCCAGGGTGAAGGCGGTGGCGCGGGCGGTGACCTGTTCGCGGGCATAGCCATCGATACCGTCCCCGGGCACGCTGGTAAAACCTTCCACGTTCGCCTGGCCGTCGAGCCAGCCAGGGAAGAAGGTGCTCACCACCGAATCCCCGACCTTGAATTCGCTGACGCCCGCGCCCACGGCAACCACCTCGCCCGCGCCGTCGGCCATGGGGATGCGCCGCTCGCTCGGGCCCCACATGCCGCTGACCACCGCGAAGTCATGGTAGTTGAGGGAGCTTGCGTGCAGGCGCACGGTGATCTCGCCAGCCTGGGGCGCAGGCGCCTCGCAGGTGCCGACCTGGACCTTGTCATAACCGCCGCCGGGTTGGACGTAGATCGCTTTGCTGCTCATGGCTGGGTCTCCTTGGTAAATCGAGAACTGCAGTGCAGCTTAGCCTGTGCCTGCATGCCGGTCAGCTCAACAACCCTCGCAGCGCATGGCAATCTGCTGCATGCCAGTCCACAAGCTCCGGCCAGGGGTTGTCCGGCAGGTTGACCAAGACCGTGCGCGCGCCAGCGGCACGCCCGCAATCCAGGTCGAAACGGTAGTCGCCGACCATCACCAGCTCGCTCGGTGACACGCCCCAGGCGCCGGCGATCTTCAGCAGGCCGTCGGGGTTGGGCTTGGGCGCGGCTTCGTCGCGGCCAAGAATATGCTCGACCGGGAAGCAGTCCGCCAAGCCGATGGCCTCCAGCGTCACATGGGCCAGCTCCCGGGCGTTACGGGTGAGGATCCCCAACTGGCAGCCGCGCCCGGCCAATTCACGCACCAACTCGACGGCACCCGCCGCCGGGCGCGAGGCGATCGCCAGGTCCCGCTCGTGCTCCAGCAGCCAGGCGTGCTTGGCGGCCGCCTCCTCCACCGGCAAGGCCGCCAGGTGGGTGAGGATGTCGTGCTCCGGCGGAATGCCCAAGGCCTCGCGGATGGCGGCGAAATCATGCACGGCCACCGTCAGGGTGCCGTCCATGTCGAACACCCAATGACGAACGGCGCCAAGGCTCATGCCCAGTCCTCGCGATGGCGGATCAGGCCTTCCTGGCACGACGATGCCACCAGCTGGCCGGCGCGGTTGAAGATGCTGCCGCGGTTGAACCCGCGAGCGTTGCCGGCCCAGGGGCTGTCGGTGGCATACAGCAGCCACTCATCGGCGCGCAGGTCGCGGTGGAACCACAACGCGTGGTCGAGGCTGGCGATCTGCATGTCCTTCTGCCACACCGACTTGCCGTGGGGCAGCAGCGAGGTGGTCAACAGGCCGAAGTCCGAGGCGTAGGCCAGCAGGTACTTGTGCAGGGCCGGCATGTCCGGCAGCTTGCCGTCGGCGCGGAACCAGGCGTACTTGATTGGTTCGCCCGGCTTGGGGTTGAACGGGTCGCGCTCGGTGACCGGGCGGATCTCGATCGGCTTGGCGCACAGCACCTTGTCACGAATGCGCTCGGGCAACTGCTCGGCCATGGCGCTGGCCAGTTCGACCTCGGTGGGCAGGTTTTCCGGGCCGACCACGTCAGGCATCTGCACCTGGTGCTCGAAGCCGCCCTCGTCGTACTGGAACGACGCGCTGCAGGTGAAGATGGCATGACCCTTCTGGATCGCCGTCACCCGCCGGGTGCTGAAGCTGCCGCCGTCACGCACGCGGTCCACCGAGTACACCACCGGCATGCTGGCATCGCCTGGACGCAGGAAGTAGCCGTGCAGCGAGTGCACATGGCGCGCCTCCTCGACCGTCTGGCTCGCGGCCGACAGCGACTGGCCCAGCACCTGGCCGCCGTACAGTTGGCGGAAACCCAGGTCCTGGCTGCGCCCACGGAACAGGTTTTCTTCGATGGGTTCAAGGCTCAACAGGTCGACCAGGTCGTCCAATACATGGCTCATGGGGTTCTCCTAGCAAGGCATCACGGCTCTACGGCGCAGTTATGCAGCAAATGATACAGGGTTTGTCATTGACGCCCTGCATAAGCTGCCATTCAGCCACGCAGGGTTTCTTGCCAGCGTGCCCGGTCGATGCGGTACAGCACATGGGGGCGCAAGGGGTGGTCGACGGCCAGGCGGGGGTGTTCGAAACTGCCGGCGGGGTCCTGGACCATGCCGATGGCCTGCATGACCTTCTGCGACGGCAGGTTGCCCTCGGCAGTGAACGACACCACCTCATCCAGGCGCAATTGGGCGAAAGCACAACGCAGGCAGGTCCAGGCCGCCTCGCTGGCGAAGCCAAGCCCCCAATGGCGTCGGGCCAACCGCCAGCCGATCTCCACGGCCGGGGCGAAGGGGGCATCGAAATTGACATTGAGCAGGCCGGTCATGCCGATGAACGCACCACTGTCCTTGCGCTCCAGCGCCCACAACCCGAAGCCGTACTCATTGAAATGCCCACGGATGCGCCCGATCAGCGCCGCCGCCTCCAGGCGCGTCATCGGCGCCGGGAAGTAGCGCATCACCTGGGGGTCGGCGCAGAGCGCGGCGAACTCGCGCAGGTCGTCGTCCTGCCACTGGCGCAGGATCAGGCGCGCGCTCTCCAGTTCGAAGATCGGGGTCATCAGGGCCGCTCCGCATTCACCGTCGTGCAGTCTATAGCGTAGGCGCAGGCCTGGCCTTCACCTAGCCCCCAAGACCGTGAATGTATTTTCCACACCTACTTCTTCACCGGCCACCGGGGTAGCGCATGCAGCCGAGCAATGCCCTGGAAAACCGCCTCCACCGTCCTCGGTGGCATCGCTTCGTCACTGCTGGCAAGATCAGCGCCTGCCCCTCGACGCGATACCACCATGCCGTTGCCGCTGATCTACCACGACGACTACAGCCCGGAGTTCCCACCCGAGCACCGTTTCCCCATGGACAAATTCCGCCTGCTGCGCGACCACCTGGTCGACAGCGGCCTGACCCTGGACACCGAGCTTCTGCGTCCGCAGATCTGCCCCAACGACATCCTCGCCCTGGCCCATGACCGCGGCTACATCGAGCGCTACATGCAGGGCGAGTTGTCTCGTGAGGATCAGCGCCGCCTCGGCCTGCCGTGGAGCGAGGCGTTGGCGCGGCGTACCGTACGTGCCGTGGGCGGCTCGTTGCTGACCGCCGAGATGGCCCTGGAAAAGGGCATCGCCTGCCACCTGGCCGGCGGCACTCACCACGCGCACTACGACCACCCGGCCGGGTTCTGCATCTTCAACGACCTGGCGGTGATCAGCCGCTACCTGCTGGAAGCCGGTCGCGTGCACCGGGTGCTGATCTTCGACTGCGATGTCCATCAGGGCGACGGCACCGCACGGATTCTTCACGACACCCCCGACGCCATCACCGTGTCGCTGCATTGCGAACAGAATTTTCCTGCACGCAAGGCCCAGAGCGACTGGGACATCCCCTTGCCCCGGAGCATGGGCGACAACGCCTACCTGAAGGTGGTGGACGACGCCCTGAACTACCTGCTGCCGCTGTACCAGCCTGACCTGGTGTTGTACGACGCCGGCGTGGACGTGCACAAGGACGACGCCCTGGGGTACCTGCAGCTGACCGACGCGGGCCTGGCCGCCCGTGACGAGCAGGTCATGCGCCATTGCCTTGGCCGCGACATTCCCGTGGCCGGGGTGATCGGCGGTGGCTACAGCAAGGATCGCCAAGCCTTGGCCAAACGTCATGGCATCCTTCACCACAGTGCGGCGCGGGTCCTCGGTTGTGCACAATGACTGTGGAACCGCCTGTGGATAACCTGAGCGAAAGACGCTGCAGGCCTTTAACTGCCTGATCTGCAAAGCACTGGTCATTTTTTGTGCAGTGTTTCCCCGGGCCCGCCTGGGGTAGAATGCCGGCTCTTTTCCACAGCCTGAAATCGCCCATGCCCAGCCAACGCTCCGCCTCCCCTCCCCTGGTCGCCGTCATTGGCGGCGGCCCCGCCGGCCTGATGGCCGCCGAGGCACTGGCAGGCGCAGGCATGGCCGTGCAGGTGTTCGATGCCATGCCGTCGGTGGGCCGCAAGTTCCTGCTGGCCGGCGTGGGCGGCATGAACATCACCCATTCCGAACCGTACCCGGCCTTCGTTTCGCGCTACGCCGAGCGTCGCGACGAAATCGATGCCTTGCTTCGCGACCTGGATGCCGACGCCTTGCGCCAGTGGATCCACGGCCTGGGCATCGAAACCTTCGTCGGCACGTCCGGGCGGGTGTTCCCCCGCGACATGAAAGCCGCGCCGCTGCTGCGTGCCTGGCTCAAGCGCCTGCGCGACAGCGGTGTGGTTATCCACACCCGCCACCGCTGGCTGGGCTGGAACGATGACGGCACCTTGCGGATCGCTTATCCACAGGGCGAGCTGCGCCAGCACGCCGATGCCGTGGTACTGGCGCTCGGGGGCGGCAGCTGGGCACGCCTGGGTTCCGATGGTAGCTGGCAGCCGCTGCTGGCCGAACGGGGTGTGGATATCTCGCCGCTGCGGCCAAGCAACTGCGGCTTCGAAGTGGAAGGATGGAGCGCGCTGCTCAAGGAGAAGTTCGCGGGCGCGCCGCTGAAGAACATTGCCCTGAGCGTGCCGGGCAGTACGCCGCGCAAGGGTGAATTCATCCTCACCGCCCAGGGCGTCGAAGGCAGCCTCGTCTATGCATGGTCGGCAGCAGTGCGCGAGGCCATCGATCGCGACGGCCGGGCCACGTTGCTGCTCGACCTGCTGCCGGACCGGCCTGTGGATAAAGTCGCCCAGGCCCTGGCCAAGCCGCGCGGGTCCCGTTCCATGGCCAAGCACCTGCAGGGCCAGTTGGGGATCGACGGGGTCAAGGCGGCATTGCTGCGCGAGCTGACCGACCAGGCAACCTTCGCCAACCCCACCTCGCTGGCCAAGGCGATCAAGGCCCTGCCGATCGAACTGGTGCGCACGCGGCCCTTGGACGAGGCGATCAGCAGCGCCGGTGGCGTGCGTTTCGAAGGGGTGGATGAAGGGTTGATGCTCAAGCAGGTGCCTGGCGTATTTTGCGCGGGGGAAATGCTGGATTGGGAGGCGCCGACCGGGGGCTATCTGCTGACCGCCTGCTTTGCCAGCGGGTTACGGGCGGGCAAGGCGGCCGTAGCATGGCTGGAGCGGCGTCGCTGATAGTGGAGCTGCCTTGCAGCCCATCGCGGGACAAGCCCGCTCCCACAAAGACCGTGTAGGAGCGGGCTTGTCCCGCGATTGGGCCGCACAGCGGCCCCCAAGATCTCAAGGCTTACGCTTACGCGGCCCGCTGTTGAAGCTCGGCACCTTGCGCACCGGCTTGACCGCAGGCTCCGAAAAACTCGCCTCGGCACTGTCCATCCAGCGCCCCAACCCACGCTTGGCGCTGCTCTCCTTCGGTTTCTTGGGTTTCTTCGGCTTCTTCAGCACCTGACCATTGGCATCGGTCAGCGGCACCCGGTGATCGGGGATGAAGTCCGGCTCTTCATGGCGCGGCAGCGTCTGGCGAATCAGCGTCTCGATCGCCGCCAGCAGCTGCACTTCATCCGCACATACCAGCGAGATCGCCTCGCCCTTGTTGCCCGCCCGGCCCGTGCGGCCGATACGGTGCACGTAGTCTTCGGCCACGATCGGCAGGTCGAGGTTGACCACCAATGGCAAGTCGTCGATATCCAGGCCCCGAGCGGCGACATCGGTGGCCACCAGCACCTGGATCTCGCGCGCCTTGAAGCTGTCCAGGGCGCGTTGGCGGGTGGCCTGCGGGCGATCGCCATGGATACCGTCGGCGTTGACGCCCTCGCCCAGCAGCCGCTCCACCAACTGGTCGACGCCGTTGCGCGTCTTGGCGAACACCAGCACCTGCTTCCAGCGCTGCTTGCGCAGCAAATGGCAGAACAGGTCGGCCTTGCGCTTCTTGTCCACCGGCACCAGCCACTGCTTCACGGTGCTGGCGGTGGTGTTGCGCGGGCTGACCTCGATGCTCAGCGGGTCGTTCAAAGCCAGGCCCGCGAGCATGCGGATCTGGTCGGAGAAGGTCGCGGAGAACAGCAGTGTCTGGCGCTTGCGCGGCAAGGCGGCATACACCGCCTGCAGCTCTTCGGCGAAGCCCAGGTCGAGCATGCGGTCGGCCTCGTCGAGCACCAGCACCTGCACCTGGCCGAACTTGACGGCGTTCTGGCGGAACAGATCGAGCAGGCGGCCAGGGGTGGCCACCAGCAGGTCGACGCCTCGACGCAGGCGCATCATCTGCGGGTTGAGGCTGACCCCGCCGTACACCGCGTAGGTGCTCACCGGCAGGTTTTCGGCGTACTCACGAACGTTGGCATGAACCTGCTCGGCCAGTTCGCGGGTCGGCACCAGCACCAGGGCACGAATCGAATTGCTCTGCACCTTTTCCCCTTCCAGGGCCAGGCGCTGCAGGACCGGCAAGGCGAAACCGGCGGTCTTGCCGGTGCCGGTCTGGGCTGCGGCCATCAGGTCGCGGCCGGCCAGTACGGCGGGAATGGCCTGGGCCTGGACCGGGGTCGGAGTGGTGTAGTCCAGCTGCTGCAGGGTGCGCAACAGCGGTTCGATCAGGCCGAGTTTGGCGAAATTCATGGAGATACCATCAGGGGGTTCAGCGAAGGCGGCAGTTTACCGCAACACCCCGCCCTACTTGCACATTTCGCCCTTCAACGGCGCCGGCTGCTCAGGCGCCTTGCGCCACTGCGGCAGGCCGATCAGCACCACCGCCCCGATGATCACCGCCATCGCCACGCATTCCTCGGCACCGATCCGTTCGCCCGCGAAGACGATACCCAACAACACCGCCACCGCCGGGTTGACATACGCATAGCTGGTGGCCGCCGCCGGGCGCACATGCTTGAGCAGGTACATGTAGGAGCTGAACGCCAGGATCGAACCGAAGAACACCAGGTACGCCAACGCGCCCCAGCCCGCGGCGGTCGGCATCTGCACCAGGCGCTCGCCGCTGACCGCGCTGCCGATCAACAGCGCGGCCCCACCGACCAGCATTTCGGCAGCGCTGGCCATGGCTCCCTGGGGTAATGGCAGGCTCTTGCTCCATACCGAGCCAAAGGCCCAGGCCGCCGCAGCGAACAGGATCAGGGCCGCACCCATGGGGCTGGCCTGCAGGTTGGAGCCCAGGTTGAGCAAGCCGATACCCACCAGACCAAGCGCGATGCCCGCCCACTCCAGGCGCGAATTGCGATGCCCGAACAGCAAGCCGAACACCAGGGTGAACAGCGGCACAGTCGCCACCGCCAACGCGGCGACACCCGACGCCACTCCGGCATGCTCGGCCAGGGTCACACCGCCATTGCCGCAACTGAGCAGCAAGAAGCCGATCGCCCCCGCCGCACGCCATTGCGGCCAGGTCGGCGCGGGTACGCCCCGCCAGCGCAGGAAGCCATACAGCAGGCTGCCGGCGATGACGAAACGCACCCCGGCCATGAGCATCGGCGGCCAGGACTCGACGCCGATCCGAATGAACAGGTAAGTGGAGCCCCACACCAGGTAGAGGGCGAGGAAGGCGCCGATGAGCAGCAACGGGGCAGGACGGGACGCAGGCATGGGAAAACACTCGAAATCCGTTTACGGGTGACTTAGTTTAGAAAGGGCTTCGCGCAAACTTAAGTTACAAAACGGCTTTAAATGACCAATACACTTTGCAATGAACGGTTATGCGCGGGCTTGGCCGTGGATTGCAAGGCAGCCAGGAACCACCATGGACAAGTACGACCGCATGCTACTCGCCGCCCTGCTGGAAAACGGCCGGGCCACCTACGCGCAACTGGCTCGCCAAGTGAATCTGTCCGCACCGGCGGTGGCCGAGCGGGTGGCCAAGCTCGAGGCCAGCGGCGTGATCACCGGCTACACCGCCAAGGTCGATCTGGCGAAGATCGGCCTGCCGATCCAGTGCGTGATCGAATTGCGCCTGGCCAGCCACGGCAACCAGCAGGCCTACGACGCGCTGACGCGGATCCCGCAGCTCACCGAATGCCATCGGGTGACGGGCGACCCCTGCGTGATCATGCAGGCGGCCGTGGGGTCGATGAATGAGCTGGAGGCATTGATCAACCAAGTGTCGCAGCTGGGCTTCAGCAAGACCTCGATCATTCTTTCCAGCGCCGTGGAGCGGCGGGTGCCGCTTGGGCAGCTAGAAGGCAACGGTAGGAAGGCCTGAGGCGCACATCTCCCCTGTGGGAGCGCCCACCGGCCTGTCAATGGCGCAGCAACAGCTGCCCCTCGATCGGCACGTACCGGCTGGCCGCGCGAATCAACGACAGCGCGGTAAGCCCAGGCACCCCATAGACCACCGTCTCGACGCCATGACGCTGGTTGGCCCGCTCCATCAGTAGATCAAAGTCGCCATCGCCAGAGGCCAGCACCACCTGGTCGACCCGGCCGGCGGCGTCGATCACATCCAGGGTGATACCCACATCCCAGTCCCCCTTGGCCGAGCCATCGCTGCGTTGGATGAACGGTTTGAGCCGCACCTCGAAGCCCAGGTTACGCAGGATCTGCTGGAACTGTTGTTGCTTGCTGTCACCACGGTCGATGGCATAGGCCACCGCCTCGACGATCTGCCCCTGGCGACTGACATCGGCCCAGAGCGCGGCGTAGTCGAAGTGGCAGCCATGCACCTGGCGCACGGTGTAATAGAGGTTCTGCACATCGGCGAACAACGCGATCTTCTTCACCCTGACCTCTCTGGCTGCGTGAACGGGGCCGCACGGCAGCAGCCCCAATGCGCGCCAGTATGCCAGAGGCGTCAGACGAAGGTGTCGTCGTCAGAGAAGAAGCCACCGCCATCGCTGCCGTAGTCGCTGTCCGCAAAGCCTTGGTCGTAGCCGTAGTCGCCGTTGTCGGCAACCTGGGGTTGGCCGCCCTGGTCGGTCCAGCCGCCGTTGTCGCTGGCCGGCGCCGGTTCTTCCTTGATCACCTCGACCACTTCCTCGGGCTGGGAGCCATGGTTGAACAAGCTGCTGATGCCTTGTGCCAGCAGCACGCCACCGGCCACACCGGCGGCCGTCTGCATGGCACCGCCCAGGAAGCTGCTGGCGCCACTGCGCGCCGGCGCGGCATTGAAGGCAGGCTGCTGGCGTTGGCCGAAGCCTGGCGCCGACGGCTCGCGCCAACCGCCACCGGAGGCCACGGGCGCGGTCGGGCGCTGGGGTTGGGGCGCCGGCGCGGCCTCGCGCGCCCCGCCACCGAACAGCCCCGACAGGAAGCCCCCGCCACCACTACCGCTGCGGCTCGCCTCCGCTTGTGCTCGGGCCTGCTTGAGTTCGGCCTCGAGCTGCTTGTTCTGCTCGTCCAGACGCTTGATCGCGGCCTCCTGGACCAGGATTGCCTGGGTCATGTAGTACGGCGCTGCCGGCTGCTGGCGCAGGTGTTCCTCGATGCGCGATTGCGCCTGGGCGTCGCGGGCCTGGCCTGCGTCCTCGGCTTGCTTGATGCGGCCGAACAGGCCATCGATCAGGGTTTGCTCTTCAGTATTCATTGGCTACCTCGTGCACAGGGCGAACATCGGATAGCGTCAAAGATGGGGGTCGCGGGCGATGGAATCAATCAACCAAAGGGTGAAACTTTTTTCAGCGAGCGACGGACTGGGCTAAAGTTACGCCCTGCTTTTTCTGCCATGCGATATAGACCCGATGAATCCGCTGAGCGTCCTGCGCGACTCCCTGTACTTCTTCCGCCGCCACCTGCTGAACATCATTCAGCTCTGCCTGCCCTTGGTCGCGGCCGAGGCCCTGTGCACCCAATTGCTGTACCGCCAGTTGGGCGACGAGGCCTCCACGGCCTACGGCATGCTGGTCAGCATGCTGTTCTACCCGCTGTACAGCGCCGCCCTTATTCTTTACATGGACACCCGCAGCAACGGCCAGGACGTTGCCAAGCGCAACCTGTTCGCCCGCGCCGTGCAGCTGTGGCCAGCCCTGGCCCTGCTGATCCTCATCAGCTCGCTGCTGATCATGGCGGGCCTGGCGCTGTTCATCTTCCCGGGCGTGTGGATCATGATCAACCTGGTGTTCGCCGAGTACCTGCTGGTGCTGCGTGGCCTGCCGGTGGTACAGGCCATGCGCGAGAGCGCCCGGATGACCACCGGGCACTTCATGCGCATCCTGATCTGCATGCTCGCCGTACTGGCTCCGCTGTGGCTGCTCGACGGCCTGCTGCTGATGGCCTTCCCCGAGCCGCAGCCGGGCGTGCAACTGGCACTGGATAGCCTCAGCGGTTTCCTGCAACTGTTCAGCAGCGTGGTGCTGTACCGCCTGTTCATGCTGCTGGAGAATGACGCGCTCGCCTGAGGCCTCAACGAGTGAGTCCTCTCAGGGAACGACTTCGATCTGCTGCTCAATCAGCGGACCTCTAGAGTGACCCAGCCCCTGTCGATGGACAGGGGTTGGCAATCCACACTCAGAGGATGAACGCATGAGCGACAACACTGCTATACCGAGCTGGGCGGACGAACGCTCCTTCTCTGCCCATCTCTTCGCGCTCGATGGCGCCCAGAAGATCCCCGTCAGCCATCTCTCCCGGTTCTATGCCCCGCTAGGCAGCACCGGCGCCCTTCAACAGGGGACGACAGACGACGGCTGGCTCAGGTTGAACCCCGCGCAGACAGCCATGACGCTGCGTTTCCACTATCACTCCCAGACCCTGAACCGGTGCTGCGTGAACGCTTGGCCGACCTCTACCCCTGCACCGTCCAGACCTACGAGTGGAAAGCCGATTTCGTGCCTGACCGGCATATCTTCGGCAGTGTTGGCCGCACCCTGGCCACCCTCAGCCGCTACCCGATCGAAAAGGCCGAGCGCCTGCAGTTGCCCAACGCGGCGAGCAATGCCCTGACCCGCCTGCAACGCCCCCAGCCGGCACTGCTGGTCAGCTACCTGCCGCTGGCTGACGGGGGACGCCTGGCGGTGCTCAACACCCGGCTCTCGCCCTACCAGCCCGGCAGCGACTTGCAACGCCGACAGGTAGAGCATCTGGCCAAGGTGCTTGATCGCCTGGAAAGCCAAGGCACGCCCTGGCTGATCGGCGGCGACCTCAACCTACTGCCCCTGGGGCAGTACCGTCGCCTGCCGCCGGCACAGCGCGGCAACTACCCGGCCGACAGCGACCTGCACCTGTTGTGGGACAAGTACCCGATGATTCCCAGCAACGCCGAAGCCAGCGGTGCCGAGCGCGCCGCCTGGCTCACCCACTACCCCAACGACCCGGCAGTCAACGGTCCTGACCGCACCCTCGACTATGTACTTCACAGCCCTCGCCTTCAGCGCATCCAGGCCCAGGTACTGCGACAGGACACGCTGCAGATCTCAAACCATCTGCCGCTCATGGCCATCCTGAAAGTGCCTCATTGAGGCCGGGTGAGCGTGAAAGCACGGAAAGACCTCCTGCTTCGTCCCAGATCGACGCCTGGGTAGTGTTCTGTTCGTGGGCCACGAGCCCTTGATCAACAGAACCGCAGAGTATTTTCATGAGCAACGACTTCACTAACTGGATCGCAGCAGCTGGATCTTTCGACGCCCACATACATTGCTATGGGGTAACAAAATACTGGGACGGTCTTTCCAACGACTGGAAGGAGTTTCAGTTTTTTTGGGACGGGGCGCCTTCACTCCCACCCTCCCCTGTGCGACTGAGCAAAGGCCCCGACATCAATGAAGGCTGGCTCATTACCGGGGCGGGTGGAACAGCCACGACTTTCAACATTACATTCGACTCGCAAACGACTAATCGCCTGCATGTCCGCATAAAGGGCACTGGCGGCGACAGCAACAGGCAAGTCGAGATCAGCCGCAATGGTTATCTCGGGCTTTACCGGGGTGATTCGAACGTTGATGTGTTGAAACTCGAGCCGCTGGAATGGACTGAGAACACACTGACCTGCCGGATCCGGGATCACCTGGGGCACACCGTGAAAATCGCATACGAATGGCAGGTCTACCTGAACGTGCAAGCCGGGGAGGACGCAACATTCATCATCACCCGGCAACAATGACTGCCGGATGACTGCCCACCCGGCTCTATCGTGTCAACACGCAGCGCCTCTAGACCTCATCAGGTCCCTCTGGGCTTGGCCCTCGCCGTGGCTTCGGCGACGAGCGGGTCGTCGGGCCAATAATGCTTGGGATAGCGACCTTTGAGGTCCTTCTTCACCTCGGCATAGGTGGTACGCCAGAAGTTGGCCAAATCCTGGGTCACCTGGACCGGGCGGCGCGCCGGGGACAGCAGGTGCAGTTTGACCTGCTGACGGCCTTGGGCGATGCGCGGCGTATCGGCCAGGCCGAACAATTCCTGCAGGCGCACGGCCAGAATCGGCGGATTCTCGCTGTAGTCCAGGCGAATGCTCGAGCCGGATGGAACCGTCAGGTGCGCAGGAGCCAACTCCTCCAGGCGCTGGGGAAGCGGCCAAGGCAACAGGTTGCGCAGGATCGACGGCAGGTCCAGTTGGGCAAAGTGGCTGAGGCGAGACACCTTGCCCAAATACGGCTGCAGCCAGCTCTCCAGGCTGGCGAGCAGGGCCTCGTCGCTCAGATCGGGCCACTCGCTGTGGCCGTCCTTGTTCATGTCCAACTGACGCAACAGTGCTATTCGTGCCTGCCATTGACGCAGTTCGGGTGTCCAGCTCAGCAGGTTCAAGCCCTTGCGTCGCACCAGGCCCAGCAACGCCTTGGCACGGGCTTCGTCATTCAGCTCCGGCAAGGGTTCGCGGCTGAGCACCAGCTCGCCGACCTTGCGCTGGCGCTCGGCGCGCAGCACCTGCTCGCGTTCGTCCCAGTCCAGGATATCGAGTGTTTCCACCTGCTCGGCCAGCGCCCCCTCGAACAGGCTCGGATCGAACTCGGCGGCCAGGTAGATGCGCTCCTCGCGCTGCCCCTGACGGCTACCCAGGTCCGCGATTACCAGCCATGGGCACTTCATCAGTGCATCCACCTCGGCGAACAGCGCCGCACGTCCATTGGCCAACCGGTACTCAGCGCCACCCTCGCGCCGCTGCTGGGCAATCCGGTCGGGATAGGCCAGCGCCAGCAATGCGCCCAACCAGCGTGGGTGATCCACATCGGCGACAGCCGCGCCACGCTCGCCGCGCAGCAGGCCACGGTACTGGCGCGCCAGTTGCCGGACGCGCTGTACGCCCCCTGGGCCGCCACGGGCCGCCTTGGTTTCGCCGCTGAGCAGGGCCAGCCGGCTGTGCAGGTCAGCGCCAACCCCGCGCAGAATGTCGCGCTCACCCAGCAGCGCGGCCACATCGCACGCCATGTCGGCCAGGCCCAGTGCCTGGCCACGCAACAACAGATGGGCAATGCGCGGGTGCGCAGGCAGTTCGGCCATGGCCTGGCCATGTTCGCTCAAGTGCTCACGGCTGCCAGGCTTGAACGCCCCCAACCGGGCGAGCAAGTCGCAGGCCTGGGCATGGGCAGCGCTCGGCGGTGCATCCAGCCAGCGCAACTGATCGGGCCAGACACCCCAGCGCGCCAGTTGCAAGGCCAGGCCCGCCAGATCGGCCTGGAGGATCTCGGCGCTGCCATGGGCCGCCAGCTGGTCATGCTGGGCCTCGGACCACAGGCGATAGCACACGCCCGGCTCCAGGCGCCCGGCACGGCCGGCGCGCTGGGTGGCGCTGGCGCGAGAAATACGCTGGGTCTCCAGGCGCGTCATGCCGCTGCCGGGATCGAACCGAGGCACACGCGCCAGCCCGGCGTCGATGACCACGCGTACACCGTCGATGGTGAGACTGGTCTCGGCGATGTTGGTGGCCAGCACCACCTTGCGCAGGCCCTTGGGCGCAGGCTCGATGGCGGCGCGCTGGGCATTGAGGTCGAGTTCGCCATGCAATGGGCAAAGCAGCACATCCGCGCACTCGCCCAAGGCCTCTTGCAGCGACTGGTGGACCCGCCGAATCTCAGCCTGGCCCGGCAGAAACACCAGCAGGCTGCCGGGCTGTTCGGCCAAAGCCTGGAGCACGCAATCGACCACCCGCGGCTCGACGAACTCACCTGGCTGATACGGCCTGCTCCAGCGAATATCCACAGGGTGCATGCGCCCTTCGCTGCTCACCACCGGGGCATCGTCGAGCAAGCGCGACAGCCGCTCGCCCTCCAGGGTGGCGGACATCAGCAGGATCTTCAGCGGCGGCTCGTCACGCAGCAGTTCCCGGCCATTGAGGCTCAGCGCCAAAGCCAGGTCTGCGTCCAGGCTGCGTTCATGGAATTCGTCGAAGATCACCAGCCCCACCCCCTCCAGCGCAGGGTCGGCCTGCAAGCGGCGGGTGAGGATGCCTTCGGTGACCACTTCGATACGTGTCGTGGGGCCGACCTTGCTGTCCAGGCGGATGCGGTAGCCCACGGTTTCGCCGACCTTTTCGCCCAGCTCATTGGCCAGGCGCTCGGCGGCCGCGCGGGCGGCCAGGCGACGGGGCTCGAGCATCAGGATGGTCTGACCGGCCAACCACGGCTCGTCGAGCAGGGCCAGGGGTACGCGGGTGGTCTTGCCGGCGCCGGGCGGCGCCTCGAGCACGGCTTCGTCGCGCTCGGCCAGGGCCTGGCGCAAGGCGGGCAATACGGCATCGATTGGTAATGAAATCATGGTGGTCCTCGAACAGAGGTCCGAGTATAACGGCGAACCACGCCTGGCTTATCATGGTCTGAACAACAGGAGCTGGCGTTTGGCCTGCTCCTTCGGGTTACCGTTTCGGAGATTCACATGCGCATCCACTCCCGCATCATCGGTGGCGCCCTCATCGCCACGTTGCTGGCCCAGCTCACCGCCTGCGGCACCATCTTCTACCCGGACCGCCGCGGCCAGATCGAAGGCAAGATCGACCCGGTGGTCGCTGCCCTGGACGCCATCGGTATCCTCTTCTACGTCATCCCGGGGCTGATCGCCTTCGGCGTCGACTTCGCCACCGGTGCCATCTACTACCCGGGCGGCACCACCGCACATGTCGACCCGGCCAAGCTCAAGCCCGCCATCAAGGCCGATGGCCAGGTCGACAACGCCAAGCTGCAGGCTATCCTCGAAAGCGAACTGGGCCAGCGCCTGCCACTGACCGACCCACGGCTGATCCAGCACCGTGGCAGCGTCGAACAACTGGCCGCCTACGGCCTGGCCCCAGCCGCCTGATCGAAGGGAACACCTGCCCGGCATGACTTCCAGCGCCGAACACCAACGCCTGCTGCGCCTGGCCACCCGCGCCTCTCTGGCCGTGGCCAGCCTGCTGGTACTGAGCAAGGCCGTGGCCTGGTGGCTGAGCGGTTCGGTCAGCTTGCTGGCCGGCCTGACCGACTCGGCGCTCGATGCGGTCGCTTCCTTCCTCAACCTGCTCGCGGTGCATTACGCCTTGCGCCCGGCCGACGATGACCACCGCTTCGGCCACGGTAAGGCCGAAGCACTGGCCGGTATGGCCCAGGCGCTGTTCATCGGCGTCAGCGCGGTGTTGATCGGCGTGCAGGCGGTCGAGCGGCTGAAAACGCCACAGCCCTTGGGCGACACCGCCGCCGGTATCGCCGTGATGGTATTGTCGCTGGTGCTGACCCTGGCCCTGCTGGCCTTCCAGCGCAAGGTGATCCACGCCACCGGCTCCACGGCGGTGCGCGCCGACTCGCTGCACTATCGCTCCGACCTGCTGCTCAACGGCAGCATCCTGCTGGCCCTGGTGCTGGCCCGCTTCGGCTGGCCACAACTCGATGCCTTGTTCGGCCTGGGCATCGCCGTCTACATCTTGTGGAGTGCGGTGCAAATTGCGCGCGAAAGCACCGCGATCCTGATGGACAAGGAACTGCCCGCCGACATCGGCGAGCGCATGCTCGAGCTGGTGTGCGCCATACCTGGGGTAAGGGGTGCACACGACCTACGTACGCGGGTCTCGGGTAACCGCTGGTTCGTCCAGTTGCACCTGGAGCTGCCAGGCGAGCTGGCTCTGCACGAGGCCCACGCGCTGTGCGTGAAGGCCTCCGAGGCGATCCGCCAGCGTTATCCACAGGCGGATGTGATGGTGCACGCCGACCCGGTATAGCTGGCGCGTCAGTTCACGCTGTAGCCCCGGTCGCTCAGGCATGCCCCCAAGGCCCGGTGATAGGCATCCGCCACATGCACCGGCGGGGCAGAAGATGCCGATGCCGGGTCGAACCCCGATTGCTGCACGGCCCAGCGATGGCACTGGTAACGGTCTTGGTCCTGTTGCGCGGGTGTCTGCCCGGACAATGGGTGGGCGACCACATCGTAGCCGGTGCCCAATGCCGGCCCCGGTGGCGGCAGGATGTTGGGTGGGTTGACCACTACGTAGCCCTGGTCGCCGCCCAGGTATTGGTAATAGCTGTCGGCCACCAGGAAGAACAGCGAATCCCCGACCCAGACCTCCCGTGCATAGCTGGGCAGGTAACCCACCCGCACACCGTAGGGTGGCGTCACCACGATATAGCCGCCACCGTTGGGCCTGTACCAATACCCGCCGGAATAGAAATAATCCTGCCCCTGGTAGGGCACCTTCCAGTAGCGGTCTGCGAATCGGTCGACCCTGTGCCCCGGCCGGTACTGCGGCCCCGGCCCCCAGCCATCACCATGGCCATCAGGGCGTCCGGCCCAGTCGCCGCCTGGGCGCTGCCCGTGCCCGCCCGCGTCCCAGTGCCCACCACGCCGAGGAATATCCTGGTAGTAGCCCTGGCGAGGTGGCTGGGTCTGGCGCACTTCGTCCCGCGAATTCAGTGGCGAGGTGCCCATGGCGCCGCCATTGGGGTCCTGCGGGCCGGGCTCCTGGGCCAACGTGCCCAGGCTGATACCCAACCCCAGCAAACCAATACCGGCCAATTGCCGAATGCGCGACGTCATGATGCCCTCTCGAAAACCGCTGGATCTGCCAGCAGTCTACCGTGCCCGCAGGCTGGCGGATGAAAATCCAGGCATGAAAAAAGGGAGGCCATCGGCCTCCCTTTGGGAATTGTCGTCCGTGCTCGGCGCTTGTGACACCGGCTCACCTCACGCCGTCTTCTGGACGGTGTGTAGCCCGGGGGCCTGGCGGATCCTGTTGGATGGCTGGCCGCGACGGCCTTCCTGAGGCCGGCGCCGTGGACTGTTGTCCGGGCAGTGATTCTGTTGATAAAGATACGGATTCGACGCAGCAGAGGATTGCGAAGATTGCTCTGATAAATAGCACTTGCGCAATTTTTAACCTCGGATCGATAATTCGCAGCAATCCAGACAGAAAAGGCCTTATCCATGAGCAAGCTTGACCGCTACGACCTGAGCATCCTCGCCGAATTGCAGCGTGACGCCCGCATTTCCAACCAGGAACTGGCCGAACGCATCGGCCTGTCCCCCTCCCCTTGCTCGCGGCGGGTCAAGCAGTTGGAAGACGACGGCTACATCTCGCGCCAGGTGGCCTTGCTGGACCGCAAGAAGCTCGGCCTGAGCCTGACCGCCTATGTGCTGATCGGCATGGATCGCCATACCCCCGAACGCTTCGAGACCTTCGAGGCGGCCATCCGCAGCCTGCCCCAAGTACTCGAATGCAGCCTGGTCACCGGGATGGACGCTGACTACCAGCTCAAGGTCGTGGTGCCGGACATGGACCACTATCAGAAACTGCTGCTCGGCAGCCTGACCCGCATCGAGGGCGTCACCAGCGTGCGCTCGAGCTTCGTGCTCAACCAAGTGCTGGCCAGTACCGAGCTGCCGCTGACCCACCTTCGCTGATCACTCGGCGTATACTCGAACGCTCAGCCTGCCTGGAGAATATTGATGGATCCCGCCGTATTCGAAGAATGGATGATGATCATCCTCGTCACCGTGTTGATCGGTTTCATGGGCTTCATCGTCTGGGACCTGGCGAAGAAATCCAAGGCAGGCCGCTTCGGCACGCTGATCCTGTTCTTCGTGCTGGGCCTGGGCGTGCTCGCGTTCATCATCAAGAGCGTGGTGGTGGGGTTTCTCGAAGGGGTGTAGCGCCTCAGACCCTATCGCCGGCAAGCCGGCTCCCACAGGTATGACGGTGTCTCTGAAAACGGCACAGAGCAGGTAGGGGCCGGCTTGCCGGCGATGGTGCCCTACCCCTCAAAGCCTGGGTGGCACTTCCCGCCAGCACCCTTGCTCCAGCCCATCCAACGCCCAGTCGCCAATGCGCACCCGCACCAGGCGCAAGGTCGGCAACCCCACTGCTGCCGTCATGCGCCGTACCTGGCGATTGCGCCCCTCGCGTATCACCAGCTCCAGCCAATGGGTCGGCACGCTCTTGCGAAAGCGCACCGGCGGATTGCGCGGCCACAGGGCAGGCTCGTCGAGCAAGCGCGCCTCGGCTGGCAATGTCGGCCCGTCATTGAGCTCCACGCCCTCGCGCAAACGCTGCAACTGCGCCTCGCTCGGCTCACCCTCCACTTGCACCCAATAGGTCTTGGGCAGTTTGTGCTTGGGGTCGGCGATGCGCGCTTGCAACCGGCCATCGTTGGTCAGCAGCAACAACCCTTCGCTGTCGCGGTCCAGACGGCCGGCCGGGTAGATGCCAGGGATATCGATGTAGTCCTTGAGCGTCGCACGCCCCTCGCCATCGCTGAACTGGGTCAGCACGTCGAACGGCTTGTTGAACAGGATCAGGCGGGGCTCGGCCGGCGGCGCCTTGGGCTGGCGACGCGGGCCGGCTGGCCGCGCCGAAGGGCGGCGCGGCTTGGAACGGGGAGGCAGGGGCATGGATCCTCAGCGGAACGGCGGCTCATCGAAGCTGCGTAGTTTACGCGAGTGCAACGAGTTGAGCTCGGTGCGCAGCAGGTCGAGGGCGGCGATGCCGATCTTCAGGTGCTGGCTGACCGCGCGGTTGTAGAACGCATTGGCCGAGCCCGGCAGCTTGATCTCGCTGTGCAGCGGTTTGTCCGATACGCACAGCAAGGTGCCGTACGGTACCCGCAGGCGATAGCCCTGGGCGGCGATGGTGCCGCTTTCCATGTCCACCGCCACGGCACGCGACAGGTTGATCAGCGGACGCTCCTGGGCCCAGCGCAGCTCCCAGTTACGGTCGTCGTAGGTCAACACGGTGCCGGTGCGCAGGCGCTTCTTGAGCTGCTCGCCACGCTCGCCGGTCACCTGCGCCGCCGCCTCCTGCAGGGCCAGCTGCACTTCGGCCAGGGCCGGGATCGGGATGTTCGGTGGCACTACCCGGTCGAGGATGCCATCGCGACGCATGTAGGCATGGGCCAGCACATAGTCGCCGATGGTCTGCGACTGGCGCAGGCCGCCACAGTGGCCGATCATCAGCCAGCAGTGCGGTCGTAGAACGGCCAGGTGGTCGGTGATGTTCTTGGCGTTGGACGGGCCCACACCGATGTTGACCAGGGTGATGCCGTCGCCATCATCGGCGATCAGGTGGTAGGCCGGCATCTGGTAGCGGTGCCAGACCACGCCGGCCACCAAGGCCTGGGCGACGCCTTCGTCCATGCCTTTTTCGATGATCACGTTGCCGGGCAGGACCATGCGCACGAAGCGCGGGTCCTGCTGCAGCTGCTCCAGGCCGTGGGCGATGAACTGGTCGACATAGCGGTGGTAGTTGGTCAGCAGGATCCATGGCTGTACGTGATGCCAGTCGCTACCGGTGTAGTGCACCAGGCGCCGCAGCGAGAAATCCACTCGGGCGGCATCGAACAGGGCCAGGGGCAGCGTTTCGGCGTTGCCCCAGTCGTACAGGCCATCGGCAATGTTGTCGGTGGCCGCCGACAGGTCGGTACTGGGGAACACACGGGCCAGCTCTGCGGCGGTGATACCGCTGCCGGCCAGCTCGTCGCCCTGGTCGACCACATAGGGGTACGGGATGTTCTGCTCGCTGACGCCGACCTCCAATGTCACGGTGTAGTCATGCATCAGGGGTCGCAACTGTTCGAGCAGGTAACCACGAAATGCCGCTGGCTGGGTGATGGTGACGCTGTAGGTGCCGGCCACCTGCACCTTGGCGTACGCCCGGGTGGTCGCGGCGACTTCGCCATGGCTGTAGTAGGTCAAGCGCAGGGCCGGGTAGCGGAACAGCGCGCGCTGGTCGTCATCCGGCTCGGTGCGGTCCTTGAGGTAGCGCTTGAGGGCCTGGCTGAGGGCGCCGGTGGCCTGCTCATGCAGGGCCGCCAGACGATCGACGGCCTGTTCGGGGGTATCAACGACTACAAACGCTTGGCTCACGCTGGGCTTCCTGTCTTCTGGCATGCATGGCGTTTATCTTGCCTGCCTTCCATGGCAATTACACCCCCGGCCGTCTATTACGGCCCTATCGCATTCAGCCTTGCCAGGCGGGCGTCGCCCGGGCCACCAGTGCCGCAACGTCAATGCCCCGGGGCAAGGCGCCATATACGCGCCCTCCCGCCCCCAGGCGGCTGTCGATGAAGGCATCGCTGACCGTCGCATTCCCAGCCTCCAGCAACAGCTTGGCCTGCAGCGCCACGGCGATGTCCTCGGTCAACTGCCGGGCGCGGTACTGGATATCGCGGGTGTCGCTGAACGCCCCCTTGAGGTTGCCGATATGCGCCGCCAGGCGCGGGTCGCCGTGGCCATCGCCGAGCTCGGCGAACAGCGCATCGATTACGCCTGGCTCCTTGGACAGCGCACGCAGCACATCCAGGCATTGCACGTTACCCGACCCTTCCCAGGTGGAGTTCACCGGCGCCTCCCGGTACAGCCGCGGCAGGATGCTGTCCTCCACATAACCCGCGCCGCCCATGCACTCGGCAGCCTCGTTGATCATGGCCGGCGCACGCTTGCAGATCCAGTATTTGCCCACGGCGGTGACCAGGCGGGCGAAATGCGCCTGCTGCGGATCGTCCAGTTGGTCCAGGGCCTGGCCCATGCGCAGGCTCAGGGCCAACGCCGCCTCGCTTTCCAGGGCCAGGTCGGCCAGCACGTTCTGCATCAAGGGCTGTTCGTTCAGCACCCGGCCGCCGACCTTGCGATGGGCACAGTGATGCGCCGCCTGGGTCAGGGCCTGGCGCATCAGGGCGCTGGAGCCGACCATGCAATCGAAACGGGTCATGGCCACCATCTCGATGATGGTCGGCACGCCTCGCCCCTCCTCACCGACCATCCACGCCAGGGCGCCACGGAACTCCACTTCGCTGGACGCGTTCGAGCAGTTGCCAAGTTTGTTCTTCAGCCGCTGGATATAGAACTGGTTGCGGCTGTCGTCCGGGCGGTGGCGCGGCAGCAGGAAACAACTCAACCCCTTGTCGGTCTGGGCCAGGGTGAGAAACGCGTCGCACATCGGCGCCGAGCAGAACCACTTGTGACCGACCAGCTCGTAGGCCTGGCCAGGCCCTGGGGTACCGACCGGGTAAGCCCGGGTGGTATTGGCGCGCACATCGGTGCCCCCCTGCTTCTCGGTCATGGCCATGCCGAGGGTCACGCCAGCCTTGTGCCGGTCACCAATGTTGCGCGGGTCGTATTCACGTGCAAGCACCTTGGGCAACCAGTACTCGGCCAACTCCGGTTGCAGACGCAGGGCTGGCACCGCGGCGAAGGTCATGGTCAACGGGCAGCCGGTGCCGGCCTCCGCCTGGCTGTGCAGGTAGGTCATCGACGCCCGTGCCACGTGGGCGCCCGGGCGGGGCTCGGCCCAGGGCAAGGATGGCAGGCCATGTTCGACTGCCGTACGCATCAGCTCGTGATACGCCGGATGGAATTCCACCAGATCGATGCGATGGCCATAACGGTCATGGCTGCTGAATTCGGGCTTGTGGGCGTTGGCCAGGAACCCCGCCGCCATCAGGGGACCACCAGCCAGGGCACCATAGGCATCGATCCGCGACTCGGCCCAGCCGGCCCCAAAGTACCGGGACCATTCCTGCAGCGGCAGATCGAGGCGGTACAGGTTGGCGCCATCGAGCGACGGCGGCTGGTTGGTGACTTCGTGGGTTTCAGCGAACTGGTGCAGGTTCATCGGGGGCTCCCTGGATCCGGTCATGCCTGAAAGCCCCAGTGAAGCACTCCTTCCCCGCGAGTCAAAGTGGCAAAAACGCCTGACTCGACGCCCGGAGGGACACCCTAACCGCCTGCCGCCTGGTTGGAAGGCCTTTGCGCCTGGGCCACGGCCAGGTTCAGCGTCAGTTCGAAGCGGCTACCCAGGCCCCGGCTCGACTCGTGCACCAGGCGAGCGCCGATCAGCTCGCCCAGTTGTCGACAGATCGACAAACCGATGCCCAGGCCACCATAACGACGGGTCATGGAACCATCGACCTGGAAGAAGCGCTGGTAGAGGATGGCTTGGTCCAGGTCATCGAAGCCGATGCCGCTGTCAATCACCATGAAGCTCAACGCCAGGCTGTCCGGTGCCAGCCAACGGCCTCGCACCTGGATCATCACGCCGCCCTGGTGGGTGAACTTCAGGCCGTTGTCCACCAGGCAGGCAAGGCAACGCTGCAGCTTGGCCGCATCCCCTACCAGGTCGTCGGGCAGGTCGGCCGGGATGTCCAGGCTTAGGTACAGCCCCTTGCCCAATGCTCGCCCGGCAAAACCGGCACGCAACTCCTGAAGCTGCCGGCGCAGGCTGAACGGTGCAGCCTGGGCGCGCAGGCGGCCGGCCTGCAACTCGGTGAGCACGAGGATATCGTCGACCATGGCCATCATGTCCTGCGCGGACCCGGTGGCCGTGCGGTGGTACTGGGCATGCTCGGCGCCCATGGGCAGGGTGTGCATCAGTTCCAACGAGCCGATCACACCGTTCATCGGTGTGCGCAGCTCGTGGGTTACGGTGGCGAGGAATTCATCCTTAAGCTGATTGCTGCGGGCCAGCTGCTGGTTCAGTTGCTCCAGGGCACGCCCCGTTTCGCGCAAGGCCTGGGCCTGCTGTTCACGCAGGCTGTTGATGCGATCGGCCAGGGCCAGCGACAGCAGCGCCACCTCCAGCGCCGAACCCAGTTGGCTGGCATACATGGTCAGGAACATGTTCGGCAGGTAGCCCAGCACCATCAGGGTGTTGACCAACCCACCCACAAGAAAGGCCGTCCAGGCGATGATGAACCAGCGCGCGACCCGCACACCTCGCCACCAGGCGTACAGCCCGGCGGCAAAGATGCTCACGGTGAACAGCAGTGCCAGCAACGTGGCCATGCGCAGGGCAATGCCATAAGGGGTGGTCACCGCCAGCGCCATGACCAATGCACCACCTGCCATCAGCGCCAGCAGCAGCCAGTCCAGGCCACGGCTGAGCCGCCCAAGCTGCAGGAAATGCCGCGCGAACTGGCAACCGAACAACCCTGCGGCCCCGATGAACAAGGGGGTGGCGGCATTGGCCCACCAGGGGCTGTCCGGCCAGAAATAGGCCACACCCGCGCCATTGACCGACACCTGGTACAGCCCGAACGAGGCGATATAGCAGATGTAGTACAGGTAGCTGACGTCACGCACGCCCAGGTAGATGAACAGGTTGTACACCAGCATCACCAGCAGCACGCCGTAGATCATGCCCAACACATAAAGGCGCGTAGGCTGGTCTTCCAGGTAGGCCTCGAGTGACCACAACGCGACCGGTGCCTGCACCGAGCCCTGGCTCTGCAGACGCAGGTAGGCCGTGATCGCCTGGCCTGGTCGCAGCGGGAGTTCGAATAGGTAGTTGTTCTGCCGGATCTGCCGGCTGGCATAGGGCCAGGCATCGCCGGTTCGCCGCACCAGACGATAGCCGCCCTGGTCATCGGGCAGGTAGAGGTCCAGGTGGTCCAGCGGAGGGTACGCCAATTCCAGCAGCCATTGGCGGGGCGTGGCGGACTCAGGGCTGGTGTTGCGCAGATCGATCTTCAGCCAGAACACGGAGGTGGAATAACCGGCATTGAGCACCGCCTCATGATGCTGGCGGAAACGGTGGGCGAAGGCCGGCGAGCTGACCTGGACGATGCTGGCGCTGCCATCACGGTCCTCGAAAACCTGCATGGCCTTGCCCAAGGGAAGATGGCGGGTGGAATTGTCGAAATCGACCGCTCCGGCGAACAGGGGCACGCAGCCCAGCAGCATTATCAGCAAATAGCGCATACAGCCCCAGCATGGCGTGTCCGGTCGCGTCGTGGTGGCCTCCCTTCCCTTTGAGACGACGGTTTCCGGCAGCGCCCGTTTATCGAGTTATCCGAGCACTCTAGCATAGCCTTCCGCGCACTCCACCAGCCACTTCACGATATGAAGAAAAGGCTCTATCTCAATACTTTCAGACAATAGCCACGATATTTTCTGACCATTTGATCAACAAAAGCCCCGCGCAGGGCGCTTCGCCCCAACAGGTTTGGTGGTAAGCTCGCCGACCATGAATACCTACAGCTCCCGCCCCGTTGTCCTCTGTCTCTCCGGCCACGACCCCAGTGGCGGTGCCGGCCTGCAGGCAGATATCGAAGCCCTGATCGCCCAGGGCTGTCACGCCGCACCTGCCGTGACCGCCCTGACCGTGCAGGATACCGTCAACGTTTCCGACTTCCGTGTGCTCGACCGCGAGTGGGTCCTGGCCCAGGCCAATGCCGTGCTGGCCGACTCCACGGTGGCAGCGGTCAAGCTCGGTATGCTCGGCTCGATCGAAATGGTCGATACCGTTGCCGAACTGCTCGCCGCCCACCCGCACCTGCCGCTGGTCTGCGACCCGGTCCTGCGGGCCGGCGGCGGTGGTCGACTGGGCAAGGACGAAGTCGGCTACGCGCTGCGTGAGCGCCTGCTGCCGCTGGCCCTGATCGCCACGCCGAACCTGCCTGAAGCCCGCATCCTCGCCGAGCTGCCCGAAGGCACCGCGGACGAATGCGCCGAGAAACTTTTGCCGTTCTGTAGACATCTGCTGATTACCGGTGGTCACGGCGACGAAGCGCAAATCCACAACCGGCTCTATAGCCGCGACGGCCAGCAGCACACCTGGACCTGCGAGCGCCTGCCAGGCAGCTACCATGGCTCGGGCTGCACGCTGGCCAGCGCCCTGGCCGGTCGCCTGGCCCTTGGCGAACAGCTGGAAAGTGCCGTGCGCAGCGCGCTGGACTACACCTGGCGCACCCTGCGCGATGCCGAGCAGCTGGGCAAGGGGCAGTTCGTCCCACGCCGGCTGCCCTTGGATTTCTGCTCCTGATCCACGAGGTCTTGCGATGAAGTTACGCGGTCTGTACGCGATCACCGACAGCCAGCTGCTCGCCGGTCGCTTCCTGTCCCATGTCGAGGCGGCCTTGGACGGCGGCGTGTGCCTGCTGCAGTACCGCGACAAGAGCGATGACGCAGCCCGCCGCCTGCGCGAAGCCGAAGCGTTGGCGAAGCTCTGCGAGCGCTACGGTACCCAGTTGGTCATCAATGACGACGCCGAGCTGGCCGCACGTCTGGGCGTCGGCGTACACCTGGGCCAGACCGATGGCCCCCTGACCCCGGCCCGCGCCCTGCTCGGCCGTGACGCCATCATCGGCTCCACCTGCCACGCCCAGCTCGAACTGGCCGAGCAGGCCGCCGCCGAAGGCGCCAGCTACGTGGCCTTCGGCCGATTCTTCAACTCCGTGACCAAACCCGGTGCACCGGCCGCCGACCTCGCCCTGCTGGGCCAAGCCCGCGCCCGCGTGCAACTGCCGATCGCCGTGATCGGCGGCATCACCCTCGACAACGCCGCCCCGCTGGTCGCCCAAGGCGCCGACCTGCTGGCGGTGATCCATGGCCTGTTCGGTGCCGACAGCGCGCAGGAAGTCACCCGTCGCGCCCGCGCCTTCAACGCCTTGTTCGCTTCCTGATTCGAGAGAAATCCCATGTCCCGTTCCGAATCCCTGTTCGCCCAAGCCCAAAAGCACATCCCCGGCGGCGTGAACTCGCCCGTGCGTGCCTTCCGCAGCGTCGGCGGCACCCCGCTGTTCTTCAAGCATGCCGAAGGCGCCTATGTCATCGATGAAGACGACAAACGCTACGTCGACTACGTCGGCTCCTGGGGCCCGATGATCCTCGGCCATAGCCACCCGGACGTCCTTGCGTCGGTGCGCAAGCAGCTGGAGCACGGGCTGTCCTACGGCGCCCCGACCGCCATGGAAACCGAGATGGCCGACCTGGTCTGCTCGATCGTGCCGTCCATGGAAATGGTGCGCATGGTCAGCTCCGGTACCGAGGCGACCATGAGCGCCATCCGCCTGGCCCGTGGCTATACCGGCCGCGATGCGATCATCAAGTTCGAAGGCTGCTACCACGGCCACTCCGACAGCCTGCTGGTCAAGGCCGGTTCCGGCCTGCTGACCCAGGGCGTGCCGAGCTCCGCCGGCGTGCCGGCGGACTTCGCCAAGCACACCCTGACCCTGCCGTTCAACGACATCGCGGCGGTGGAGAAAACCCTGTCGGAGGTCGGCCAGACGGTAGCCTGCATCATCGTCGAGCCGGTGGCCGGCAACATGAACTGCGTACCGCCGGCGCCAGGCTTCCTCGAGGGCCTGCGCGAACAATGCGACAAGCACGGCGTGGTGCTGATCTTCGATGAAGTGATGACCGGTTTCCGCGTGTCCCTCGGTGGCGCCCAGGGCCATTACGGCATCAAGCCGGACCTGTCGACCTTCGGCAAGATCGTCGGTGGCGGCATGCCGGTCGGCTGCTTCGGCGGCAAGCGCGAGATCATGGAGTGCATCGCCCCGCTTGGCCCGGTCTACCAGGCCGGTACCCTGTCGGGTAACCCGCTGGCCATGGCCGCGGGCCTGACCACGCTCAAGCTGATCAGCCGCCCGGGCTTCCACGATGAAGTGACCGCCTACACCAGCCGCATGCTCGACGGCCTGCAGCAGCGCGCCGATGCCGCTGGCGTTCCGTTCGTCACCACCCAGGCGGGCGCCATGTTCGGCCTGTATTTCAGCGGTGCCGACGACATCGTCACCTTCGACGACGTGATGGCCAGCGATGTCGAACGCTTCAAGCGCTTCTTCCATCTGATGCTCGAGGGCGGCGTGTACCTGGCGCCGAGCGCGTTCGAGGCCGGCTTCACCTCCATCGCCCATGGCGATGCCGAGCTGAAGATCACCCTGGATGCAGCCGAGCGCGCCTTCGCAGCCCTGAAATAAGGGTTGTCTGCACGGCCCCCTTCGCGGGCAACCACGCTCCCACAAGCCCATCATCAACGCTGTGGGAGCGGGTTCACCCGCGAAGGGGCCGGTTCACGCCGGCTTTGTGACGCCTGTCACACCCCCAACCTCTGGATGACCCAGCTTCACCTATACAGAAAATCGAGTAAAACTTTGTAAGGTAGGCGCTGCTTATCCCATAATGTGCCACCAGAGACATTGGCCGCAGCTTTGCAGAGGTAAGTCGATCCCCATGAACCGCACCGGCCGAGCCCTTACCCTGGGCTGCCTGCTGCTTCTTCAGCCCCTGCTGGCCCTGGCGGAGGGCGGCAACTCGTTGCTCATTCCAGCGACGGGACGCTGCACCCTCAATACCCAGCCAGAGGACCTGGAGAATGCCCTGAAGGCGTGCGAGCGGACGGCAGAATCGGGGGATGCCCAGGCACAGTACGAACTGGGCGAGTTCTACTACAGTGGCAACCAGGCCCCCAAGGACCTGAAAAAAGCCGTCAACTGGTTCGAGAAGGCCTCGCTGCAAGGCCAAGCCCAGGCCCAATACCGCCTGGGTGCCATGTTCTTCCATGGCGAAGGGGTCCCGGCCAACAATGTGCAGGCCTATATCCTGCTGAAGATGGCCGCGGTCAATGGCGATGAAGACGCCCTGGACATGGCCGACGAAGTCACCGAGCAGATGCCCCGCGACGAACTCGAGCATGCCACCCAGGTGCTTGGCCAGATCTTCCGCAAATACCTGTTGGAATTGCAGAACGCCGAAGGGCGTACGCCGTTCTCTCCCCTGCCCTGACAGGCCGCCTATTTCTCCGGCATCGGCATCGGGAACGGCATCACGTTGCCGCCCCCCTTGGCCTCGCTGATCTTCGCGGTACCCAGGCGCTCCACCTCGTCGATACGCACGATCGAATGCATCGGCACGAAGCTGCGTACCACGCCTTCGAACTGCGCCTTGAGCTTTTCTTCGCTGGGGTCGACCACCACCTGGGAGCGCTCGCCGAAGACGAATTCCTCGATCTCCAGGAACCCCCACAGGTCGCTCTGGTAGATCTGCTTGGCGTACATCTCGAAAACCTGGCCCTGGTTCAGGAAGATCACTTTGTAGATAGCGGGTTCGCGTTTGCTCATGATCGAAAGAAACGACACAAAGATAGGAAAAGGCCGGCATCATAGCAGACCGCCTGGCCTGTTAAGCCCCCGCCCCGGTCTCTATAATGTGCGGTCCTTCCAGCACCCGCAGCAGATGATTCGCCATGGCCAAGAAGCTCTACATTGAAACCCACGGTTGCCAGATGAACGAGTACGACAGCTCGCGCATGGTCGACCTGCTGGGCGAATACCAGGCCCTGGAAGTGACCGAGCACCCCGATGATGCCGATGTCATCCTGCTCAACACCTGCTCGATCCGCGAAAAGGCCCAGGACCAGGTGTACTCCAAGCTCGGCCGCTGGCGCGCCCTGAAGGACCGCAACCCGGACATGGTCATCGCCGTCGGCGGCTGCGTCGCCAGCCAGGAAGGCGAGGCGCTGCGCAAGCGGGCGCCTTATGTCGACGTGGTGTTCGGCCCGCAGACCCTGCACCGCCTGCCCGAGATGATCGACGCCGCCCGCAGCACCCGCCTGCCGCAGGTCGACGTGTCGTTCCCGGAAATCGAGAAGTTCGATCACCTCCCCGAGCCCCGCATCGACGGGCCGACCGCGTTCGTCTCGGTCATGGAAGGCTGCAGCAAGTACTGCACTTTCTGCGTGGTGCCCTACACCCGCGGCACCGAAGTCAGCCGGCCGTTCGACGACGTGCTGGCCGAGGTGATCCACCTGGCCGAGAACGGCGTGCGGGAGATCACCTTGCTTGGCCAGAACGTCAACGGCTACCGCGGCCTGACCCACGACGGGCGCCTGGCCGACCTGGCCGAGCTGATCCGCGTCGTGGCCGCGGTGGACGGCATCGAGCGGATCCGCTACACCACCTCGCACCCGCTGGAGTTCTCCGACAGCCTGATCCAGGCCCATGCCGAGGTCCCGCAGTTGGTCAAGCACCTGCACTTGCCGGTGCAGGCCGGCTCCGACCGGGTGCTGGCGGCCATGAAGCGCAACCACACGATCCTCGAATACAAGTCCAAGCTGCGCAAGCTCAAGGCCGCGGTACCGGACATCTGCATCAGTTCGGACTTCATCGTCGGCTTCCCCGGCGAGACCGAAAAGGACTTCGAGCAGACCATGAAGCTGGTGGCGGAGGTCGGCTTCGACTTCTCCTTCTCGTTCGTCTACAGCGCCCGCCCAGGCACCCCGGCGGCGGAGCTGGCGGACGACACGCCCGAAGACGTGAAGAAGCAGCGCCTGCAACGGCTGCAGCACCGCATCGACCAGCAGGGGTTCGAGATCAGCCGACGCATGGTCGGCAGCATCCAGCGCATTCTGGTCACCGACTTCTCCAAGCGCGACCCGGGCAAGCTGCAGGGGCGCACCGAGAATAATCGAATCGTCAACTTCCATTGCGACAATCCTGCACTGATCGGCCAGTTGGTGGATGTACGGATCGAAGAGGCCAAGCCGCATTCGTTGGTCGGCTCGTTGGTTCAATGATGATCGGTGGCTGGCCTTTTCGCGGGTGAACCCGCTCCCACCGAATGGCGGTGAACCTCGTGGGAGCGGGTTTACCCGCGAATGCGCCACCAGATACCTGTCCCTTGATCGTTTCAGTGCTTTCACCACCGCCCTTCAAGGGTTATTCTTGAGTTCACATCCATTGCCGTCGAGCGGCTAAAAACGACCTTGAACGCACCCATACAACCCCATCGCTTCATCCTCGAGCCCTTCGAGGCCCACCGCTTCGCCAACCTGTGCGGCCAGTTCGACGAGCACCTGCGCCTGATCGAACAGCGCCTGGCCATCGAAATCCGCAACCGTGGCAATCAGTTCGAACTGATCGGCGAGCCCAAGACCACCTCGGCTGCCGAACAGCTGCTGCGCCGCCTCTATCGCGAAGCCAAGGCCTCCGAGCTGTCACCGGAAACCGTCCACCTGTACCTGCAGGAGTCGACCGTCGAGACCCTCGACAACCCGGCCGTCAACGAAGTCAGCGTCTCGCTGCGCACGCGCAAGGGCAATATCCGCCCGCGCGGTGTCAACCAGCAGCGCTACGTGAAGGAAATCCTGGCCAACGACATCAACTTCGGCATCGGCCCCGCCGGTACCGGCAAGACGTACCTGGCCGTGGCCTGCGCCGTGGATGCCCTGGAGCGCGAACAAGTGCGCCGCATCCTGCTGGTACGCCCGGCCGTCGAGGCGGGCGAGAAGCTCGGCTTCCTGCCTGGCGACCTGGCGCAGAAGATCGACCCGTACCTGCGTCCGCTGTACGACGCCCTCTACGAGATGCTCGGCTTCGAACATGTGGCCAAGCTGATCGAACGCCAAGTGATCGAAATCGCTCCGCTGGCCTACATGCGTGGCCGCACCCTGAACAACAGCTTCATCATCCTCGACGAAAGCCAGAACACCACTCTCGAGCAGATGAAGATGTTCCTCACCCGCATCGGCTTCGGCTCGACCGCAGTGATCACCGGCGACATCACCCAGGTCGACCTGCCACGTGGCACCAAGTCGGGCCTGGCCCATGTGATCGAGGTGCTCAAGGACGTGCCGGGCATCAGCTTCACCCACTTCCAGCCCAAGGACGTGGTTCGCCACCCCTTGGTGCAACGCATCGTCGAAGCCTACGACCGCTTCGACGCCCGCCAGGCCAAGCCCGAGGCACCCGCCCAAGATGCTTGAACTCGACCTGCAACGGGCCACGGATGCCGCTGCCCCTGATGACGCCGCCTTCCGCCGCTGGTGCGAGCTGGCCCTGCGCCAGCGCAGTGCCGACTCGGAAATGACCATTCGCCTGGTCGATGAGGCCGAAGGCCGCGAGCTCAACAACACCTACCGGCACAAGGACTACGCGACCAACGTGCTGTCGTTCCCGGCCGATGTCCCCGACGAGCTGCTCGACATCCCGCTGCTGGGTGACCTGGTCATCTGCGTGCCGGTGGTCGAGCGCGAAGCCGCCGAACAGGGCAAGGCCCTCGAGGCGCACTGGGCGCACCTGGTCATCCATGGCTGCCTGCACCTGCTCGGCTACGATCACATCGAAGATGACGAAGCCGAGGAAATGGAAGCCCTGGAACGAACCTTGCTGGCGGAACTGGGTCATCCCGACCCGTACGCCGATGACGAAATCACTCCTCCCGCGACAAAGGATCACGAGTAACCGCCATGAGCGAAGACCGATCGAGCAATGGGCAGAAGTCCTGGCTGGGTAAACTGACCCAGGCTTTTGCCCATGAGCCGAAAAACCGCCAGGAGCTCCTCGAGCTGCTGCGCGAAGCCCATCAGAACAAGCTGCTCGACAGCGAAGCGCTGACCATCGTCGAAGGCGCCATCCAGGTCGCCGACCTGCAGGTGCGCGACATCATGGTGCCGCGCTCGCAGATGATCAGCATCAAGGCCAGCCAGTCGCCACGCGAATTCCTGCCGGCGGTGATCGACGCCGCGCACTCGCGCTACCCGGTGATCGGCGAGAGCCATGACGATGTGCTCGGGATCCTCCTGGCCAAGGACCTGCTGCCGTTGATCCTCAAGGAGAACGGTGACAGCTTCAACATCAAGGACCTGCTGCGCCCCGCCACCTTCGTGCCGGAGTCCAAGCGCTTGAACGTGCTGCTGCGCGAGTTCCGCGCCAACCACAACCACATGGCCGTGGTCATCGACGAATATGGCGGCGTAGCCGGCCTGGTGACCATCGAGGACGTGCTGGAGCAGATCGTCGGCGACATCGAGGACGAACACGACGTCGAGGAAGACAGCTACATCAAGCCGCTGCCCAGCGGTGACTTCCTGATCAAGGCCCTGACACCTATCGAGAACTTCAACGAGTTCTTCGACTGCGAGTTCTCCGACGACGAATTCGACACCGTCGGCGGCCTGGTGATGAGTGCTTTCGGCCACCTGCCCAAGCGCAACGAGACCACCGAGATCGGCACCTACAAGTTCCGTATTCTCAACGCCGACAGCCGGCGGATACACTTGCTGCGCCTGACCCCGATCACCCGTTAAGGACAAACATGCGTTGGATCACCCGCCCCGGCTGGCCCGGTAACCTGCTGGCCCTGGCGGCTGGCGCATCGACCCTCCTGGCCCTGGCGCCGTTCGACATCTGGCCGCTGGCGCTGCTGTCCATCGCCCTGCTCTACCTCGGCCTGCGTGAGCTCAGCCCACGCCAGGCCATGTGGCGTGGCTGGTGGTTCGGCTTCGGCCTGTACGGCGCCGGCACCTGGTGGATCTATGTCAGTATGAACACCTACGGCGGCGCCTCGCCGCTGCTGGCGGTGGGGCTGCTGCTGGCGTTCTTCGCTGCCCTGGCCTGGTTCTTCGCCCTGCCCACCTGGCTGTGGGCGCGCTGGCTGCGGCGCAACGAGGCGCCGCTGGCCGACGCCCTGTGCTTCGCGGCCCTGTGGCTGCTGCAAGAAGCCTTCCGCGGCTGGTTCCTGACCGGTTTTCCCTGGTTGTACGCCGGCTACAGCCAGCTCGACGGCCCACTCGCAGGCCTGGCACCACTTGGGGGCGTATGGCTGGTTTCCTTTGTTCTGGCATTGAGCGCGGCGCTGCTGTGCAACCTGCCCCGCTTGCGCGCACGCCCATCGTTCCTGGCAGCGGGCGTGGTACTGCTGGTGGCGCCCTGGGGCGTCGGCCTGGCCCTCAAAAACCACGCCTGGACCATACCCTCCGGCGACCCACTGAAGGTCGCCGCCTTGCAGGGTAACGTCGAGCAGGACCTGAAATGGGACCCGGCGCACATCGACGCACAACTGACGCTGTACCGCGACATGAGTTTCACCTCCAAGCCCGTGGACCTCCTGGTGTGGCCGGAAACCGCCGTGCCGGTGCTCAAAGACCAGGCCCAGGGCTACATCGATGTGATGGGGCGCTTTGCCGCCGACCGCCATTCGGCGCTGATCACCGGCGTACCGGTGCGTGAAGTGGTGCATCATCAGCGCCGCTATTACAACGGCATCACCGTAACCGGCGAAGGCGACGGCACCTACCTCAAGCAGAAGCTGGTGCCGTTCGGCGAGTACGTACCGCTGCAGGACATGCTCCGTGGGCTGATCGAATTCTTCAACCTACCCATGTCGGACTTCGCCCGCGGCCCGTCGGACCAGCCGCTGTTGCAGGCCAAGGGCTACCAGGTTGCGCCGTTCATCTGCTACGAGGTGGTGTACCCCGAGTTCGCCGCAGGCCTGGCAGCGCGTAGCGACCTGTTGCTGACCATCAGCAACGATACCTGGTTCGGCACCTCGATCGGCCCTCTGCAACACCTGCAGATGGCCCAGATGCGTGCCCTGGAAGCAGGCCGCTGGATGATCCGCGCCACCAACAACGGCGTGACTGCGCTGATCGACCCGTTCGGCAGGATCACCGCGCAGATTCCGCAATTCCAGCAGGCGGTCCTCTATGGGGAAGTGGTGCCGATGCAACAGCTGACCCCCTACCTGCAATGGCGCTCGTGGCCGCTGGCGATCGTCTGCGCCCTGTTGCTGGGCTGGTCGCTGCTGGCAAGCCGGATCGCCAAGACAGTCTAAGTTTTCCTGCCCCGGCCTCATCGCGGGACAAGCCCGCTCCCACAGGATCTCCACAGCCCTTGAGGTTTGTGCGTACCTGTAGGAGCGGGCTCGTCCCGCGATGAGGCCGGTCCAGCAGCAGAAAGCATCAATAGAACAACCGATACCCCACCAACCCCACCGCCTCGTTGAGTAACTGCCCACTGCGCCAAACCGCCCGGCTATCGGGCAGCAAGCCGGCGAACGGCTGGGCATGGTCGCCACCGAGGAACCCCACCGGCGCCGTCACCACCTCGAACCCCGCCCGCTCGAAGCTCCACCGCGCACGCGGCATGTGCCAGGCCTGGGTCACCAGCACCACCCGACGGACGCCCTGGGGCTGCAGCAGCCGCGCACTGAACTGGGCATTCTCCCAGGTGGTGCGGCTGGCCTCCTCCTTCCAACGCACGGCAACGCCGAAGTCCGCCTGCAATCGGTCAGCCATCAGTTGCGCCTCGCTCGGCGGCGTCCCGTAGTGCAGCCCGCCACTGATCGCCAGCGGCACCCCCGAGGCCTTGGCCAGCTGCGCGGCATAGCGCATGCGCTCCAGGGCCGTGCCGGTCGGTTGGTCCTGGCCGCCCCAGGCCGGGTCGCCACGCTCACGGCCGGCGCCCAGCACGACGATGGCATCGGCACGCTCGGCCAGGGCCGGCCATTGCGCCGGCAGCAGCGGCGCTTCGGTTTCCAGTTGCCGGGCAGCCTGCTCCACCACCAGGGGCAGGCTCATCAGCCACAGGCCGCCCAGGCCCAGGGCGAAGCAGGCCGCCGCCAGGCGCGGGCGTCGCGTGCGCAGCCACCAGGCGGCCAGCAGCAGCAGGAACAGCATGCCAGGCGGCAGCAACCATTGTTTGATGAAGTAGCGAAGCGGCATGCACAGACCTCCCATGAAGGCGTGCAGCCTAAGAGGATCGACGCCGGGCAACAAGTGTGTGTCCGACGCCGATCATGAGCAGTTGTAAGAAAGAACCGGCGCACGACGGTCTGCGCCTGGAACCCAGAACGGCTAGCGGGGCAGCGTCCGGGATCTTGCCGTGATGGCAGGGCGTTTCTTGTCCTTGAGCCAGACGATCTTCGCCGAAGTCGGCTCCGGTGGCGGGTAGGCCCCGGTACTGGCAAAGCGACCTTCCGGGAGGGTTTCCAGGTAGGCCTTGATCACTTCGAACTCGGCATGGCTCAGGCCACGCAGTTCCAGTTCGGCTGGCATCTCGTCGCGTAATCGTACGGAGGTCCTGGCCACTTCCAGAGCCAGGCCCAGGCGGTCGATCAAGCGTTCGTATAGCTCCGGTTTGATTGCGGGTAGCTGCGACTCTCCCATCCGTTCACCTCATTGAAGATAAGAATATCTCCCCCACAGATGAGCTTAGCGTCACTGCAAAAAGCAGCCGGATGCCGCGACCAACGGCCCGTGGGCCGCATTCAGGGTTTCCCACGATACGCGACGCTCATGTATGCTACGGCGTTCACTCTACCGACACCGGAGTGCCGGACGCAGCGAGGTTCCGCTGCGGAAAACAGGGTCCCTACCTCTCTCAGCACAAAGTAGCCATGCACGAACAATACACGCCCCGTGAAATAGAAGCCGCCGCCCAGACCTTCTGGGACGAGCAACAATCGTTCGCTGTCACCGAACAGCCAGGCAAGGACACCTACTACTGCCTGTCGATGTTCCCGTACCCGAGCGGCAAGCTACACATGGGTCACGTGCGCAACTACACCATCGGCGATGTGATCGCCCGCTACCAGCGCATGCAGGGCAAGAACGTGCTCCAGCCGATGGGTTGGGACGCCTTCGGCATGCCGGCGGAAAACGCCGCGATGAAGAACAACGTCGCCCCGGCCAAGTGGACGTACGAGAACATCGACTACATGAAGTCCCAGCTCAAGAGCCTGGGCCTGGCGATCGACTGGTCCCGTGAAGTCACCACCTGCAAGCCGGACTACTACCGCTGGGAGCAGTGGCTGTTCACCCGCCTGTTCGAGAAGGGTGTCATCTACCGCAAGAACGGCACCGTCAACTGGGACCCGGTCGACCAGACCGTCCTGGCCAACGAACAGGTCATCGACGGCCGTGGCTGGCGTTCGGGCGCGCTGATCGAGAAGCGCGAAATCCCGATGTACTACTTCCGCATCACCGACTACGCCGACGAGCTGCTGGAAAGCCTCGACGAGCTGCCGGGCTGGCCTGAGCAGGTCAAGACCATGCAGCGCAACTGGATCGGCAAGTCGCGCGGCATGGAAGTGCAGTTCCCCTACGACCAAGCGAGCATCGGCCACGAAGGCGCCCTGAAGGTCTTCACCACCCGCCCGGACACCCTGATGGGTGCCACCTACGTCGCCGTCGCCGCCGAGCACCCGCTGGCCACCCAGGCTGCCCAGGGCAACCCGGCGCTGCAGGCGTTCATCGACGAATGCAAGAGCGGCAGCGTCGCCGAGGCCGACATGGCCACCCAGGAGAAGAAGGGCATGCCCACTTCCCTGTTCGTCCAGCACCCACTGACCGGCGAAAAGCTGCCGGTCTGGGTCGCCAACTATGTGTTGATGCACTATGGCGATGGCGCCGTGATGGCAGTCCCGGCCCATGACGAGCGCGACTTCGAGTTCGCCCACAAGTACAACCTGCCGGTCAAGGCAGTGGTACGCACCAGCGCGGGCGACGAGGTCGGCAGCGAATGGCAGGCCGCCTACGGCGAGCATGGCCAACTGATCAACTCCGGCGAATTCGACGGCCTGGACTTCCAGGGCGCGTTCGACGCCATCGAAGCCGCACTGATCCGCAAGGAACTCGGCCAGTCGCGCACCCAGTTCCGCCTGCGCGACTGGGGCATCAGCCGCCAGCGCTACTGGGGCTGCCCGATCCCGATCATCCACTGCCCGTCCTGCGGCGACGTGCCGGTGCCAGAAGACCAACTGCCGGTCAAATTGCCCGAGGATGTGGTGCCGGACGGCGCCGGCTCGCCCCTGGCGCGCATGCCCGAATTCTACGAATGCACCTGCCCGAAATGCGGCGCTGCGGCCAAGCGTGAAACCGACACCATGGACACCTTCGTCGAGTCGTCCTGGTACTTCGCCCGCTATGCTTCGCCAAACTACGAAGGTGGCATGGTCGACCCGAAGGCGGCCAACCACTGGCTGCCGGTGGACCAGTACATCGGCGGTATCGAGCACGCCATCCTGCACCTGCTGTATGCGCGCTTCTTCCACAAGCTGATGCGCGACGAAGGCCTGGTCACCTCCAACGAGCCGTTCAAGAACCTGCTCACCCAGGGCATGGTCGTCGCCGAGACCTACTACCGCACCGCCAGCAACGGCGGCAAGGACTGGTTCAACCCAGCCGACGTCGAGGTCGAGCGTGACGCCAAGGCCAAGATCATCGGCGCCCGCCTGAAGACCGACGGCCTGCCGGTGGAAATCGGTGGCACCGAGAAGATGTCCAAGTCCAAGAACAACGGCGTCGACCCGCAGGCCATGATCGACGCCTACGGCGCCGACACCTGCCGCCTGTTCATGATGTTCGCCTCGCCGCCCGACATGAGCCTGGAATGGTCCGACTCCGGCGTCGAGGGTGCCAGCCGCTTCCTGCGCCGTGTCTGGCGCCTGGCCCAGGCCCATGTTGCCCAGGGCCTGCCGGGCAAGCTGGATGTCGCTTCGCTGGACGACGCGCAGAAGACCATTCGCCGCGCCATCCATGCCGCGATCAAGCAAGCCAGCACCGACGTGGGCCAGTTCCACAAGTTCAACACCGCCATCGCCCAGGTGATGACCGTGATGAACGTGCTGGAAAAAGCCCCGCAAGCCACCGAACAGGACCGTGCCCTGCTGCAGGAAGGCCTGGAGGCCGTCACCCTGCTGCTGGCCCCGATCACCCCGCACATCAGCCATGCGCTGTGGCAGCACCTGGGCCACGACCAGGCGGTGATCGATGCCACCTGGCCGAGCGTCGACGAAAGCGCCCTGGTACAGGACAGCATCACCCTGGTGGTCCAGGTCAACGGCAAGCTGCGCGGCCAGGTTGAAATGCCCGCCGGCGCCAGCCGTGAAGAGATCGAAGCCGCCGCTCGCAGCAACGAAAACGTCCTGCGCTTCATCGATGGCCTGACCATCCGCAAGGTCATCGTCGTGCCGGGCAAGCTGGTCAACATCGTCGCCAACTGATGGCAACGCCCACCCGCACACGGCGCGGGTGGGCGGAACAGGCCCACAAGGGAGCTACAACATGATCAAACGCAATCTGCTGGTAATGGGCCTGGCCGTCGTGCTCAGTGCCTGTGGTTTCCAGCTGCGCGGCACCGGCACCACCGAGCTGACCATCAAGGAAATGGACCTGCGCGCGCGCAACGCCTACGGCGAGACCGTGACCGAGCTGCGCGAGACCCTGGACCGCAACGGCGTCAACGTCCACGCCGGCGCGCCCTATCGCCTGGTGCTGACCGACGAGAAGCAGACCCAGCGCGCAGCCACCTACAGCGGCGGCAACCGCTCGGTCGAGTACGAACTCACCACCGTGCTCAGCTACAGCATGCTGGGGCTGAACGACATTCCGCTGCTCAGCGACAAGGTCGAGGTCCGCAAGATCTACGTGCATGACGGTGACAACATCACAGGCTCCGACCAGGAAGCCACCCAGGCCCGGGAAGAAATGCGCCGCGATCTGGTCCAGGCCATGATGGTGCGCCTGCAGATGCTGACCCCGTCCCACCTGGACGAACTGCAACGTGAAGCCGAAGCCCGCGCCAAGGCCGAAGCCGACGCCCTGGAAGCGGCCCGTCGCCAGCAGGACGAAACGCCGCAGCAGTCCCCGATGGAAGTACCGGCCAACTAAGACGAGGCCGAGGGGCACCTCTGGGTGCCCCCATACCCCATGAAGCTCGCCCCCGCCCAACTCAACAAACACCTGCAAGGTGCCCTGGCCCCGGTCTACGTGGTCAGCGGCGATGACCCACTGCTGTGCCAGGAAGCGGCCGACGCCATTCGCACCGCCGCGCGCCAGCAAGGCTTCGACGAACGCCAGGTGTTCAGTGCCGACGCCAACTTCGACTGGGGCACCCTGCTCCAGGCCGGTGCCAGCCTGTCATTGTTCGCCCAACGCCGCCTGCTGGAGCTGCGCCTGCCATCCGGCAAGCCGGGCGACAAAGGCGCCGCCGCGCTCATGGAGTATTGCGCCAACCCCGCCGAGGACACCTTGCTGCTGATCAGCCTGCCCAAGCTCGACGGCAGTGCGCAGAAGACCAAGTGGGGCAAGGCGCTGATTGAAGGCCAACACTGCCAGTTCATCCAGATCTGGCCGGTGGACGCCCAGCAACTGCCGCAGTGGATCAACCAGCGCCTGGCCCAGGCCGGGCTGTCCGCACAGCGCGATGCGGTCGACCTGATCGCTGCGCGGGTCGAGGGCAACCTGCTGGCCGCCGCCCAGGAGATCGAGAAGCTCAAGCTGCTGGCCGAAAGCAACCAGATCACGGTCGAAACCGTCCAGGCGGCCGTCGCCGACAGCGCACGCTTCGATGTCTTCGGCCTGGTCGATGCAATCCTCAATGGTGAGGCCGGCCACGCCCTGCGCATGCTCGAAGGCCTGCGTGGCGAGGGGGTCGAGCCACCGGTGATCCTCTGGGCCCTGGCCCGGGAGCTGCGCCTGCTGGCAGGGCTCGCCCAGCAGTTCAGCCAGGGCGTGCCGCTGGACAAGGCCTTCAGCCAGGCACGACCGCCGGTGTGGGACAAGCGCCGGCCCTTGGTCAGCAAGGCCTTGCAGCGGCTCTCGGCGCAGCGCTGGGCTCAGTTGCTGCAGGATGCGCAGCGCATCGATGCGCAGATCAAGGGTCAAGCCGAAGGCTCGCCCTGGACCAGCCTGGCGCGCCTATCGCTGCTGATGGCGGGCCAGCGCCTGGCGCTTCCTCCTGAATAGAGGGGGCCACTTCGCGGCCCTTTCGCGGCACAAGGCCGCTCCTACAAAGGCGCGCATGCCTGTAGGAGCGGCCTTGTGCCGCGAAAGGGGCGCAAAGCGCCCCAAGGCTTGCGACCATAAACACAATCAATTGGCCCTTCTACCACCCCAGCCTTACAGTGCGCCCCGACATCCACCCAACCGGGGTAATCGCCATGAGCAAGAAGCCGAAAAAGCACGGCCCGAACAAGGCCAAGTCCATCGTCGCCCAACCACTGTTCCGCTGCCGCCAGGAACGACCGAGCAAGGGCAAAGGCAGCTACCGCCGCGAAGCCTTCCAATCGAGAGATTGGGAGGCTTCTTGCTTTTTGGCCGCATGAAGGCAGGAAGGGCCCAGTCATGATATGGTCGGCACCTGAACCGCAATTCTGGATCTGTGCATGCCCTTTCGTCTGTCCCTGCGCTGGCACCCACGCCAGCTGATCGCAGCCTCCAGCTTCATCCTGCTCGTTGCCTGCGCGGAAAAACCCACCGCCGCCGACGCCCTGCCGCTGGCACCTGCCCAGCCCACTGCAAACGTGACACTGCCAGGCACCACGCCCGATACCAGCAGCGAAATCCAGCCCCTGCAGACCTTCGCCCAATGGCAGGCGGGCTTCCGTCAGCAGGCCCTGCAGGCCGGTATCAGCCCCAGCACGTTCGACCGCGCCTTCCTCGGCGTCACGCCCGACATGGATGTGATCAAGGCCGACCGCAGCCAACCTGAATTCGCCCGCCCGGTGTGGGAATACCTCGACGGCGCCCTGTCGCCATTGCGCGTGCGCAACGGCAAGAAGCTACTGGTACAACACGCCGAGCTGCTGTCGCAGATCGAGCAGCGCTATGGTGTGGATCGCCAGGTCCTGGTGTCGGTCTGGGGCATGGAAAGCAATTTCGGCCAGTTCCAGGGCAGCAAGTCGGTGATTCGTTCCCTGGCCACCCTGGCCTATGAAGGCCGTCGCCCGACCTTCGCCCAGGACCAGCTGATCGCCGCCCTGCAGATCCTGCAGAATGGCGACATCCAGCCTGAGGCCATGCGTGGCTCCTGGGCCGGTGCCATGGGCCAGACCCAGTTCATCCCCACCACCTACAACACCCACGCCGTAGACTTCGACGGCGACGGTCGCCGGGACATCTGGAACAGCACTGCCGATGCCCTGGCCTCCACCGCCCACTACCTGCAGAGCTCGGGCTGGCAGAAGGGCCAACCCTGGGGCTTCGAGGTGCAGGTGCCTGCAGGTTTCGACTACTGGTTGGCCGATGGGGCGCAGCGCAAGACCGTCAGCGAATGGCTGCAGCTGGGCGTGACGCTGCCGACCGGTACCCAACTGCCTGCGGGCAGCAACCAGCTCTCGGCCGCCCTGCTGCTGCCTGCGGGCGCCCGCGGCCCGGCGTTCCTGGTGCTGGACAACTTCCGGGCGATCCTGAAGTACAACAATTCGTCGTCCTACGCCCTGGCAGTCAGCCTGCTGGGAGATCGTTTCTCCGGCTGGGGCTTCATTGCCGGCAGCTGGCCCAAGGACGACCTGCCGCTGAGCCGCAGCGAGCGCATAGAGCTGCAAGACCTGCTTAATGCCCGCGGCCACGAGGCAGGCAATGCCGACGGCATCATCGGCGCCAATACCCGCAAGGCCATACGCAATGCCCAGCAAGGGCTCGGATGGCCGGCCGATGGGTACCCGACGCACAAGCTGCTCGATAGCCTGCGCCGGCAGTGATGCCCCGGGGGCCGCTTCGCGGCCCTATCGCGGCACAAGGCCGCTCCTACAGGCCCTGTGGAGCGACCTTGTGCCGCGATAGGGCTGCGAAGCAGCCCCAACCACCTCAAGCCTTGAACAACCCCTGCTCCAGTACCAGTACCTGCTTCTCACTGTCCAACCGCACCCTGGCCCCCAGCGGCAGGCACAGGTTTGGGTCGCAATGCCCACTGCGCCACCCCGCCAATACCGGTACGCCCAACGGCCCGAAGATATCCTCGAGCAGCGGCACCATCGCCGGTACGGTGATCCCGGCAAAATCGCCCACCAACACGCCTCGCACCCCGTCCAGCTTGCCCGCCAGGCGCAATTGGGTCAGCAACCGATCGACCCGGTACAACGGCTCGTTGACGTCTTCGATGAACAGGATGCAGCCCTGGCTGTCGATCTCGGCAGGCGTCCCCAGGGTGGCGCAGAGCAGCGACAGGTTGCCACCCAGCAAGCGCCCGCTCGCCACGCCAGGCTGCACACAGGTCAGCGGATAGGCATCAGGATGGCGTAACACGTCACCTTCGCCCAACTCACCCCTGAGCTGGACGAGCAATGACGGCACGGTCGGCTCCCGCTTATCGCCCAACAGGTCGGCATTGAGCATCGCGCCGTGGAAGGTGATGAGCCCGGCGTGGCGGTTGAGCGCGGTGTGCAAGGCGGTGATGTCGCTGTAGCCGATCAACGGTTTGGGATGGCGGCGGATCAGGTCGAAGTCGAGCCGGTCGAGCAGGCGCATGCTGCCGTAGCCCCCGCGCATGCAGAGGATGGCGTCGATGTCCGGGTCGGCGAACGCTGCGTGCAGGTCATCGAGGCGTTGCTGGTCGCTGCCGGCGAGGTAGCCCTGCGCCTGGCTGACCCCGGGATACAGCCGGCATTGCATGCCCCGGCTGGTGAACCAGCGGTGGGCTTTCTCCGCATCCAGCCGGGCCGGGCCGGCCGGGGCGACGATGGCGAAGCTGGCATTGGCCGGTATAGCGGTTGCCAAGTGCATGTCGAGGGATTCGGGGCAATTCATCGAGCAACTCCTAGCAGGTACGAGGCCGGCACGATCACGCATGCCCAGGGCCCAGTGCAGGGGGAATACCCCCCTGCAAACAAAAATGCCGATGGCGCCTTCCGGCACGCATCGGCATGGGTCACACAGCCAGGCTCAGAGCTTGATCTTGGCTTCGTGGGCTTGCTGGTCGGCGTGGTACGAGGAGCGTACCAGCGGGCCGGAAGCGACGTTCTTGAAGCCCATCTTGTAGCCTTCCTCGGCGAACCAGGCGAAGGTGTCCGGGTGCACGAAACGCTGCACCGGCAGGTGGTTACGCGAAGGCTGCAGGTACTGGCCCAGGGTCAGCATGTCGATGTCATGCTCGCGCATGCGCTGCATCACCTCGATGACCTCCTCGTCCGTTTCGCCAAGGCCCAGCATCAGGCCGGACTTGGTCGGCACATGCGGCACCATCTGCTTGAACTTCTGCAGCAGGTCCAGCGACCAGTCGTAGTCCGAACCGGGGCGCGCGGCCTTGTACAGGCGCGGTACGGTCTCCAGGTTGTGGTTGAACACATCCGGCGGGGTCTGCGCGGTGATTTCCAGCGCGACGTCCATCCGCCCGCGGTAGTCCGGAACCAGGGTTTCCAGCTGCACGCCAGGCGACAGCGCACGAATCTCGCGGATGCAGTCGGCGAAGTGCTGGGCACCGCCGTCGCGCAGGTCGTCGCGGTCCACCGAAGTGATCACCACGTACTTCAGGCGCAGGTCGGCGATCGCGATGGCCAGGTTCTTCGGCTCATCGACGTCCAGCGGCTTGGGCCGGCCATGGCCGACGTCGCAGAACGGGCAGCGACGGGTGCAGATGTCGCCCATGATCATGAAGGTTGCGGTACCGCCGGAGAAGCACTCGCCCAGGTTCGGGCAGGAGGCTTCCTCGCAGACGCTGTGCAGCTTGTGCTTGCGCAGCAATTGCTTGATCCGGTCGACTTCCGGGGAAACCGGGATGCGCACGCGGATCCAGTCGGGTTTCTTCGGCAGCTCTTCGGTGGGGATGATCTTGACCGGGATACGCGCGACCTTGTCGGCGCCGCGCAGCTTGACGCCCGCCTCGACCTTCTTCGGCGCGGGGCGCGCGGTAGTTTCCGGGGTTGGCACGGTTTCTTGCACAGTTGTTGTCATATTCAGTCGATTCCGCCCGTGAGGGTCGTCTGCTCAGCATAGTCGAGGTGCTTGACCAGCTGTCCGCGCAGCCTTGTCCTGACCTCGGAGAGTTCGATCGGGCCTGCCAGGTCTCGCAGCTGGGTCATGGCCAGCCCCGCATACCCACAGGGGTTGATTCGGCGGAATGGCGCAAGGTCCATGTCCACGTTCAGAGCAAGGCCGTGGAAAGAACGACCGTTGCGGATTCGAAGGCCGAGAGAGGCAATCTTCGCCCCCTCGACATAGACACCCGGCGCATCGGGCTTGGCCATGGCCTGGACACCGTAGCTGGCCAGCAGGTCGATCAATGTCTGCTCGATACGGCTGACCAGCTCGCGCACGCCAAAGCCGAGGCGACGAACGTCCAGCAGCAGGTACGCCACCAACTGCCCGGGGCCATGGTAGGTCACCTGGCCGCCCCGGTCGGTCTGCACCACCGGGATATCGCCCGGCACCAGCAGGTGCTCGGCCTTGCCGGCCTGACCCTGGGTGAAGACCGCTGGATGCTCGACCAGCCAGACTTCGTCCTGGCTGTCCGGGCTACGCTGCTCGGTGAAGCGACGCATGGCTTCCAGCACCGGTTCATAGGGCTGCAGGCCGAGATCGCGAAAACCGAGGCAGGACGGCATCAAAGCACCATTTTCACGATGCCGGTCGCGCGCAGGGCGCTGTTGATATCGTGCAGCTGGTTCTCGCTTTCGGCAACGATGTGCAGCTGTACCGTGGTGTACTTGCCTTCCTTGCTCTGGCGCTCGGCCAGGGTGGACAGGTCGACCTTGGCATATTTGCTCAGGATCTCGATCACGGTGTCCTTGAAACCGACCACGGTATCGCCGATTACCTTGATCGGGTAATCGTCGCAGGGGAATTCGATCTTGTGCGACTTGACGTCAGGTTCGCTCATGGCGGAAACGGCCTCGTAAGCCGTGGCAACAACAATGCCCCCGCAGGATACGCGGGGGCATGCAGGTCACGTATCAGTTGAACAACCCGTAGAAGAACAGACGGATGCTATCCCACATACGGCGGAAGAAACCACCTTCCTCGACGCCGTCGAGGGCGATGAGGTCGGCGCTGTGAACCACTTTCTCGTCCAGTTTGACTTCCACTTTGCCGATCACGTCACCTTTGGCGATCGGTGCGGTGAGCTGCGGGTTCATGGTCATCGAAGCCTGGAGGCGCTTCAATTGGCCTTTAGGCATAGTCAGGGTCAGGTCGTTGGCAAGGCCCGCCTTCACCTGGCTGGTGGCGCCCTTCCAGACCGGAGCCTGGGTCAGCTCGGTGCCCTTCTGGTAGAAGGTTTGGGTTTCGAAGAAGCGGAAACCGTAGGTCAGCAGCTTCTGGGTCTCGGCAGCGCGGGACTGCTCGCTGTTGGTGCCGAACACCACGGCGATCAGGCGCTGGCCGTCACGAACGGCCGACGCCACCATGCAGTAGCCGGCTTCGTCGGTGTGGCCGGTCTTCAGGCCATCGACGGTCTTGTCACGCCACAGCAGCAGGTTGCGGTTAGGCTGCTTGATGTTGTTCCAGAAGAATTCCTTCTGCGAATAGATAGCGTAGTGGGCCGGGTCTTCGTCAATGATCGCGCGTGCCAGCACGGCCATGTCGTGGGCCGAGGAGTAGTGCTCCGGATGCGGCAGGCCGGTCGGGTTCATGAAGTGGCTGTTGGACATGCCCAGGTCGGCAGCGGTCTTGTTCATCATGTCGGCGAAGGCGTCTTCGCTGCCGGCAATGTGTTCGGCCAGGGCCACCGAGGCGTCGTTGCCCGACTGGATGATGATGCCGTGCAGCAGGTCGCTGACGCTGACCTGGGAGCCGACCTTGATGAACATGCGCGAACCACCGGTGCGCCAGGCGTTTTCGCTGACGGTGACCGGGTCGTTCTCGCCGATCTGGCCACGGCGGATGTCCAGGGTGGCGATGTAGGCGGTCATCAGCTTGGTCAGGCTGGCCGGCGGCAGGCGCTCGTCACCGTTGTTCTCGACCAGCACGTTGCCGCTGGACGCATCCATGAGTACATAGGACTTGGCAGCCAGCTGCGGTGGCGATGGCATCATCTGCTCCGCCGCGAAGGCAGCGGGCGTGATCATCAGCAGAACGGGCAGGCAAAGTCGTTTGGCAAGGTTGGTGATGTTCATCCGTCTCTCGAAAATCGCTAATGGTCTGATGTTTCGCGGGCCACATCGTGTGCCCGGCGCCAGTCAGGCTAGTTTTTGAGGCCGTCGGCCGGGCCCGCAAAATGCGGCGTTATGTCGCTGCGGGCAAAAGCCGACATTGTACATGGCCAGGGCCGGCAATTCATGACAAAACCGACAGTTTGGCTGTACACCTGTTGCCGGTGCACAACCGGTAGGAGCGGCACAAGGCCGCTCCTACAGAAAAAGTCGTGGATCAGTCGGCCGTGACCAGCTTGGCCTGCCCCAGGTTGGCCAGGCGAATGCTGTCCTGGGCCTGCTGGATCTCGCCCTGGCTGTTGATCGGCCCCAAGCGCACGCGATGCAGGGTCTGCTGGTTACGCACGATGGAGCTGATGAACACCGGCGCACTGACCATGGTGCTGAGCTTGGCGCGCAGCAACTCGGCAGCATCCGGGTTGGCGAAGGCCCCGACCTGCAGGAAGCTGCCGCCGTTGTTGGCCGGTACATTGTTGCCGCCCATCTGCACCGGCACCACCGGCGCCGCATGCTGCTGGGGCGGCGGCGTCCACTGCTCGACCTTGCCGGTATTGGCCGGAATCGCCTGAGTCTGGGCCACTTGGGGCTGCTTGAGCACCATGGGCGCCGGCTGACCACGCTCGGCCCACCACTGCTGCGGGTCGATCCCCTCGACGCGCACGCGGGCGGTGCCGATTTCGGCATAGCCGAGCTTCTTCGCCGCCGCGTAGGACAGGTCGATGATACGGTCGGAGTAGAACGGGCCACGGTCGTTGACCCGCAGGATCACGCTGCGACCATTGGCCAGGTTGGTCACCCGTACGTAGGCCGGCAGCGGCAGGGTCTTGTGTGCCGCGCTCATGCCATAGAGGTCGTAGAGCTCGCCGTTGGCGGTGTTCTGGCCATGGAACTTGGTGCCGTACCACGACGCGGTACCTTCGGCACGGTAGTTGCGCGAGTCCTGCATCGGGTAGTAGGTCTTGCCCAGCACCGTGTAGGGGTTGGCCTTGTAGGCGCCGGTGTGCACGGTCGGCGTGGCATCGGGGATCTTGTTCACATCCACGTCCCACCAGGGGGCGCCGTCCTTGTGAGCCCGATTGATGTCCAGCCCGGGCTGGGTACGCACGACATTGCCGCTTGGTTTGGGCGCCGTGGCGCGATTGGAGGAGCAGCTGGCCAGGGCCAGGCCGACCGCGACACAGCCCAGCAGCTTGAGGGAATGGGTGGAGAAAATTACGCGCATTACTTGACGCCCCGTGCTTGAACCAGCTGTTCCGAAAGCTGATGCACCGCCATGGCGTACATCACGCTGCGGTTGTAACGCGTGATCGCGTAGAAGTTTTTCAGGCCCATCCAGTATTCCGGGCCCTGCTCGCCTTCGAGCCGGAAGGCCGTGACCGGCAGATCATCGCGCAGCGCATCATGACTCGACCAGCCCAGGGCTCGCAACTCTCCGACAGTCTTGACCGGCTCGATACCGGTGGTCAGGCCCTCGTCGGCGCGCTCGCCGACCACCAGCGCGCGGCTGACCACAGGCTCGCCGGCCACCCAGCCGTGGCGCTTGAAATAGCTGGCGACGCTGCCGATGGCATCATCCGGGTTGTTCCAGATATTGATGTGGCCGTCGCCGTCGAAATCCACGGCGTAGCTGCGAAAGCTGCTCGGCATGAACTGCGGCAGGCCCATGGCGCCGGCGTACGACCCCTTGAGGGTGAGTGGATCGAGCTGCTCTTCACGGGCCAGCAGGAGGAATTCACGCAGTTCCTTGCGGAAGAACTCGGCGCGCGGCGGGTAATCGAAACCCAGGGTGGACAAGGCGTCGATCACGCGGAAGTTGCCGGTATTGCGACCGAAGAAGGTCTCCACGCCGATGATCGAGACGATGACCTGCGCCGGCACGCCATACTCCTGCTCGGCGCGGGCCAGGGTCGCCTCGTGCTGGCGCCAGAAGTCCACGCCACGGGCGATGCGGGCATCGGTGATGAACATCGGCCGGTAGTCCTTCCAGGGCTTGACCCGCTCGGCCGGACGCGAAATGGCGTCGAGGATCGACTGCTTGCGCTGCACCTCGCCGAACACGCCCATCAGCTGCTCCTGGGCGAAGCCGTAGTCGCGGGTCATCTCGCCGACGAACTCGGCCACTTGGGGCGAGCGCTCGTAATCGCCGGCATTGGCCTGCTGGACTGCGCCGAACAAGCCCATCGCGCCAATCCAGGGCGCACAACGGGCAGCCCAGCCACGCACTGCTTGCATGAAATTCTTCACCTTATTCAAACCTGTGCAATCCATTTGCGGTGCGTATGGATCGACATCAGAACGCCAAACGCTGACAGCAGCGTCACCAACGAAGTTCCGCCATAGCTGATGAAGGGCAGCGGCACGCCCACCACGGGCAGAAGGCCGCTGACCATACCGATATTGACGAATACATATACAAAGAACGTCATGGTCAGGCTGCCTGCCAGCAGCTTGCCGAACAGGGTCTGGGCCTGGGCTGTGATCACCAGGCCACGCCCGATCAGCAGCAGGTAGATCAGCAGCAGCAGACAAATGCCGACCAGGCCGAATTCCTCGCCGAGCACGGCGATGATGAAGTCGGTATGGCTTTCTGGCAGGAAGTCCAGGTGCGACTGGGTGCCTAGCAGCCAGCCCTTGCCGAACACCCCGCCCGAACCGATCGCCGCCTTGGACTGGATGATGTTCCAGCCAGTGCCCAGCGGGTCGCTCTCCGGGTCCAGGAAGGTCAGCACCCGCTGCTTCTGGTAGTCGTGCATCACGAAGAACCACATGGCCACCGCCACCGGCACGGCGGCGGCGATCACGCTAATGATCCAGCGCCAGCGCAGGCCACCCATGAACAGCACGAACGCGCCCGAGGCCAGGATCAGCAATGCCGTGCCCAGGTCGGGCTGGCGCACGATCAGGATGAACGGCACGCCGATCAGCACCAGGCTGATCGCCACGTGCTTGAGGTCCGGCGGCAAGGTGCGCTTGGACAGGTACCAGGCGATGGTCGCCGGCATGATGATCTTGAGGAATTCCGAGGGTTGGAAGCGGATCACTCCGGGGATGTTGATCCAGCGCGTGGCGCCCATGGCGTTGTGGCCCATGACGTCCACCACCACCAGCAGCAGCACCCCGACCACGTACGCCAGGGGCACCCAGCGCGCCATGAAGCGAGGCTCGAGCTGGGCGATGACGAACATCGACACCAGGCCCAGGCCGAACGAGCTGGCCTGCTTCATCAGCAGGTCCCAGTTCTTGCCGCTGGCCGAATAGAGGACGAACAGGCTGCCGGCCGCCAGGGTCAGCAGGATGACCAGCAGGGGGCCGTCGATGTGGATGCGCTGCAGGAAGCTCGCGCGTCGCCGCATCACGTCCTCGCTGGAGAGCATGCGATCGAAATTGTTCTTCACGGGGCCGATTCCTGGACAACGGTGGCAGGAGCGAATTCGGGTTTGAGGCGGCCGTTCTCGTCGAGCAGCCAGGCGTCCATCACCTGACGGACCACCGGTGCCGCAACGCCGGAGCCGGACTCGCCGTTCTCGACCATCACCGAGACCACGATCTTCGGGTCTTCGGCCGGGGCGAAGGCAACGAACAGGGCATGGTCGCGATGGCGCTCCTGAAGCTTGTTGCGGTCATATTTCTCGCCTTGCTTGATCGCCACCACCTGGGCGGTACCGCTCTTGCCGGCAATGCGGTACTGGGCACCGAGGGCGGCCTTGCGCGCAGTACCGCGGGCGCCGTGCATCACCTGCTCCATGCCGTGGGTGACCTTGGCCCAGTCGGATTTGTCGCGCAGGACGATGTCCGCCATGGGGTTTTCGTCCACGGGTGGCTTGCCTTCGATGGTCTTGGCCAGGTGCGGGCGGTTCCACTTGCCCTTGTTGGCGATCAGCGCGGTGGCCTGGGCCAGCTGCAGGGGGGTGGCCTGCATGTAGCCCTGGCCGATGCCGAGGATCAGGGTCTCGCCGGGGAACCAGGCCTGGCGGCGGGTGGCGCGTTTCCATTCACGCGACGGCATCAGGCCGGACGACTCCTCGAACATGTCGAGGGAGACCTTCTGGCCGATGCCGAACTTGTTCATGTAGGCGGACAACCGATCGATGCCCATCTTGTGGGCAAGGTCATAGAAGTAGGTGTCGTTGGACCGCATGATCGCGGTGTCCAGGTCGACCCAGCCGTCGCCGCTGCGGTTCCAGTTGCGGTACTTGTGGTCATAGTTGGGCAACTGGTAGTAGCCCGGGTCGAATACACGGCTGCTGGCGGTCACCACGCCACTGTCCAGGCCTGCGATGGCCACTGCCGGCTTGATGGTCGAACCCGGCGGGTACAGGCCGCGCAGCACACGGTTGAACAGCGGCCGGTCGATCGAATCGCGCAGCTCGGCGTAGGCCTTGAAGCTGATGCCGGTGACGAACAGGTTGGGGTCGAAGCTCGGCTGGCTGACCATGGCCAGCACCTCGCCGGTACGCGGGTCGAGCGCGACCAGTGCGCCACGGCGTCCGCCCAGGGCCTTCTCGGCCGCCTCCTGCAGCTTGATGTCCAGGCTCAGGACGATGTCCTTGCCCGGGATCGGGTCCGTGCGCTTGAGCACCCGCAACACCCGGCCCCGAGCGTTGGTCTCGACTTCCTCGTAGCCCACCTGGCCATGCAGTTCGGCTTCGTAGAAGCGCTCGATGCCGGTCTTGCCGATATGGTGGGTGCCGCTGTAGTTGACCGGGTCGAGGGTCTTGAGCTCTTTTTCGTTGATCCGCCCGACATACCCCACCGAGTGGGCAAAATGCGCCCCCTGCGGGTAATGGCGCACCAGCTGCGCCGCCACGTCCACGCCAGGCAGGCGGAACTGGTTGACGGCAATGCGGGCGATCTGCTCCTCGCTCAGCTCGAACAGGATCGGCACCGGTTCGAACGGCCGGCGCCCCTGCTTCATGCGTTTTTCGAACAAGGCGCGGTCGTCCGGGGTCAGCCCCAGCACCTCGACGATGGTGTCGAGCACCTGGCGCCACTCGCCGGCGCGTTCGCGGGTCATGGTCAGGCTGAAGCTTGGGCGGTTGTCGGCGACGATCACGCCATTGCGGTCGAAGATCAGCCCACGGGTCGGCGGGATCGGCTGCACATGTACCCGGTTGTTCTCCGACAGCGTGGAGTGATAGTCGTACTGGATGACCTGCAGGTAGTACAGCCGGGCGATCAGCACGCACACCAGCAGCACGACCGCCACTGCGCCGACCACGACGCGGTTGCGCACCAGGCGGGCGTCTTTCTCGTGGTCCTTGAGACGAATCGGCTGCGACATCGGGCGGGCTTACAGGCTCATTTGTGGTAAGGGTGCCCGGACAGCACGGTCCAGGCGCGGTAGATCTGCTCGCCGATCAGTATCCTTACCAACGGGTGCGGCAAGGTCAACGGCGACAGCGACCAGCGCTGTTCACTGCGGGCGCAGACTTCCGGCGCCAGCCCTTCCGGGCCACCTACCATCAGGTTGACCGTCCGCGCATCCAGGCGCCAGCGATCCAGCTCGGTCGCCAGCTGCTCGGTGCTCCAGGGCTTGCCATGGACCTCGAGGGTGACGATGCGTTCACCCGGCTGCACCTTGGCCAGCATGGCTTCGCCCTCCTGGCGGATCAGGCGGGCGACGTCGGCATTCTTGCCACGGGTGTTCAGCGGGATTTCCACCAGCTCGAGCGACAGCTCCGGGGGCAGGCGCTTGGCATATTCATGCCAGCCTTCCTCGACCCAGCGGGGCATGCGCGAGCCGACCGCGATCAGACGCAGGCGCACAGCGTGCCCTCAGCCCCGGTCCTTGAGGTTTTCGGAGTAGCTGTGGGCGTTCTCCGGGCTGTGGTGCTTACCGTCGGCGGAGCGGCTCTGCTCGGCACCCAGCCACAGGCGCTCGAGGTCGTAGAACTGGCGCGCGGCGGCAGTCATCATGTGCACGATGACGTCGTTGAGGTCCAGCAGCACCCAGTCGCTGTCGCCCTTGCCTTCCTCGCCCAGGGGCTGCACGCCCTGCTGCTTGACGATTTCACGGACCTTCTCGGCCATGGCGTTGATCTGCCGGTTGGAGGTACCGGTGGCAATGATCATGTAGTCGGTCAGGCTGTGCTTTTCACGTACATCGATGACCTGGATGTCCTGGGCCTTGACGTCTTCCAGGGCCGATTTGGCCAGGTTGACCAATTCTTCGCCGTTGATTTTCTGCTTGCTCATAAGAAACTCGTTCAATTCATGAATGAGGCGCCTGCGGGCGCCATCAGTGCGACGCACGGTAAAGGTCGTGCGCCTCGATATAGGCCAGTACTGCGTCCGGCACCAAGAACCGTACCGACTTGCCGCTGGCCAGCAGCTGTCGGATCTGCGTGGCGGACACCGCAAGCGGTGTCTGCCAGACGAACGAAATGTGCCCCGCCGGGCCGGACATGGCGGTGGGATCGCTCTCCGAGCGCGCCGCCAGCAGGTTGCGCAGCTCGTCAGTGGGTTCGACATCGGCATCCGGGCGTTGCAGCACCAGGATGTGACAGTGTTGCAGCAGCTCTTCCCAGCGATGCCAGCCGGGCAGGCCGCAGAATGCGTCCCAACCCAGCACCAGGAACAACTGGTCGTCGGCGCCCAGTTCGGCGCGGATCGACTCGAGGGTATCGATGGTGTACGACGGCTTGTCGCGCGCCAGTTCGCGCGCATCCACGCTCAGGCGTTCGACGCCCTCCACGGCGCTGCGCACCATGGCCAGGCGGTCTTCAGCCGCCACCTGCGGTGTGTCGCGGTGCGGCGGCCGGGCGTTGGGCAACAGGCGCAGCTCGTCGAGCCCCATGAACTCGGCCACTTCCAGCGCGCTGCGCAGGTGGCCGATGTGCACGGGGTCGAAGGTGCCGCCTAGAATGCCGACGCGCCGGACTGCCTGGGCCTTGCTCAACTCAGCAGGACTCCTGGCCGCGCAGCTGGCCGTCGCCGATCACCACGTACTTCTCGCAGGTCAGGCCTTCCAGGCCCACCGGGCCGCGGGCGTGCAGCTTGTCGGTGGAAATACCGATTTCCGCGCCCAGGCCATATTCGAAGCCATCGGCGAAGCAGGTCGGAGTGTTGAGCATGACCGATGCCGAGTCGACCTCGGCCATGAAGCGCCGGGCACGGCCCTGGTGCTCGGTGATGATCGAGTCGGTGTGGTGCGAGCCGTAGTGGTTGATGTGCTCGATGGCCTGCTCCAGGCCATCGACGACGCGGATCGACAGGATCGCGTCGAGGTATTCGGTGTGCCAGTCGTCCTCACTGGCCGCCTTGGCCTCGATGATCGCCCGGGTGCGCTCGCAACCGCGCAGCTCGACGCCCTTTTCCTGGAAGCGGCGGGCCATTTCCGGCAGGAAGGCTTCGGCGACGCTGGCGTCCACCAGCAGGGTCTCCATGGCGCCGCAGATGCCGTAGCGGTAGGTCTTGGCGTTGAAGGCAACGCGCCAGGCCTTGTCCAGCTCGGCGTGCTGGTCGACGAATACATGGCAGATACCGTCCAGGTGTTTGATCACCGGGACGCGGGCATCACGGCTGATGCGCTCGATCAGGCCACGACCACCGCGCGGAACGATGACGTCGACGAATTCCGGCATGCTGATCAGCACACCCACGGCTGCGCGATCGGTGGTCTCGACCACCTGCACCACCGCCGCCGGCAGGCCGGCCTCGGCCAGGCCACGCTGGATACAGGCGGCAATAGCGCGATTGGAGTGGATGGCCTCGGAGCCGCCGCGCAGGATGGTGGCGTTGCCGGACTTCAGGCACAGGCTGGCGGCATCGATGGTCACGTTCGGGCGCGACTCGTAGATGATCCCGATCACCCCAAGCGGCACACGCATCTTGCCGACCTGGATGCCCGACGGACGGTAGCTCATGTCGCGGATCGCGCCCACCGGGTCCGGCAGGCCGGCCACCTGGCGCAGGCCGGTGATCATGCCGTCGATGCGTGCCGGGGTCAGGGCCAGACGGTCGAGCAAGGCCGGTTCAAGGCCGTTGGCACGGCCGGCGGCCAGGTCCTGTTCGTTGGCTGCGGTCAGCTCGGCGCGGGCGGCGTCCAGAGCGTCTGCGGCGGCCTGCAGGGCGCGGTTCTTCTGCGCGGTGCTGGCACGGCCGATCACCCGCGAGGCCTCACGGGCGGCGCGACCCAGGCGGGTCATGTAGTCAAGAACGGACTCAGTCATGGGCTCGGTGTCTTGGCGAAGGGGAAATCGGCTGATTATAACTGGCACGCTCCGGTACGCCCAGCGGCGGGTGGCGGATGGTCGAAAATCTCTTGGTTGGCTGAGGCTTTGTAGCGCCTGTGAGAGCCCCCCGCACCAAGCACCTCCAAGCCTCACGTTCAGCCTCGATTAAGCCATTAATTGCTATCATTCGCGCTTCACAGACCGCGAACCGCCAGCATGCAAGCACCCGTCCCCTGCCCGGCCCGAGCCCTGCCCGACAGTTTCTTCGACCGCGACGCCCAGACCGTAGCCCGCGAACTGCTGGGCAAGGTGATCCGCCATCGCCATGGCGATCTCTGGCTTGCGGCCCGGATCATCGAGACCGAGGCCTACTACCTCACCGACAAAGGCAGCCATGCCTCTCTCGGTTATACGGAAAAACGCAAGGCGCTGTTCCTCGATGGCGGCCACATCTACATGTATTACGCCCGCGGTGGCGACTCGCTGAACTTCAGCGCCCATGGCCCGGGCAATGCCGTGCTGATCAAGTCCGCTTACCCGTGGGTGGATGCCATTTCCGATGCCAACAGCCTGGCACAGATGCAACTGAACAACCCCGACGCCAGCGGCAACCTGCGCCCGACCGAGCGCCTGTGCGCCGGCCAGACCCTGCTGTGCCGGGCCCTGGGCCTGAAAGTACCGAACTGGGACGCCAAGCGCTTCGACCCCGAGCGCCTGTATGTCGAAGACTGCGCAATTACCGTGCCGCGGGTGATCCAGACCACCCGCCTGGGCATTCCCCACGGCCGTGACGAACATTTGCCGTACCGCTTCGTCGATGCCGAGTTCGCCCGCTTCTGTACGAGGAACCCGCTGCGCCGGGGCCAAGTCGAAGGGCGTGATTTCTTTATCCTGGAACAAGGAAGCTGACTCATGGGCCAATGGCTCGACAGCCTGACCGGCTGGCTCAGCGCCAACCCGCAGTGGCTTGGCCTGGCAATTTTCCTGGTGGCCTGCGTGGAATGCCTGGCCATCGCCGGCATCGTCGTGCCGGGCACCGTCCTGTTGTTCGCCGTGGCCGTGCTGGCCGGCAGCGGGGCCTTCAGCCTCGGCGAGACCTTGCTGCTGGGATTTGCCGGAGGCCTGCTGGGCGATGCCATCTCCTACGGCCTGGGCAAGAAGTTCCACCAGAACATCCGGCGCCTACCCCTGCTGCGCCATCACCCGGAATGGATCGCCAGCGCCGAGGCCTATTTCCACCGCTACGGCATCGCCAGCCTGCTGGTGGGCCGCTTCATCGGCCCGCTGCGGCCGATGCTGCCCATGGTGGCGGGTATGTTCGACATGCCATTGCCGCGCTTCATCGCGGTGAGCCTGGTGGCCGGTGCCGGCTGGTCGGTGGCCTACCTTTTGCCCGGCTGGGCCACGGGCGCAGCCATGCGCCTGCCGCTGCCGGAAGGTTTCTGGCTCGATGCCGGCATCATCGCGGGCACCCTGGCCGTGTTGATCGGCTTGAGCCTGCACAGCAGCATTCGCGACCAACGCCACGGTACCCGCCTGATCGCGAGCCTGAGCTTCCTGGCCCTGGCGGCGGTGTTCATCGGCTGGCCCTACCTGCATGAATTCGACCAGGGCGTGATGACGCTGGTCCAGGAGCATCGCAGCGAGGCCATCGATGGCCTGGTGGTGGTCATCACCCGTTTGGGCGACTTCCGCACCCAACTATGCCTGGGCGCCCTGCTCACGGGCCTTCTGCTGCTGGCCAGGCAATGGCGCCATGCGCTGTTCGCCGGCGGCGCCCTGATGGGCACGGCGGTCGCCAACGGCGCCTTGAAATGGCTGTTCGCCCGCGCCCGCCCGGAGGTGCTGACCGACCCGCTGACCAGCTATAGCATGCCCAGCGGCCACAGCTCGGCATCCTTCGCGTTCTTCTTGGTGCTGGCCGTGCTGGCCGGGCGAGGCCAGCCACCACGCATGCGCCTGACCTGGGTAATGCTGGGGTGCTTACCGGCCCTGGCGATCGCGCTGTCGCGGGTGTACCTCGGGGCCCATTGGCCGACGGACATCATGGCCGGCGCCCTGCTGGCCTGCTGCGTGTGTGCCGTCAGCCTGACGCTGGCGCAATATCGCACGCCGCTCGATGCCCTGCCGTTGCGGGTGTGGTGGCTGGTGCTGCCGGCGTGCGTGGCGCTGCTGGCGTTCTTTGCCTTGTATGCTCTGCCCCAGGCGCTGCTGCGCTATCAGTACTGATGAATGCTGCACCGGCGATAGGGCCGGTGCACAGCACGAAAAAGGTCAAGCGAACAACTCGCCCTGGATACGCTCCAGCAGGTCCTGGATCGCCTCGAGCCGCAGCTGCGGCGAGTCGATTGCCAGCAGGTCGAGCTTGTCCTCTTCCATGAACGGCAAGAGGTAGCCCAGCTGGTTGGCAAGGGACTGGCAGCCATCCACGGCGCGTGGCATGTCCAGTGCTGCCACCATGGGGTGCTCGCCAAGGGCCTGGAGCAAGGCCAGCAGGTCATCGTCCCGCTCGGACAGGGCGCTGTCCGCCAGCTCCGGCAGCCACTGCACCTCACCAACCATCAGCTGGTCCTTCTGTACCTCGGTCTGTTCCAGGCGAAAACGCCGCACGCCCTCGACACGGATACCGAGCAGGCCGTTGTCCTGCTGCACGAAGTCACGGATCATCGCCTCGCAGCCGACCGAGGCGACCACCGGCGGCGCCTTGCCGACCTGCTCGCCTTCGAGGATGCACACCACGCCGAACCCGCCGCCCTGCTTCATGCAGCGGCTGATCATGTCCAGGTAGCGCGCCTCGAAGATCTGCAGGTCGAGCAGGCAACCGGGAAACAGCACGGTATCGAGGGGAAACAGCGGTAGCGTCATCGTCCGTCCTCAAGCCACCAGGCTGATCGCCAGCGGCAGGAACACCGCCGTGGCCACACCCATCAGGCTCATTGCCAGCGCGGCGAAGGCGCCGCATTCGTCACTTTCCTGCAAGGCCACCGAAGTGCCCACCGCATGAGCGGTCACGCCCAGGGACATGCCTCGGGCCTCGGGGCTGTGCACACCAAAGCGGGTCAGCAACGCCGGGCCGAAGATCGCACCGATCACCCCGGTGATCAACACGAACACCGCCGCCAGCGCTGCCACGCCGCCGATCTGCTCGGCCACCAGCATGGCGATGGGCGATGTTACCGACTTCGGCGCCATGGTCATCAGGATCATGTGCTCGGCACCGAACCACCAGCCCAGCAACAAACAGGCCACGGTGGCGAATAGGCCTCCGATTACCAGCGTAGTAAATGTGGGCCAGAACAGCTGGCGGATACGCCGCAGGTTCAGGTACAGCGGCACGGCCAGGGCCACGGTGGCGGGGCCCAGGAGGGTGGCCATGATTTCCGTGCTCCTGCGGTACTCGACATAATCGATGCCGCAGGTCACCAGCACACCGATGACCAGCAACATCGACACCAGCACCGGCTGCAGGAAGATCCAGCGGGTCTTCTCGTAGGCGGCCAGCACCAGTTGGTAGGCCCCCAGGGTAATGCCGATGCCGAACAGGGGGTGGTGGATGACGGCGTCGAGCGCGCCTTGCCAGTCGAAAATCATGCCTGCTCCTTGCGCTTGCCCTGACGGTGGATGAGCTTTTGCATCAGCACACCGACGAAGACCAGGGTCACCAGGCACGAGATCAGCAGCGCGCCGGCGATGGCCCAGAAATCGGCGGCGATGTCCTTGGCGTAGACCATCACCCCCACCGCCGGCGGCACCAGCAACAGCGGCAGGTAGCGCAGCAGGCTGCTGGACGCCTCGTTCAAGGGCTTGCCGACCTCGCCCCGGATCATCAGGGTCACCAGCAGCAAGAGCAGGCCGATGATCGGCCCGGGCAGGATGGGCAGGAACAGGTGATTGATCGCCGTACCCAGCAGCTGAAACAGCACCAGCCAGGTCAAACCACGCAACAGCATAAGGATCTCCTCCGGGCAGTGCGGCCATTATAAGCACGGCCCTGGGGCGTCTATAAGGCGATTTGCGGCGAAAAGATGACAACTTGACTGTATTGCCACAGCGTGCTGATCTTGCACTCGCGTACCAGATCAAGCCTACCGACGCGCAAGACTACTTGGAGAGTCACGATGCCCTATGTACCTGTAAGCGCGTTATCGCACTATGTCGGCAAGCCTTTGGGGCGTTCCGAGTGGCTGAAGATCGACCAACTGCGCATCAACCAATTCGCCGAAGCCACCGGGGACTTCCAGTTCATCCACGTGGACCCCGAGAAGGCCGCAAAGACGCCGTTCGGCAGCACCATTGCCCATGGCTTCCTCACGCTATCGCTGATTCCCAAGCTGATGGAGGACATCCTCGTATTGCCCGAAGGCCTGAAGATGGCGCTCAACTATGGGCTGGACAGCGTGCGCTTCATCCAGCCAGTGAAGGTCGACAGCCGAGTGCGGCTGAGCGTCGAGCTGGCCGAGGCCACCGAGAAGAAGCCGGGGCAATGGCTGCTCAAGGTCACCGCCACCCTGGAGATCGAAGGCGAGGAGAAACCCGCCTACATCGCCGAACCCCTTTCGCTGTGTTTCGTCTGAACCACCGCAGCCTCCCCGGCTGTCTCCGCTTCTGCTTCTGCGGCATACTCGACGCATCGTTTGCCCGGAACCTGCCATGCGTGCCCTGCTGCCCCTGACCCTGACCCTGTTGCTCGCTGCCTGCGGCGAGGGCGAACCCTTGTCACCACCGGACGCCCGCCTGCCTGACGGCGGGCGCTACCGGGGCGAGGTGGTAGATGGCCTGCTGCAGGGCGAGGGGCGCATCGACTACCCCAACGGCAGCTGGTATGCCGGCACCTTCCAGAACGGCCAATGGCATGGCCAGGGCGAGTGGCATGGCAGCAACGGCGAGGTCTATCGCGGCCAGTTCGCCGAGGGCCTGTTCCACGGCCTGGGCGAGCTGACCACCCCAGGCAGCCACTATGCCGGCACCTTCAAGCATGGCCGACGCGACGGCGAAGGCACCCTCAAGCAGAACGACCAGACCTACCGCGGCCAGTTCAAGGACGACCTGTACGAAGGCGCCGGCGAGCTCGAATTGGCCGACGGCAGCCGCTACCAGGGCCTGTTCGCCAAGGGCAAGCCCAACGGCGCCGGTGTGCGCAGCGATGCCAGCGGCAACCAGTTCAGCGGCCGTTTCATCGATGGCCTGCTGCAAGGCAGCGGCACCTACGACAGCGTCGACGGCGAGCAGTACATCGGCGAGTTCAAGGACAATCGCCTGGAGGGTCGCGGCCGCTACGAGAACGCAGAAGGCGATGTGTGGATCGGCGATTTCAAGGATGGCTCCCTCGACGGCCAAGGCGAAATGCTCGGCAGCGACGGCAGCCGCTACCGGGGCAGCTTCCGCGAATGGCGCTTCCATGGCCAGGGCCGCCTGCAACTGGCCGACGGCAGCCAGTACATCGGCGGCTTCGAGAACGATGCCTACCACGGCGAAGGCCGGCTGATACAGGCCAACGGCAAGGTGAGCAAGGGGTATTGGATCAACGGCGTACGCGTGCGTGATGCCAAGGGCCAGCTGCTCCCCGACCCGCTTGACCTGGCCCTGCTCAACCAGGGCAGGCTGCTGGACAAGGCATTGGCCGCGGTGCCACCCAGCCAGGCGCCCATCGAGCTGTACAGCCTGGTGGTGGCAGGTGATGGCCAGCAAAGCGTATTCCTGCGCGAGGCCGATTATGTCAGCAACATGCTCAAGGTCCGCTTCGGCGCCCATGGCCAGGTAACCCTGGTCAACCACCGTGACCACATGGCTGACCGCCCCATGGCCACCCGCGAGAACCTCACCCGCGCCGCCCGTACCCTGGCCGAGCGCAGCGGCCCCGAGGACCTGGTGTTCATCTACCTCACCAGCCATGGCAGCCAGGACCACCAACTGGTGCTCGACCAACCGCGCCTGCAACTGGCCGACCTTGCCGCCGACGAACTGGCCAGCGCCCTGGCTCCGCTCAAGGACCGTGACAAGGTCATTGTCATTTCGGCCTGCTATTCCGGTGGCTACATCGCCCCGCTCAAGGACGAGCGCACCCTGATCATGACCGCCGCCCGCCCGGACCGGGTGTCCTTCGGCTGCTCGGAAGAAGCCGACTTCACCTACTTCGGCGACGCCCTGTTCGCCCAGGCCCTGAACCAGACCGACGACCTGAAACAAGCGTTCGAACTGGCCCGCACCAGTGTTGCCGAACGAGAAAGAAGAGAAGGCTTCGAAGCCTCCGAGCCGCAGCTCTGGGCGCCACCGCCGGTGCTTGCACACTGGCAGCGCCTGCGCCGGCAGCAGGCCGAGGAAGCCTTGCGCAATGAAGCCCAGCCAGCGGTGGATGAACAGGAAAAATCGCCTGCCACCCACTAAGCTGTGTGTAACAAGGGAGAGACATCATGTACTTGACGCCTCAGCATGTATTACTTGCCGGAGCAACAGGCCTGACGGGTGAACACCTGCTCGACCGGCTGCTCAACGAACCCACCATCAGCCGGGTGCTGGCCCCTACCCGTCGGCCACTGGCCGAGCATCCGCACCTGGAAAACCCCGTGGGCGACCCGGCCGTGTTTCTCCCGCAACTGGCCGGCCGCGTCGATATCGCCTTCTGCTGCCTGGGCACCACACTCAAGCAGGCAGGTTCGGAAACCGCCTTCCGCGCCGTCGACCTGGACATGGTCGTGGCGTTCAGCAAGCGCGCCCGGGAAATGGGCGCCCGCCACTTGCTGGTGGTCAGCGCCTTGGGAGCCGACCCCAAGTCGCCGATCTTCTACAACCGGGTCAAGGGTGAGATGGAAGAAGCGCTCAAGGCCCAGGACTGGCCGCAGCTGACCATCGTCCGGCCTTCGCTGCTGCTCGGCGAACGCCTGGAGCCGCGGATGGGTGAGCGTCTGGCCGCCCCGTTCTCACGGCTGATACCTGGCAAGTACCGAGGGATCGAGGCGTGCACCTTGGCCCGGGCGCTGTGGCGCCTGGCGCTGGAAGAAGAGGATGGAGTGCGGATCGTCGAATCCGACGAGTTGCGCAAGCTGGGCAAGAAATAACCCCTGGTCGCTTCCAGCCTGATCGCCGGCAAGCCGGCTCCCACCTGTGGGAACCGGCTGGCCAGCGATCAGCGCATCACAGACCGCCGGTTGCCTGGAAACCAACTCCCAATGCCGTCAACAGCGACAACGGCAGCAACAGGGTATCGAGCAACGCGCTGCCCGGCAGGTCGAGCCCAGGATACGCCGGCGCCTTGGCCCCGAAACGATCCTCGGGGCAGCATCCCCCGTTCATCGCATACAGGTCCAGCCGCGTTCCGGCGTACACCACCGGTGCGCCCGGTTTATTGGCATCCAGCGTTCGCACGGTCGCGCAGCCACCGAGCAGGGCCAGCACCAACAGCCCCGCCAGTGCACGCCTCAATCGTCGACCCCGAAGTGATGTTCACCCCAGCGCGGCAGCATGTCCTGCGGAATGCTCATCAGGTTGAGGATACGCGCCACCACAAAATCGACGAGGTCGTCGATGGTCTGCGGCTGGTGATAGAAGCCCGGCGCCGCCGGCAGGATCACAGCGCCCATCTGCGACAGCTTGAGCATATTCTCCAGGTGAATGGTCGAGAACGGCGCCTCACGCGGCACCAGGATCAACTGGCGCCGTTCCTTCAAGGTCACGTCCGCGGCACGTTCGATCAGGTTGTTGCAGGCGCCTGTGGCAATGGCCGACAAGGTACCGGTGGAACAGGGCACCACCACCATGGCCGCGGGCGCGCCGGAGCCCGAGGCTACCGGCGCCATCCAGTCTTCCTTGCCGTACACGCGGATCTGCCCGTCGGCTGCGCCGGTGTACTCGGTCAGGAATGCCTGCATCGCCTGGGGCTTGGCCGGTAGCACCACGTCGGTCTCGGTGGCCATTACCAGCTGCGCCGCCTTGGAGATGAGGAAATGCACTTCGCGATCCTCACGCACCAGGCAGTCGAGCAGGCGCAGGCCATACTGCGCCCCGGAAGCACCGGTCATGGCCAGCGTGATGCGCTCCGGCCCGCTCATTTGAGGGCCTCGGCGAGCTTGCCATGCAGGCCGCCGAAGCCGCCATTGCTCATGATCACCACATGGGTGCCTGGGCGGGCCTGGCCCTTGACCCGCTCGATGATCGCCTCAAGGCTATCGGCCACCACAGCCGGCACCTTGCATTGCGCCGCCGTGGCCGCCAGGTCCCAGCCCAGGTTGGGCGGTGCGTACCAGATCACCTGGTCGGCATTGTCGACGCTGTCAGGCAGGCCATCACGGTGGGCGCCAAGCTTCATGGAGTTGGAGCGCGGTTCGATGACGGCGATCACCGGCGCCTCGCCGACACGCTTGCGCAGGCCGTCGAGGGTGGTGGCAATGGCCGTCGGGTGATGGGCGAAGTCGTCGTAGATGGTGACGCCCTGCACTTCGGCCACCTTTTCCATGCGCCGCTTGACGCTTTTGAAGGCGCTCAGACCTTCGATGGCCATGGCCGGAGCCACGCCTACATGGCGGGCCGCCGCCAGGGTCGCCAAGGCATTGGCCACGTTGTGCTGGCCGGTCAGCTCCCACTCGACCACCCCCTGCACCACGCCCTCGAACAGCACTTCGAAGTGCGAACCATCGGCACTGAGCAACCGGGCCTGCCACTGGCCACCTTCGCCGGTAGTCTGCACCGGCGTCCAGCAACCCATGCCGATCACGCGCTCCAGGGCTTGCTCGGTGGTGGGGTGGATAACCAGGCCTTCGCTGGGAATGGTTCGTACCAGATGGTGGAACTGCCGCTCGATGGACGCAAGATCAGGGAAGATATCCGCATGATCGAATTCAAGGTTGTTGAGGATCGCCGTGCGTGGGTGGTAGTGGACGAATTTGGAGCGCTTGTCGAAGAAGGCGCTGTCATACTCGTCGGCCTCGACCACGAAGAACGGGGTACCGCCCAGGCGGGCAGATACGGAGAAGTTCTGTGGCACGCCGCCGATCAGGAAGCCCGGGCTCATGCCGGCATGTTCCAGGACCCAGGCCAGCATGCTGCTGGTGGTGGTCTTGCCGTGGGTACCGGCGACGGCCAGTACCCAACGCCCCTGCAGCACATGGTCGGCCAGCCACTGTGGGCCGGAGACGTAGGGCAGGCCCTTGTTCAGCACGTACTCCACCGCGGGGTTGCCCCGGGACATGGCGTTACCGATCACCACCAGATCCGGTGCCGGCTCCAGCTGGGCCGGATCGTAGCCCTGGGTCAGTTGGATGCCCTGGGCTTCGAGCTGGGTGCTCATCGGGGGGTAGACGTTGGCGTCCGAGCCAGTGACCCGGTGGCCCAGCTCCTTGGCCAGCACCGCCAGCGAACCCATGAAAGTGCCGCAAATACCGAGAATGTGAATGTGCATGGTCGACCTCGCAAAACGTCGAGGCAGGGTAGCCCAGGGCGAGGGAAATCGCACTCGCTGTTTCGCTCAGCCGACCTTCGAAATGCCGTGCTTGCGCAGTTTTCGATACAAGGTATTGCGGCTGATGCCCAGATGCTCGGCGGTATGGGTCATGTGCCAGCGCTTTTCTTCGAGCACTGCCAGCAACGCGGCCCGTTCGGCGCCTTCGAGTGTCGCACGGTTGTGGGAGCGGGCTTGCCCCGCGATTGCGCCAGCAGGGTCGTTGTGGGAGCGGGCTTGTCCCGCGATTGCGCCAGCAGGCCCCATGGACGTCCTGACGATTGCAGGCAGGTCGGCATAGGCAATGCGGTTGTCTTCGCACAGCGCCACCAGCGTCTTGAGCACATTGCGCATCTGCCGCACGTTACCTGGCCAGGCGAACGCCAACAGCGCCTGGCGCGCCGCAGGCTCGATGTCCACCGGCTGCCCGCCAGCCTCCTGCGCCAGCAGGAAGTCCAGCAACTGCGCCTTGTCGCTGCGCTCGCGCAAGGCCGGCAAGGCCACTTCCAGGCCATTGAGGCGGTAGTACAGGTCTTCGCGGAAGCTGCCCTCTTGTACCCGCTCCAGCAGGTCGCGGTGGGTCGCACTGATGATGCGCACATCCACGGGCTGGGGCTCGCCACCGATCGGTACCACCTGGCGCTCCTCCAGCACCCGCAACAGGCGTGTCTGCAAGGCCAGCGGCATGTCGCCGATCTCATCGAGCAGCAAGGTGCCGCCATCGGCCTGCAGCAGCTTGCCACGCATACCTTCCTTGCGCGCCCCGGTGAAGGTGCCGCCGCGATAGCCGAACAGCTCGCTCTCGATCAGGCTCTCGGGGATCGATGCACAGTTGATGGCCACGAACGGTTTGTGCCGGCGCTGGCTGGCCCGGTGCACGGCCTGGGCGAACGCCTCCTTGCCACACCCTGTCTCGCCCTGCAGCAGCAAGGGCACGTCACGTTCGAACACACGCACGGCGCGCTGCAGGTCGAGCGCCAGCGCGGGGTCGACCAGGCAGATGCCCTCAGGCGCCTCGCGCCGGGCCGCGGCCAGGCTGGCCGGCACCGACCAGGCCGAGGTACGCCCCTGCCCGCGCAGGCTGGCGTATACCTGGCGCCCGTCGCGGGTATGCAACGGCCAGGCGGCGCTGCCCTGGGGCGTGGCGCGGCTGAACAGTTCGTCATGGCTGCAGGCGAAGAACATCTCCACCGGTTTGCCAAGCATCCCACCGCGAATAGTGCCCAACAGGTTCAGTGCACTCTGGTTGACCGCGCAGATCCGCCCATTGCCATCGAACGCCACCAGCCCCTCGCTGAACAGCCCGACCGATTCGGCCTGCAGATGGAAGCGCAGCAGCCACTGGCCCTCGAAATGACGCAAGAAATAGCAGCTCTCGATCATCTTCGCCGAGAGGTTGACCAGCGCCATGGTGTGGAACTGGCTCTGGCGCGAGACATCCGGGCGCGCCGAAGACACATCGAGCACCGCCAGCAGCTCGCCGTGCGGGTCGAACACCGGGCTCGCCGAGCAGGTCAGGCCGGTATGCCGGCCACGGAAGTGCTCGCCCTGGTGAATGGTCAGGGCCTGGCGCTCGACCAGGCAGGTGCCGATGCCGTTGGTGCCTTCGCTGGCCTCGCTCCAGTCGGCGCCCAGCCACAACCCGGCACGCTCGAAGATACGCCGCTCGGTAGGGGCGGTGACGCAATTGAGGATCACCCCGCGGGCATCGGTCAGCAATACCGCATGGCCGGCGCCGGACAGCTGCTGATGCAGGCTGTTCATTTCGGTATCGGCGATCTGCAACACCTGGCGCAGACGCTCACGGCTTTCCAGCAGGCGGCCATGCTCCAGCACGACAGGCGCCTGGGCCAGCGTCGGGTCCAGGTGGTAGTCCTCCAGGCAGCGCAGCCAGGAGCGGGCGATCGACGGGTCGCTGCCCGGCCCGCTGGCCTGGCCACGGGCGACCGTGAGGACCTGGTGGGCGTGGCGGCTGAAGGCGTTGCTCTGCATCGTTCTTGTTCTCCGCAGATAGAGCGTCCCGCCAGCATCCTCCACCCATCGAGGCTTTGCAATGGCACGCTGACCGACGAGTCATGGGCTGCGCCGGGAACGGTACAAACTGTCACGCAACGCGTGCCACAGTTGCCACACAGGCCACTGCGCCGCTCATCATCAACCGGCCAACACCTTGATTATCAAGGGCTCGACAGCACTGGCCCGACCTTTGCTCTACGCTTTTGAACTCCGCAACAAACACAATAGCCAGGAGACACACCATGCGTTACGCACATCCGGGTACCGAAGGCGCGAAAATCACCTTCAAGAGCCGCTATGGCAACTACATCGGCGGTGAGTTCGTTCCTCCGGTCAAGGGTGAATAC